>NZ_VCDZ01000081.1:0-1141 GCF_005845405.1 Escherichia sp. E4930 | reverse complement strand
GCAGTGATAAACTGGAGGAAGGTGGGGATGACGTCAAGTCATCATGGCCCTTACGACCAGGGCTACACACGTGCTACAATGGCGCATACAAAGAGAAGCGACCTCGCGAGAGCAAGCGGACCTCATAAAGTGCGTCGTAGTCCGGATTGGAGTCTGCAACTCGACTCCATGAAGTCGGAATCGCTAGTAATCGTGGATCAGAATGCCACGGTGAATACGTTCCCGGGCCTTGTACACACCGCCCGTCACACCATGGGAGTGGGTTGCAAAAGAAGTAGGTAGCTTAACCTTCGGGAGGGCGCTTACCACTTTGTGATTCATGACTGGGGTGAAGTCGTAACAAGGTAACCGTAGGGGAACCTGCGGTTGGATCACCTCCTTACCTTAAAGAAGCGTTCTTTGAAGTGCTCACACAGATTGTCTGATGAAAATGAGCAGTAAAACCTCTACAGGCTTGTAGCTCAGGTGGTTAGAGCGCACCCCTGATAAGGGTGAGGTCGGTGGTTCAAGTCCACTCAGGCCTACCAAATTTGCACCGCAAATTTGAAGAGGTTTTAACTACATGTTATGGGGCTATAGCTCAGCTGGGAGAGCGCCTGCTTTGCACGCAGGAGGTCTGCGGTTCGATCCCGCATAGCTCCACCATCTCTGTAGTGATTAAATAAAAAATACTTCAGAGTGTACCTGCAAAGGTTCACTGCGAAGTTTTGCTCTTTAAAAATCTGGATCAAGCTGAAAATTGAAACACTGAACAACGAAGAGTTGTTCGTGAGTCTCTCAAATTTTCGCAACACGATGATGAATCGCAAGAAACATCTTCGGGTTGTGAGGTTAAGCGACTAAGCGTACACGGTGGATGCCCTGGCAGTCAGAGGCGATGAAGGACGTGCTAATCTGCGATAAGCGTCGGTAAGGTGATATGAACCGTTATAACCGGCGATTTCCGAATGGGGAAACCCAGTGTGTTTCGACACACTATCATTAACTGAATCCATAGGTTAATGAGGCGAACCGGGGGAACTGAAACATCTAAGTACCCCGAGGAAAAGAAATCAACCGAGATTCCCCCAGTAGCGGCGAGCGAACGGGGAGCAGCCCAGAGCCTGAATCAGTGTGTGTGTTAGTGGAAGCGTCTGGAAAG
>NZ_VCDZ01000080.1:0-1109 GCF_005845405.1 Escherichia sp. E4930 | reverse complement strand
GCCAATTAAGTTTAGAGGATTTAAGCGTAATTCGTGTTCCCCGCGCCAGCGGGGATAAACCGCCAATTAAGTTTAGAGGATTTAAGCGTAATTCGTGTTCCCCGCGCCAGCGGGGATAAACCGTGCTGGCCTGTGGGGGCGGTATCGTCCTGTATGTGTTCCCCGCGCCAGCGGGGATAAACCGGAGATGGTTATGGATAAAGATACTGTTTTAAAGTGTTCCCCGCGCCAGCGGGGATAAACCGCGGTGAATGCGGCTCAGCGCACGCGGAACAGTGTGTTCCCCGCGCCAGCGGGGATAAACCGCCGCACGCCTTTCCATTTCCCGGACGAATGCAGTGTTCCCCGCGAGCGTATTTTCATGGAAGGAGATCACCCAATAACCCCCTGTGTCAGGATAGTTGTCAGCTTGTGAGTGAGGTTACTGGCCTAGAACGGAAATACCTGACGACAAGTGCTGCTCATCCGGAGAAGGTCATTCCTTCTGTAAGCAACAGCTCTGGCAGGGGGAACAGAGCTGTAATGATTGTACATATAATTAGAGTTGACTACCTTCGCTGCATGAAAACTTTATTCAGGTTGACTGGGCTTTTGAATGAGAAAAGTCTCAGGGGACAACCTTCATTAACCTGTTTTCGTAAAGCAAGTGGCATTTTACCGTTACCAGACCACGTCTTGGTATCGCCGTTCTCATCCTCAAAGATATATTTCTCTTTTCTCACACCGCCTTTGGTTTTTCGTTTGGTTTCCGTTGTCCCTGCAATAGCAGAAATTGGACCCTGCCATTCTTCCGGGTCAAGCCCCACAGAACTGATGTAGTCAAATACCTGTTGACATTTAGTTTCCAGTTCCTTACGTTCAGCCGCTTTTCGTTCAGCATCTTCACGGCGTCTTCAATAACAGCGTTGAGCTTTTCCTGCATGTCGAGTAATTGCTCAAAATAAACTCCGCGTACATACATGCGTAGTGAACGAATATTCGTCATTGTTCGACTGATGATGCTGTATTCTTCTTCTTTAGTCAGTTTGCACATAATTCCCCCCTCTTTTGCAATAAACGTGTTTTCTCTGGTGGGTTGATTACCCAGTCTTTTTTACTGTGTCTGACAT
>NZ_VCDZ01000079.1:0-2697 GCF_005845405.1 Escherichia sp. E4930 | reverse complement strand
CGCCTGTTGTTGATGCAACCAGATATCACGCCCTTCCGCCTGCCCTTCACCTGCCGTTTCGCCTCCATCAGCAGATCGTGGCGCTTGCCCGCTTTACAGATTGTTGGATTCGCCCGCAGGTTGAAACAAAGTTGTTGTCCGGTACGCAGCTCGGGCGCAAATGACCGGCATTCGATGGTGAAAGTTTCACTTTCCGCCGGGCGTTCCTGCGAGAGGACAAAAAAGCGAAACGCGCCCTGGAGTTCTTCCCGACGATAAAGAAATTGCCTTTCTTTGCCGCCAGGGAAGAGATCCCACAACCACTGATGCATCACATATTCACCGCGATCCACCAGATGCAGCAACTGCGCAGGCGAAAGCTGGCCGGTATGTAAGGTTATTCTTGAGAGGTACATGGTTCCTCCTTGCTGAGCCACGGCCCCTGATTGATGGTGCGTTCCCCAAACAGCCACTGCTGACGATTTAAAGGAACATCCCGGCGGCGTAATATTTTGCTTGCGACCAAACCATCGTGCTCCCCTTCCCACCAGCATTCATCCTGAAGTTTCGGGAGTGAGACTTTCAGTTCGCGGAAACGATCCTGATACTGTTGGTATGCGTTACGTAAGACATCAGACGCGTTGCCTTCGAGCAGTAACGGCGCAAGTGGTAACGCCAGCGGATGACTTTTTCGCCCCAGATAAAGCGGAAAAACCGGATGGCGTAAACCGTCCTGCAACTGTTCGAGGCTGTATGGCGCATCGGGGGTTTTTGCCATAGCTACCATCCACCAGGCGTCGGTGTAGTAGTCGCGTCGGGAGATAATCGCGCTTAGCAGTTCAGGATTACTCAACTCTTCGCTACGGCTGAAATAACGCGCTTTACGCACCTCTTTTGGCATCTGGATCGTGTGATAATCCCGTGCCCAACGCGGGTTATGGCTGGCACAAACCACCAGTGAATAGTGGCAATTAAACGCGTTTAAGCGTTCGGTATCATCACGCCGGATCCCTACCCCGGCAGCCAGCAGCCCCAGCAATGCTGAGCGCGAAGGCAGTTCATGGGTATGACGCACTTCGCCGGGGGCATCGACGCCCCAGGATGCCATTGGCCCATGAAGCTGAAAAATCAGATATTGGCTCATAAGCCGCCCCTTACGCGCAGATAAAGTCCAGCACGTCCTTCATGCTTCCCTGTTTGTTCATCACGTCAAAACTTGCGCATTCGGTCTTCTGTTCGTAAACCGTATTCATGTTTTCGCGAAGCGTTGTAATACGCTGCACCGCCACATCTAACTGACGGGTACCATTAATGGGTTCATAGAAAGCCGCCGCCAAAGAGCGTGGTTGATCGGTGCCCTTTTCTGCCAGCGCCCAGGAGGCGTAGGCACGGCTGGCAAAGCTATTTTGTTTACCGGTGGGGGAGACTTTAAGCGCGGCTTCCGTAAAGGCGCGTATGGTCTGATTAGCCAACGCTTGGTCACCGCCGAGGTTTTCGACCAGCAGATCTTTATCGATGCAGATATAGGTGTAGAAGAGCGCAGAACCGAATCCGGTTTCACCAAGATGCCCGGCACCGGCATCTTCAGAAGCCTGGCGCAAATCATCAACGGCGGTGAAAAAATCATCTTCGACAATCGTTTCACTGACACCAAATGCATGCGCGACCTGGCAGGCAGCTTCAACATTAAACTCGGGTTTATTCGCCAGCATACGACCAAACATGGCAATATCTACCGCCATACGGTCTTTACGTAACAAAGCGAGATCTTCCTCTTTTGGCGCGCGCTTTTCTTCTGCCAGTTGATGGGCAAGCGCTTTTACGGCGTCAAATTCTACCGGGCTGATATGGACTAACTGTTCAGTTTCGGCGTTACTAAGCGGATCTTTTGGTTTTTTGTCGTTTTTAGCTTTCCCAAGATAATCCGCAATTTTTGCCGCCCACTCGATGGCTTTTTTCTCTTCGATTCCTTTCTCAATCAGGATAGCTGCCGCCTCACGCGCGATACGCCCACTGCGAGTACCAATATGGCCCGCCAGCGCCTGTTCAAAAAGTGCAGAAGTGCGCCACGCACGTTTCAGACTTTGCGAGGAAACGCGCAGTCGCGTTGCTCCACCCAGTGCCACAGTTTTCGGCGCACCGGTGTCATCACGGTTAAGGTTGGCAGCAGGGTAAGCGGTTAACAAATGAAGCTGAATAAATGTCGTCATGAGATAGTCCTTTATTAATTTTGTTCGTTATCAGCGTCGCCGGCCTGGTAATATTCCAGCGCCCAGCGGATACGGATAAATTCTGTTGGCCGCTGCTGGCGGCGGTGATGATTGAGCAGGTCATCGCTCTCCTGGCACCAGCGGAAAATATCGTCTGCCAAAGAGATAAGATTGACGGAACCATTTAATAATTTGACCGCGCGACGTAACTGACGCAGTAAATCATCCGGTGTTTTGACTGCCGACAGGCGAGTAAAACGCCCTTCAGACATTACCGCCGCCAGCTGCGCGGCAAAAGGCTGCCGTTCATCAATAGCTTTTACATTGGCGCTAACTGCGGCGACCAGCGCCAGTGCGGTAAAACGCCACTCTTGTGCTTCAATTTTCCACAAAGTGTGGGTCTGCATCAGCAGAGAACGAAACCCTTCTGACAAGCAAACATCATTAATCGTTGTGCTACGCCGCAGACTGGCACGATTGCCGCGTTTAGCTGCAACTCTTCGTGCCA
>NZ_VCDZ01000078.1:0-1031 GCF_005845405.1 Escherichia sp. E4930 | reverse complement strand
CTCGCCGCTACTGGGGGAATCTCGGTTGATTTCTTTTCCTCGGGGTACTTAGATGTTTCAGTTCCCCCGGTTCGCCTCATTAACCTATGGATTCAGTTAATGATAGTGTGTCGAAACACACTGGGTTTCCCCATTCGGAAATCGCCGGTTATAACGGTTCATATCACCTTACCGACGCTTATCGCAGATTAGCACGTCCTTCATCGCCTCTGACTGCCAGGGCATCCACCGTGTACGCTTAGTCGCTTAACCTCACAACCCGAAGATGTTTCTTGCGATTCATCATCGTGTTGCGAAAATTTGAGAGACTCACGAACAACTTGCGTTGTTCAGTGTTTCAATTTTCAGCTTGATCCAGATTTTTAAAGAGCAAAACTTCGCAGTGAACCTTTGCAGGTACACTCTGAAGTATTTTTTATTTAATCACTACAGAG
Source organism: Escherichia sp. E4930 (assembly GCF_005845405.1). Taxonomy (NCBI): domain Bacteria; kingdom Pseudomonadati; phylum Pseudomonadota; class Gammaproteobacteria; order Enterobacterales; family Enterobacteriaceae; genus Escherichia; species Escherichia sp. E4930. The sequence continues at coordinate 597 of NZ_VCDZ01000078.1, read as the reverse complement.
ATGGTGGAGCTATGCGGGATCGAACCGCAGACCTCCTGCGTGCAAAGCAGGCGCTCTCCCAGCTGAGCTATAGCCCCATAACATGTAGTTAAAACCTCTTCAAATTTGCGGTGCAAATTTGGTAGGCCTGAGTGGACTTGAACCACCGACCTCACCCTTATCAGGGGTGCGCTCTAACCACCTGAGCTACAAGCCTGTAGAGGTTTTACTGCTCATTTTCATCAGACAATCTGTGTGAGCACTGCAAAGAACGCTTCTTTAAGGTAAGGAGGTGATCCAACCGCAGGTTCCCCTACGGTTACCTTGTTACGACTTCACCCCAGTCATGAATCACAAAGTGGTAAGCGCCCTCCCGAAGGTTAAGCTACCTACTTCTTTTGCAACCCACTCCCATGGTGTGACGGGCGGTGTGTACAAGGCCCGGGAACGTATTCACCGTGGCATTCTGATCCACGATTACTAGCGATTCCGACTTCATGGAGTCGAGTTGCAGACTCCAATCCGGACTACGACGCACTTTATGAGGTCCGCTTGCTCTCGCGAGGTCGCTTCTCTTTGTATGCGCCATTGTAGCACGTGTGTAGCCCTGGTCGTAAG
>NZ_VCDZ01000077.1:0-1279 GCF_005845405.1 Escherichia sp. E4930 | reverse complement strand
TGTTCAGTGTCAAGCTATAGTAAAGGTTCACGGGGTCTTTCCGTCTTGCCGCGGGTACACTGCATCTTCACAGCGAGTTCAATTTCACTGAGTCTCGGGTGGAGACAGCCTGGCCATCATTACGCCATTCGTGCAGGTCGGAACTTACCCGACAAGGAATTTCGCTACCTTAGGACCGTTATAGTTACGGCCGCCGTTTACCGGGGCTTCGATCAAGAGCTTCGCTTGCGCTGACCCCATCAATTAACCTTCCGGCACCGGGCAGGCGTCACACCGTATACGTCCACTTTCGTGTTTGCACAGTGCTGTGTTTTTAATAAACAGTTGCAGCCAGCTGGTATCTTCGACTGATTTCAGCTCCATCCGCAAGGGACTTCACCTACGTATCAGCGTGCCTTCTCCCGAAGTTACGGCACCATTTTGCCTAGTTCCTTCACCCGAGTTCTCTCAAGCGCCTTGGTATTCTCTACCTGACCACCTGTGTCGGTTTGGGGTACGATTTGATGTTACCTGATGCTTAGAGGCTTTTCCTGGAAGCAGGGCATTTGTTGCTTCAGCACCGTAGTGCCTCGTCATCACGCCTCAGCCTTGATTTTCCGGATTTGCCTGGAAAACCAGCCTACACGCTTAAACCGGGACAACCGTCGCCCGGCCAACATAGCCTTCTCCGTCCCCCCTTCGCAGTAACACCAAGTACAGGAATATTAACCTGTTTCCCATCGACTACGCCTTTCGGCCTCGCCTTAGGGGTCGACTCACCCTGCCCCGATTAACGTTGGACAGGAACCCTTGGTCTTCCGGCGAGCGGGCTTTTCACCCGCTTTATCGTTACTTATGTCAGCATTCGCACTTCTGATACCTCCAGCATGCCTCACAGCACACCTTCGCAGGCTTACAGAACGCTCCCCTACCCAACAACACATAGTGTCGCTGCCGCAGCTTCGGTGCATGGTTTAGCCCCGTTACATCTTCCGCGCAGGCCGACTCGACCAGTGAGCTATTACGCTTTCTTTAAATGATGGCTGCTTCTAAGCCAACATCCTGGCTGTCTGGGCCTTCCCACATCGTTTCCCACTTAACCATGACTTTGGGACCTTAGCTGGCGGTCTGGGTTGTTTCCCTCTTCACGACGGACGTTAGCACCCGCCGTGTGTCTCCCGTGATAACATTCTCCGGTATTCGCAGTTTGCATCGGGTTGGTAAGTCGGGATGACCCCCTTGCCGAAACAGTGCTCTACCCCCGGAGATGAATTCACGAGGCGCTACCTAAATAGCTTTC
>NZ_VCDZ01000076.1:0-990 GCF_005845405.1 Escherichia sp. E4930 | reverse complement strand
AAAGTCCTCAGGTCAGCCGGCGCGCAGACCGGCTTCGGTGAAGGTGTATTCGTTGATGAGAAGGGCCTCATCAACAGCGGCATCAGAGGTCAGCCTGTCGTACTCGTTTTCCAGCTGACGGTACAACCAGAAGGCCAGGTCGCGCAGGGCTTCGCTGACAGCGGCTTCCGCATCGGCTGTCATAGCCTGACCAGTCGGACTGTTCCGGGTAACAGTGATATCCATGCTGTACGGATGGCAGTAACGTCCCCGGTGGTGGATTTCAGCCTGCAGTTGCCAGAAGTTACGTTTCTGCACCGCCTGCAGGGCATCCGCGATACGATGGAGTTCATGGTCCTGTGTGGCATACTCCCGGAGCCTCCTGGCTGTTGCTGACTGCCAGTGCCAGCGTCCTTCAAAACAGGCTCCGTCCCCCTGGCTGCAGAATCCGCTGAACCAGATGCACGGCTCTTCCATAAACCTGCCGTTGCTGAGCCGGAAAACGCGCTGGCGGAGGTCAATTCCGAAAATGCCACAGACCGCCCTGAAGTCCTCGTACACGTTTTCATACCAGTTGCTGTCAGAATGGTGCACACGGTACCCGTCGCGGGCTTTTTCCCGTGCAGAAGGGCAGGAAAGTTCATCCAGCGTATACACTGTGGTGGTGATAATGCTGCTCATCAGAATCCCCTTTCTGACTCAGTTCAGAGTGACGCTCATCAACCGGACATACGGGCCAAAACTGTCCTTACGGCGTTCAGCAAACACGGCCAGCACACCGGGAATATCCTGCACTTCACGACCGGTATACGTTTCAGCACTGCCGTGCCAGCGGTACTTACCGGTACAGAACGGAAAAAGACGGGATGCAGGATTCTGTTGGTGAATACGCATGGCTTCACCACGGGTGATAATTTTCATGATGGGATACCTCTGAAGACAGAAGATAAAAGTGAAAACAAGTGTGATGTGGTTGTGATGGTGACGGGTTAAAGCAGACCGTGTTCAGCA
>NZ_VCDZ01000075.1:0-915 GCF_005845405.1 Escherichia sp. E4930 | reverse complement strand
GGGAGCGGGCCCTGAACTTTTCTCTGGCCAGTGTGGGGATTCAGGCGCAGGGACGCACTTCTGTCCTGCCGGTCAATTACCGTAATCCGAAACGCATTCTGCACTTTGCTTATGCATTCTCCCGCGAGTATTTTGAAAAACATCAGAACCGTGAAATACCGCTCGTTCAGCCACAGGCGGGTGGTGAAGAGGGCACAGAGCCGGAAATCCAGCGTTGTGCTTCTGAACGTGATGAAGCCAGACAGGTTGCAGACTGGCTGGAGAAGCGCCATGTCCTGTGCGGTCACTGGAGTGATATGGCTGTGCTGTGTCCGACAGAGCGTTCAGCGAAACAATTGCAGGACGTTATGACACAACGCGGGGTACCTTTTGCCACCTGTTTTGACAGGGAAGGCAAGAAGGCATACTCGCGACGTAAGGATGTGGTGCACTTACTGACATACCAGAGCAGTAAGGGGCTGGAGTTCCCGTATGTGGCGGTTATCAATGCGTCTTTCGTTCCTTCTGGTGTAGCGGATGAGTCTGAAGTAATTCCGGTGCTTTATGTGGCGTTTACCCGGGCAACCCGTGAATTACTGGTGACCTGTTACCGTGAAAACAGTATCAGTCGTCACCTTGAGGATTTTGCATAATACCGGACCATTTCTTTATTCCGGACTTTCACCATACTGTTATTATCAGGTTTATTTAATTCGCCATGAACCCGTTATTTAACGATATTCAGATGCGTCTTTTTTATCTGAACCACTCTCCGTACTCCTGGCACTGGAATGTCAGATTCAGACCTCAGGAAGCCGTATATATTGGCAGCGATACCTGTCATATCACCATTACCTGTAATCAGTCTGGTTTTCATTTAACCCGGGACGGACAACGGGTATTCACTGAGCGTTATATCAGAAACCTTAATGAGCT
>NZ_VCDZ01000074.1:0-1006 GCF_005845405.1 Escherichia sp. E4930 | reverse complement strand
CAGCAGTTTCTTCTCACCCGGCGMCATGACATTGGGGTTATAATCGTTGGCCACCACCTCATCTGCTTTCACCCACAGCACACAGTCCACAGGCTCCTGTGCAAAAGGACTGACTTCATGAAGTACCCTGCGCAGATGATTCAGGGCCTGTATGGTTTCTTCTTCAGTTCGTGCCTGGCTGAAGTACTGACGAATCATGTCGCCCAGCATCTCCGGTGTCACAGAATCCCCCATTCCTTCCTCCTTTCCTTCATACGCTGCAGATAACGTTCATAGTGCCGGGGTTTGTTCGGGCTGAAGGACAGCGTCCGGCACCAGAAATCATTCTTTATGAGAGTCTTACAGATACGTCGCCAGGACGGGATATCCCGGCAGCCCAGGTCATTCTCCTGTTCATCGGGAATGTCATCCGGGAAGCCCCGCGTCTGATACCAGCGCAGATAGACAGCTATCTTGTTACGGTAATGTTCTGCCGTTCTTTCAGGCATCACATCCAGCAGGAACATCGCATAGCTGCGCCAGGTATGATGAGGCGGCTTCGTGATACGCTTACGCAGGGCAAAATAGGCACCGCTCTCATTGGCATAAAGCGCCCCGCTGGCAGCACCTGACACACGTTCACACATCCTGGCCCAGGTTTCCGGCTCCAGAACATGGTAAAGCCACAGTCCCTTACGCTGTTCGGGACCAAAAGGTTCACAGACACGCATGTTGCGTAACGGCACGCCGGCACGGTACATCAGGTCATACAGGGGATTGTAGATAGCCCGGGTTCTGGCGTTATATATCCAGATATCACGGGCTTTCCAGTCATATAACGGATACATGGTGTAGTAAAACCCTTCAGGCGACGCCGTGGTCCAGGGCTTATCATCGGCATATCTCAGTTTGCGCTGGGACACCAGTCCCATAAAGCGGTTGAGGGATTCATCCGCCCGGACACCGGTCAGCACTGCCACTCCACACCGGTTGCCGGCAAACCAGGAAGAAAACGCCGGAACAAATT
>NZ_VCDZ01000073.1:0-1039 GCF_005845405.1 Escherichia sp. E4930 | reverse complement strand
ATGTAATGTTTCAAAACCAAACAGAAAAAGAATAGCGTTAGCGATGGATACGTTAAACCAAATGGATGTAAGTGACAGGGAGAATATGCTAACTTATATAAATGATTATTGCTCTGAAAAATTAAAGTTTGATGATGGCACTGGCTGTTTCGAAATTTCTTGTGACGAAGAGCTTAAACTTTTGCTGTATGGTATCGAAGAGAGATATTACACAACTCGATTTGGTAATGAAAAAAGGTTGGCCAACTCGATACAAAAATTATGAATTGTTTTATATCAAGGGATGCAGATAATATTGTTCAGTAATGCATGATCATTTAATGACAGACAAAATTTGGCTTTGTACTAATGTTCTGCGCGCAGCAACCGCCCGCATTGAGTGGATTTTTGAAACTTTTCCGTCGGTATGCCTCTCTTTTTCAGGTGGAAAGGATTCCACGGTGCTTTTCCATCTTGTGGCAGAGGTGGCCCGCAGGAGAAAACGTCATTTCTCTGTATTGTTCATTGACTGGGAGGCTCAGTACCAGTGCACCATTGAACACATTCAGAAGATGCGGGAGATGTACAGGGATGTGACGGACATCTTTTACTGGGTGGCACTTCCCCTGACCACGGTAAACGGTGTCTCGCAGTTTCAGCCGGAGTGGATATGCTGGGAGTCTGGTGTGAAGTGGGTTCGCCAGCCACCGGAGGGGGCCATTACAGATATGGCGTATTTTCCCTTTTACCGTTACGCCATGACCTTTGAGGAATTTGTTCCGGCGTTTTCTTCCTGGTTTGCCGGCAACCGGTGTGGAGTGGCAGTGCTGACCGGTGTCCGGGCGGATGAATCCCTCAACCGCTTTATGGGACTGGTGTCCCAGCGCAAACTGAGATATGCCGATGATAAGCCCTGGACCACGGCGTCGCCTGAAGGGTTTTACTACACCATGTATCCGTTATATGACTGGAAAGCCCGTGATATCTGGATATATAACGCCAGAACCCGGGCTATCTACAATCCCCTGTATGACCTGATGTACCGTGCCGGCGTGCCGTT
>NZ_VCDZ01000072.1:0-1043 GCF_005845405.1 Escherichia sp. E4930 | reverse complement strand
TAATGCTGACGTTATTTCGGACAGGCATTTGCCGGCGCAGAATGAGTTCCGTTGCTGTCTGATAATATGCGGGATTCGTTCCCTCAGTTCGAACCAGATCTCGGCAAGAATAAGCCCCAGCATCTGTCGCGTCCCCATACGAAAACCGGAATTAAGTGAAGCACTGGCGACAGCAGTAGCAAACTTACTACTCAGGTAATAGCTCTGATTAATCGTGGCCTCGTATTTTTCCCGGGCATATTTATCAGCCCTTTCCATACGCTCAGTATCTGCATCAGCTTTTTTTCTCAGACTTATCAGACGTTTCTTTTCTTTTTCTGTCAGTGTTGCCTGAGATTCAAGCTCTGCTATCTGCCTTAACGTATCTTCTCTGTTTTTCTGCAGTGTGCAAATAAACGCATCCATTGAGTCTGCTTTCTTTGATTTATTGAGCGACTCATGTGTGAATGCCAGATTTGAAGCGTCATTTGCCAGTTCTGCACCATCCCGTTCAGCAAGAATTCTCCCCGGATCATTATGAATTTCTTTAGCGGAAATAATATGATCCAGATTTTTTTTATCGTCTGAAGCAAACACTTCGCCTGTATATGCATCAGTAAGAGCCCCTGCCTGATGCGCACGCTTTCCTTCCCGGTTCGTCGCGATGTAGTTCTCATGGCTGTGGTAGTGATGTGAATCATAGTCGCCACGACCTTCATACCGCTGTCGCTCAGCCTCCGTGGCATAAATGCCATTACGCACATTATGGATAGTGTCAACATCACCACCCTTACGATCATTTAGCAACAGAAAATCCAGCCCGAATGATGTAACCAGGCTCTTCACCATGGTCTGATGTAACTCTTCTGTCCAGTCAAATTTTTCCACATTCATGTTATTTCACTTCTTGTAAAGCCGGGCTTTAACGCCCGGTAAATCATTAACTCCGGGATGAAAAATCATCAAATTTCACAACCGAACTGGCCAGTACATCATCCAGCTCTTCCTTATTAATAACATTCATTCCATTATCATCCTTTTCCATTTCAATAACGTTATCTTTT
>NZ_VCDZ01000071.1:0-4563 GCF_005845405.1 Escherichia sp. E4930 | reverse complement strand
TCGCTTCGTTACTGCCTGAAATTCCCGGTTCTCAAACGACGAAGTTTAATAAAGACCACTTTATCAAGCGTGGTGTAACGGAATATCTGTGTCCTCATTGCTTAGCACTAGCCTTGTTCTCTTTACAATTGAATGCACCAGCGGGTGGAAAAGGCTATCGCACCGGTTTGCGCGGCGGTGGGCCGATGACCACTCTGATTGAATTACAGGAATATCAGGGCAATCAACAAACGCCCTTGTGGCGCAAACTGTGGCTCAATGTGATGCCGCAGGATGAATCCGACTTACCGTTACCCAAAAAATTTGATGATCTGGTTTTCCCCTGGCTTGGCCCGACGCGTACCAGCGAACTGGCTGGTGCAGTAGTAACCGATGAACAGGTCAATAAACTCCAGGCCTACTGGGGAATGCCGCGGCGTATACGTATTGATTTTAATACCACCACAGTCGGTAACTGCGATATTTGTGGTGAGCAGAGCGACGCGCTCCTGAGCCTGATGACGACCAAAAATTACGGTGCGAATTATGCCATGTGGCAGCATCCCTTAACGCCTTACCGTATACCACTTAAAGAGGGTGGCGAGTTTTACTCAGTCAAACCACAACCGGGCGGTTTAATCTGGCGCGACTGGTTAGGCCTTATCGAAACGGGTAAATCAGAAAACAATACGGAACTTCCCGCGCTGGTGGTGAAACTCTTCAATGCCAGCAGTCTCAAGCAGGCAAAAGTGGGCTTATGGGGATTTGGTTATGATTTCGACAACATGAAAGCACGCTGTTGGTACGAACACCATTTCCCGCTGCTGCTCAATAAAAAAGAAGGCCAGATACCGAAGCTGCGGCTGGCTGCGCAAACAGCTTCACGAATTCTAAGTCTGTTACGGAGTGCACTAAAAGAAGCATGGTTCTCCGATCCAAAAGGTGCACGGGGTGATTTCAGTTTTGTGGATATCGACTTCTGGAACAAAACTCAGCATCGCTTCCTGAGGTTAGTGCGCCAAATTGAAGAAGGTCATGATGCGGATGAATTACTCGGCAAATGGCAAAAGGAAATTTGGTTATTCGCACGTCAGGATTTTGACGAGCGTGTATTCACCAATCCTTATGAGCCCGTTGATTTGGAACGCGTCATGACCGCGCGCAAGAAATATTTTACAACATCGGCGGAGAAGCAAAGTGCTAAAGCCGCCAGGGAGAAAAAGCAGGAGGCTGCTGAATGAGTATTGTAAAAGAGGAGCACAAAGCCACGCTGCGCAAATGGCATGAGGAATTGCAGGAGAAACGCGGCGAACGTGCCAGTCTGCGGCGTAGTACGACGGTTAATGATGTTTGTCTGACGGATGGATTTCGCCTGTTTCTGAAGAACAGACAAATAAAGTGGCAGGATGAACCTGAGTGGCGTATCACCGCACTGGCGCTGATAGCCGCAGTTAGCGCGAATGTTAAAGCCATTGATGAACGGCAGCCTTTTGCCGCGCAGCTGGCGGCGGTAATGTCAAAGGGGCGTTTTACTCGCCTGTCGGCAGTAAAAACACCGGATGAATTACTGCGCCAGTTACGGCGCGCAGTCAGATTATTAAACGGTTCCGTCAATCTTGACTCTCTGGCAGAGGGGGTCTTCCGCTGGTGCCAGGAGAGCGACGACCTGCTCAATCATCACCGCCGCCAGCAGCGGCCAACCGAATTTATCCGTATCCGCTGGGCGCTGGAATATTACCAGGCTGGCGACGCCGATAACGAACAAAATCAATAAAGGGCTATCTCATGACAACATTTATTCAGCTTCATTTGTTAACCGCTTACCCTGCTGCCAACCTTAACCGTGATGATACTGGTGCGCCAAAAACTGTGGTACTGGGTGGTGCAACGCGTCTGCGCGTTTCCTCACAAAGTCTGAAACGTGCGTGGCGCACTTCTGCACTTTTTGAACAGGCACTGGCGGGCCATATTGGTATTCGCAGTGGGCGAATTGCGCGTGAGGCGGCAACTATCCTGATTGAGAAAGGAATCGAAGAGAAAAAAGCCATCGAATGGGCGGCAAAAATTGCGGATTATCTTGGGAAAGCTAAAAACGACAAAAAACCAAAAGATCCGCTCACTAACGCCGAAACTGAACAATTAGTTCATATCAGCCCGGCAGAATTTGACGCCGTAAAAGCGCTGGCCCATCAACTGGCAGAAGAAAAGCGCGCGCCAAAAGAGGAAGATCTCGCGTTGTTACGTAAAGACCGTATAGCGGTAGATATCGCTATGTTTGGTCGTATGCTGGCGAATAAACCTGAGTTTAATGTTGAAGCCGCCTGCCAGGTCGCGCATGCGTTTGGTGTCAGTGAAACGATTGTCGAAGATGATTTTTTCACCGCCGTTGATGATTTGCGCCAGGCCTCTGAAGATGCCGGTGCCGGGCATCTCGGAGAAACCGGATTCGGTTCAGCACTTTTCTACACCTATATCTGCATTGATAAAGATCTGCTGGTAGAAAACCTCGGCGGTGACGAAGCGTTAGCTAATCAGACCATACGCGCTTTTACGGAAGCCGCGCTTAAAGTCTCACCAACCGGAAAACAAAACAGCTTTGCCAGCCGTGCCTACGCCTCCTGGGCGCTGGCGGAAAAAGGCACTGATCAACCGCGTTCTCTGGCGGCGGCTTTCTATGAACCCATTAATGGTACCCGTCAGTTAGATGTGGCGGTGCAGCGTATTACAACGCTTCGCGAAAACATGAATACGGTCTACGAACAGAAGACTGAATGCGCAAGTTTTGACGTGATGAAAAAACAGGGAAGCATGAAGGACGTACTGGACTTTATCTGCGCGTAAGGGGCGGCTTATGAGCCAATATCTGATTTTTCAGCTTCATGGGCCAATGGCATCCTGGGGCGTCGATGCCCCCGGCGAAGTGCGTCATACCCATGAACTGCCTTCGCGCTCAGCATTGCTGGGTCTGCTGGCTGCCGGGGTAGGGATTCGGCGTGATGATACCGAACGCTTAAACGCGTTTAATCGCCACTATTCACTGGTGGTTTGCGCCAGCCGTAACCCGCGCTGGGCACGGGATTATCACACGATCCAGATGCCAAAAGAGGTGCGTAAAGCGCGTTATTTCAGCCGTCGCGAAGAGTTGAGCGACCCTGATCTTCTGAGCGCGATTATCTCCCGGCGCGACTACTACACCGACGCCTGGTGGATGGTGGCGGTGGCAACAACAGCCGATGCGCCTTACAGCCTCGAACAGTTGCAGGGCGGTTTACGCCATCCAGTTTTTCCGCTTTATCTGGGGCGAAAAAGTCATCCGCTGGCATTACCACTTGCGCCGTTACTGCTCGAAGGCAACGCGTCTGATGTTTTACGTAACGCATACCAACAGTATCAGGATCATTTCCACGACCTGAAAGTCTCACTCCCGAAACTTCAGGATGAATGCTGGTGGGAAGGGGAGCACGACGGCCTGGTCGCGAGCAAAATATTGCGCCGCCGGGATGTTCCTTTAAATCGTCAGCAATGGCTGTTTGGGGAACGCACCGTCAATCAGGGGCCGTGGCTCAGCAAGGAGGAACCATGTACCTCTCAAGAATAACCTTACATACCGGCCAGCTTTCGCCTGCGCAGTTGCTGCATCTGGTGGATCGCGGGGAATATGTGATGCATCAGTGGCTGTGGGATCTCTTCCCTGGCGGCAAAGAAAGGCAATTTCTTTATCGTCGGGAAGAACTCCAGGGCGCGTTTCGCTTTTTTGTCCTCTCGCAGGAACGCCCGGCGGAAAGTGAAACTTTCACCATCGAATGCCGGTCATTTGCGCCCGAGCTGCGTACCGGACAACAACTTTGTTTCAACCTGCGGGCGAATCCAACAATCTGTAAAGCGGGCAAGCGCCACGATCTGCTGATGGAGGCGAAACGGCAGGTGAGGGGACAGGCGGAAGGAAGTGATGTTTGGTTGCATCAACAACAGGCGGCGCTGGACTGGCTGGCAGCGCAGGGGGAAAGAAGTGGTTTTACACTACTGGATACCTCGGTTGATGCCTACCGACAACAACAACTCCGGCGGGAAAACCCCCGGCAACTGATCCAGTTCAGTAGTGTGGATTATACGGGGATGCTTACGGTCACCGATCCTGGGTTATTTCTGCAACGTCTCAGTCAGGGGTATGGCAAAAGCCGGGCGTTCGGTTGTGGTCTGATGCTGATCAAACCTGGGGCAGAGGCGTGACGTTTGTACCGCTGAGCCCGATCCCATTAAAAGATCGCACCTCCATGATCTTCCTCCAGTACGGTCAAATCGACGTACTTGACGGCGCTTTCGTGCTGATCGACAAAACCGGGATCCGCACGCACATTCCGGTGGGATCGGTCGCCTGCATTATGCTCGAACCGGGAACGAGAGTTTCCCACGCGGCGGTGCATCTGGCCGCCACGGTGGGAACACTGCTGGTCTGGGTCGGTGAAGCGGGTGTTCGCGTCTACTCTTCCGGACAACCCGGTGGGGCGCGTGCTGATAAGTTACTCTACCAGGCAAAACTGGCTTTAACGGAAGATCTACGCCTGAAGGTGGTGCGCAAAAATG
>NZ_VCDZ01000070.1:0-1491 GCF_005845405.1 Escherichia sp. E4930 | reverse complement strand
CGTTACTGCCATCCGTACAGCATGGATATCACTGTTACCCGGAACAGTCCGACTGGTCAGGCTATGACAGCCGATGCGGAAGCCGCTGTCAGCGAAGCCCTGCGCGACCTGGCCTTCTGGTTGTACCGTCAGCTGGAAAACGAGTACGACAGGCTGACCTCTGATGCCGCTGTTGATGAGGCCCTTCTCATCAACGAATACACCTTCACCGAAGCCGGTCTGCGCGCCGGCTGACCTGAGGACTTTATCGTGTCAGACAAACTCCATGAGACAAATTATCCCGACGACCATAACGACCGCCTCTGGTGGGGACTGCCCTGCACCGTGACGCCCTGTTTCGGGGCACGTCTGGTGCAGGAGGGTAACCGGTTGCATTACCTTGCCGACCGCACCGGTATCAGAGGCCTGTTCAGCGATGCAGATGCGTACCACCTAGACCAGGCCTTTCCGCTGCTGATGAAACAACTGGAGCTCATGCTCACCAGCGGTGAACTGAATCCCCGCCATCAGCATACCGTGACACTGTATGCGAAGGGGCTGACCTGTGAAGCCGACACCCTCGGCTCCTGTGGTTACGTTTATCTGGCTGTTTATCCGACGCCCGAAATGAAAAATTAACTCTCCAGAATAGCCTTCTGCTACGGCCTGGTGTTTTCACCACGCCACTTTCCCATTTTTCATCTCTGCATATCAGGAAAATCTTCAGTATGAACACATTACCCGACACACACGTACGGGAGGCATCGCGCTGCCCGTCTCCCGTCACCATCTGGCAGACACTGCTCACCCGACTGCTGGACCAGCATTACGGCCTCACGCTGAATGACACACCGTTCGCCGATGAACGTGTGATTGAGCAGCATATTGAAGCTGGCATTTCACTGTGTGATGCGGTGAACTTTCTCGTTGAAAAATACGCGCTGGTACGTACCGACCAGCCGGGATTCAGCACCTGTACCCACTCTCAGTTAATAAACAGCATCGATATCCTCCGGGCCCGCCGGGCGACAGGCCTGATGACCCGCGACAATTACAGAACGGTAAATGACATTACCCAGGGGAAGCATCCGGAGGCGAAACAATGAAACTGGCCCTGACGCTGGAGGCAGACAGCGTTAACGTGCAGGCGCTGAACATGGGGCGCATTGTCGTTGACGTCGATGGTATTAAGCTCGCTGAACTGATTAACAAAGTCGCTGAAAACGGTTATTCACTCCGCGTGGTGGATGAACGTGACGCTACCGAAACACCGGCAACTTCTGCCAGCCCTCATCAGTTGCCGGAAGACAATACAGTGATACAGAGCGTGATGCCATTAACCACTGAAACAGCGCTGGATATCCTCATTGCGTGGCTGCAGGACAATATTGACTGCGAATCGGAAATTATCTTTGACAACGATGAGGATAAAACGGATTCGGCAGCACTGTTGCCCTGTATTGAACAGGCCAGGGAGGATATCCGTACCCTGCGCCAACTGCAGCTTCTGCA
>NZ_VCDZ01000069.1:0-2114 GCF_005845405.1 Escherichia sp. E4930 | reverse complement strand
ATACCAGGAAAGTTGTTTTATAAGTTCAACGCCCTCGTCCTCATCCCAGAATGCGGGGATCTCGATGAGCGGAAACAGTGGTTTGATTGCAATGAGAAAATCTCGTGCAGCAGCTTTATCTTCAGGCAGAAAATTATCCAGTTCATCAATACGGTCAGGAGGCCGACCATGATGCCCGGTAGTTACGGGCATCCACATATCTATTACCCGTTTGAGCTTGCGCGGAGAGAGTGAAGATGAAGGAAGCAACTCTTCGCATCCTCTTAAATAATGATGCCACAACCAGTAGCCCAGCGTTGAATGAGAGATTTTTTCGTAATTTTTTCTGGCACCTTCCGGCCTCCTGAGTTGTGGGTGCAGGTAAAGTTGCTGAAATGAGCGGGCAAATTTTCCCGTATCGTGCCAGCACAACAACCAGGCGAAAAATTGTGCTGGCTGCTCCGTGTCAGCGAAACCTAATTGACGAAAATAGTCAGCCAACCCGAAACAGTTGTTTTTGACCATTAAATAACCCGTCGCGGCTACATCCAGCGAATGCCAGCAAAGTAGATGATAGTCGTCGCCGCCCTCTTTCTCGCCACGTCGGGTTTTTCCCCAAAAATCCCAAAAAGTCATATTAACAAAAGTCTCATCATGCCAAACCTGAATATATTTCCGCTGCATTGCTTTACAAAAGTCGAAAAAATAGTTTCACACATCTTTAATGTCTTTTCATTTCAGGACAAATAAAAAACTTCAATATTCTCCAACGCACACCTTTTTTGTATAATCCGCCATAAAACAACAATAATTTGGCAGTCTGGCTGTATGTCATATACTCTGTCGGTAAATATTCGGAAATATCACGGCACCGGTTATATTTCCCCTTATTTTGACAGGTAGTTCAGAATCCAAACAAACAATTTATTGCTGATGGAACAACTGCTGTTGTTTTCGCGGGGAACAGGGGGCATACGTAAGCGTAAAGCCAGCACAGCCTGTTATACTGATTCCCTGCAGAATAAGTTAGAACTCTGCCTGATTCAGAAGGCGTTTTCTTCATCGCATAAAAGCTGCCATGTCATTGATATACTGTTTGCCATCCCTTTCTTCATCATTAATACCGGTTACCTGAATATCAACAGGTAGGTATACCTTTTCTGAATACCTCCCCGGACGGGCTGGCAATCCCCATTCGCCTCAGCGTGGCATCTGCAGCTTTCGCTACTTCGCTGATATCCAGCTTTTCAGGTAGCGGCGGAGACGATATCTGCGCCAGACAATATTCCCGTCGCAACAACAACCACTCCCGTTGTGCTTCTGTACATTCAACATTGCCCATAACAAAAAGCCAGCGGGCAGAAGCTCTGCGCCAGTAACCTGCAGCCTCCAGTTTCTGCGCAACAATGTCTTCCACAACTTCCGGGGTACTCTTTTTCCTGCTCAAAACATTAACTCACTGAAATGTATACATATCTGACGGTCTCAGCGAACCGTCCATGCCGGGCTGAAATCCTCTTCCTGAAACAATTCCGTCAGCCCACTAATCTGTTTCAGTCTCAGCACTTCATCCTGGTCCATACCCAGCTCAGTGCCAATGCGTTCATCCGTCCAGCCCAGGCGTGAAAGGTCCCTGACAATATCAGACATTGAGGTTATCTGGTGTTTCCCCCTGGCCCGGTTATGTCGGATGGTCGCAGCAATACGAGAGGCCTGTCCCTTTCTGTCCGGATTAATACAGGTCACTGGCAACCAGCCCTTCAGACGTTCTCCCGTACCTGCTTCCCTGCCCAGTAACTGACGATGAAAACCATCCACCACCAGATAATGGTTCTTCTCCTCTGACACAACCACTGGCTGAGTGAAACCATCCTTCTCCAGGGACTGTTTCAGCAGTTTCTTCTCACCCGGCGCCATGACATTGGGGTTATAATCGTTGGCCACCACCTCATCTGCTTTCACCCACAGCACACAGTCCACAGGCTCCTGTGCAAAAGGACTGACTTCATGAAGTACCCTGCGCAGATGATTCAGGGCCTGTATGGTTTCTTCTTCAGTTCGTGCCTGGCTGAAGTACTGACGAATCATGTCGCCCAGCATCTCCGGTGTCACAGAATCCCCCATTCCTTCCTCCT
>NZ_VCDZ01000068.1:0-1685 GCF_005845405.1 Escherichia sp. E4930 | reverse complement strand
GACGGACTTAATTTTCGTTTTAATCTTATAACTGTCTTTCAGTACATTCAGCGGCGAGTTATCCGCACGAATAGCTGTATTGTACTGTGAGAACACTTTGTTATTAGACATGACATTTACCGTATCCAGCATTTCCTGGATAGTCTGCCAGTCGTATGACTCATAGTTAATAACAAACTTCGCAAGATTATATTTTGTTTCTGCCTCCTGATAGGTTTGCTTTGCTCCTGATAATTGCGGTGCAATATCTGTATAGCCCGTATTGTTATCCACACGAATAACAAAAGGAACGGCAGTCTTTAACGGAGACAAAAAAGCGATGGCTGCTGCAAGAGCAATATTGGAAATCAACAGCACAACAGCAATTCGCGTAATAAACTTAGCTTTACCCTGGACAGTTGCTATTTCATTACGCTCAAACTGCTTGACAGCATCAAAAATTTGCTTGTTTTCTTTCTTTATATCAATTTTTTTCTTAGCCGCTTCTTCTTTTGTCTTACCAAAATATTTATTTTTTAAATCCATTACATCGTCCTCGCTTTCACATCCTGAATTGTTGTATTCAATTCATACCATCCGCCCTCCGCTTGTTTAGGTTGAGGCGGTGATGAACAAGAAGAAAGAAAACAGATTAATAAGAGTGCAATAGTTGCTCTCATTTCTTTTGCTCCTTAATACGTTTAATAAATTCAGGAATCCAGACATCGGGTTCATCTGTACCAAGTTCTTCCCTTACTTGTTCACACAGAACAATCCCTTCCGTCGTTCCTGATATAACAGGAAGAAAGTCATCAAAACCGTACAAATCCATTTTTGCAAATGCCGATGAACCAGACTGTTTTATTAACATTGTTCTGGATTCTTTTGATAAAGATTTTAATTTCTTAAATTCTTTTTCAACAAGACCAATCTTTTTATAACCATCAAATTCAGCATCTGGATTAGGCAACAAAATCTTTGTGGCTGTTTGCTGAACAAGAGCCGCAAAAATTGCACAATTAACCGCATCCTCTGGCGACTGACTCGTTAGCCACATCATTTCATTTTTCAGACGTCCAGCTTTTAACGCAGATTTGATCATATCCTGAGTCAGAGGGAAGTTCGCAGGCATCCAGAACTCCTCGACAATAGTAAGCATTAGCTTTCCGTCACGTTGCATAAGCGTTTTATAGAAAAATAAAATCGCCAGCAGAGGTTCGCACGCTGGATGCGTTTCACCATTTACCTTTTCAAGGATAACGGTTGTGTCAAAACCTACCTTTTTATAATCCATCGGATTAAAAGTGTTCTCTGGCGAATCTGTCGCCCAGGAATACGCACCATTTTTACACCATTTAGCAAGTCTGATACGCAGTTCACTATCGTTAACTATCTGGAGCAATGCTGACGTTCGGCGCAACTGGACAGGCATAGTCATAAGACTCTCTACTGCCGCATCCATTTCTATTGCCTGTTGGTCAGAACAGGGGTTCCCCATGTTGTCCCGAACAAATGCCTTTGCCAGCGATTTCAGAAACGCTAACAAACGCTTCCAGATTGGTGATGATTCATCTTCCGCAAGCTGCCACGGATTAAGACCAGTAAAAACACCTTCCTGTAGAGCAAAATAACTACCACCATACGCACGAACGAATAATTCTGTAGAGCGGTTATAGTCAATAACGAACATGTAAGGATCAAAACGC
>NZ_VCDZ01000067.1:0-2213 GCF_005845405.1 Escherichia sp. E4930 | reverse complement strand
GAACACTGGTACTTTCTCGCCGTCCGGATGCGCCCAGGCGGTTTATCCCCGCTGGCGCGGGGAACACATCATGCCGCCCAAGTCCTGACCTAAGGTGCGCGGTTTATCCCCGCTGGCGCGGGGAACACGGCCTTGAATTGAAAGCGCCCGTAACTGATGACGGTTTATCCCCGCTGGCGCGGGGAACACTCTAAGCATACATAACTGTTTTTAAACAAATTTATTCCGCATCAACAATCTACCAACTAAATTAAAACATTTCCTTATTTTTAAAGAACGGATAACTTATTGATTATCAACAGGAAGAAAAGAAACCAAACGCAACCCATCCAAATCCACCGGAATACGTCTATTTTCACCCCAGGTCTGAAATTCAAAACCTGACTCGGTATTGGTCGCCCAAGCCATCACTACATTTCCGCAACCTGCCAGTTGAGAGATTTGCTGCCAGATCATCTCCCGAATACGTTTGGATGTATCTCCGACATACACACCGGCACGCACTTCCAGTAGCCAGATTGCGAGCCGTCCACGTAAACGTGGAGGAACATTTTCCGTTATAACTACGATCATGCTCATCCGCCGCGTCCTCGATGACCGCTATCGCCTAACGTTTCAGGTTCGGGGATGGCTGGCGGTAGCATATCCGTCGCAGGTTGTGGCGGTTCAATTTCACCGGCGGCAAGCACTTCCTCTATTAACGGAATTAATTTGCCCGTTAACTTAGTGCTACGGAAAATATCGCGACAGGCTAATCTGACTTCTTTATCAGGTTCTGCGGGTTGCCTCGCTGCTATTTCAAATGCCTTTGGCACAACCGAATCAAATTTAATGATATCGGCTATGTCATAAACAAATGAAAGCGGTTTGCCACTATGAATAAATCCAATAGCGGGCGCATATCCCGCGGCTAATACTGCCGCTTCAGAAATACCGTACAGACATGATGTGGCAGCACTGATGCAGCGATTCACAACATCGCCTTTTTCCCAGTCTTTAGGATCGTATTTGCGACCATTCCATTTCACACCATATTGTTTCGCCAGTAATGCATAGGTCTGGCGAACGCGGGATCCCTCAATTCCCCGTAGCTGATCCACTGAACGGCGAGCTGGCGGTGGCTCACGAAAACGTAATTCATACATTTTGCGCACCACCTTCAGGCGTAGATCTTCCGTTAAAGCCAGCTTTGCCTGGTAGAGTAATTTATCTGCCCGCGCCCCTCCGGGTTGTCCGGAAGAGTAAACGCGAACGCCCGCTTCACCGACCCAGACCAGCAGTGTTCCCACCGTGGCGGCCAGATGCACCGCCGCGTGGGAAACTCTCGTTCCCGGTTCGAGCATAATGCAGGCGACCGATCCCACCGGAATGTGCGTGCGGATCCCGGTTTTGTCGATCAGCACGAAAGCGCCGTCCAGTACGTCGATTTGACCGTACTGGAGGAAGATCATAGAGGCGCGATCTTTTAACGGGATCGGACTCAGTGGTACAAACGTCACGCCTCTGCTCCGGGTTTGATCAGCATCAGACCACAGCCGAACGCGCGGCTTTTGCCATACCCCTGGCTCAGACGTTGCAGAAATAACCCGGGATCGGTGACCGTAAGCATCCCCGTATAATCCACACTACTGAACTGGATCAGTTGCCGGGAGTTTTCCCGCCGGAGTTGTTGTTGTCGGTAGGCATCAACCGAGGTATCCAGTAGAGTAAAACCACTTCTTTCCCCCTGCGCTACCAGCCAGTCCAGCGCCGCCTGTTGTTGATGCAACCAGATATCACGCCCTTCCGCCTGCCCCTTCACCTGCCGTTTCGCCTCCATCAGCAGATCGTGGCGCTTGCCCGCTTTACAGATTGTTGGATTCGCCCGCAGGTTGAAACAAAGTTGTTGTCCGGTACGCAGCTCGGGCGCAAATGACCGGCATTCGATGGTGAAAGTTTCACTTTCCGCCGGGCGTTCCTGCGAGAGGACAAAAAAGCGAAACGCGCCCTGGAGTTCTTCCCGACGATAAAGAAATTGCCTTTCTTTGCCGCCAGGGAAGAGATCCCACAACCACTGATGCATCACATATTCACCGCGATCCACCAGATGCAGCAACTGCGCAGGCGAAAGCTGGCCGGTATGTAAGGTTATTCTTGAGAGGTACATGGTTCCTCCTTGCTGAGCCACGGCCCTGATTGATGGTGCGTTCCCCAAACAGCCATTGCCGACGATT
>NZ_VCDZ01000066.1:0-4243 GCF_005845405.1 Escherichia sp. E4930 | reverse complement strand
CGTTTTCCCCTTTATCGGCAACCGGGATATCACAACACTCAGTACCCCGGACCTGCTTATCCCTGTTCGTGCTGCAGAAGCTAAACAAATTTATGAAATCGCCAGTCGTCTGCAGCAAAGAATATCTGCTGTAATGCGTTATGCCGTACAGTCTGGCATCATCAGATATAACCCGGCTCTGGATATGGCTGGTGCATTGACCACGGTAAAACGCCAGCATCGCCCTGCTCTGGATCTTTCACGCCTGCCTGAACTTCTGTCGCGTATTGACGGTTATAAAGGCCAGCCTGTCACCCGACTGGCAGTTATGCTGAATTTACTGGTTTTTATTCGTTCCAGTGAACTCAGATATGCCCGCTGGTCTGAAATTGATATTGACAATGCCATGTGGACTATTCCAGCCGAACGCGAACCTCTGCCAGGCGTAAAATACTCACACCGGGGCTCCAAGATGCGAACACCACATCTTGTGCCACTCAGCCAACAGGCTGTAGCCATACTGACAGAACTTCAGACATGGGCAGGTGAAAATGGTCTGATATTTACGGGTGCACATGACCCGCGTAAACCAATCAGTGAAAATACTGTAAATAAAGCCCTCAGGGTGATGGGGTATGACACAACCCGGGAAGTCTGTGGCCATGGATTCCGGGCAATGGCGTGCAGTGCATTGATTGAATCAGGTTTGTGGTCCCGCGATGCTGTGGAACGTCAGATGAGCCATCAGGAGCGTAATGGTGTACGTGCTGCGTATATCCATAAAGCAGAACATCTGGAAGAACGGCGACTGATGCTACAGTGGTGGGCAGATTTTCTGGATGCGAACAGAGAACAATGTATCAGCCCGTTTGAATATGCAAAGATTAACAATCCATTAAAATAGTAATCATCCCGGGCTGCCAGCCCGGGAATTATTTTCTGAATATTTTTCTTTGTGAGTAACTGGAAAAAGGATAGCGAAGTAAATTACTTTAATGAATTATTCCAAGGGCTCATTAAAGTTCTTTCGTAATACTTTGTAGTCAAACACGTTATGGTTTGCATCAAAAACATCTGATTTTCCCTGCCAGCGGATAATTACCTCTTCCGGCGTTTCCGGCTGTCCGTCTCTGGTTAACCCCATCCATGCATTAATCAGATAATCATTATACGCAGTGGAAAAAACGCTGTTCACCGTCTGGCGATCGACATACTCTCCCAGTATCGGGCTGTACCAGATAAACATCGGAACATGATAAGCCTGCTGGCTGGGTTTTATTCCACCATGAAAATAGGCATGTTCTTTTGTCGGGTCATACTCCAGACCGTGATCTGAAAAATACATGACTGATGCCCGACGCGTTTCCAGCATGGCGAAAATCTGTCCCAACAAACTGTCGGTATAATTAATGGAATTATCGTAGCAGACTTCTTCTGTATCCAGCGGTTTAAACACGGCTTTATCTCTGGGCCAGTTACTGCAGACTGGCTCATGGCTACCCGTCAGATGCAGAACAATCAGTTTCCTGCTCCCCGGATTACTGTTCAGTGCTTCAGCCAGGTGTGGGAGCAGTAACTCATCATAGCCTCTGACATAAATTCTGTTTCTGGCCCGCATGGCGATACTGGCCACAGCCGTTCCGTTCTGTCGGAAAGCGGACTGCGCACTGAGCCACCAGGTATCGAACCCCGCCTGATTCGCCATATTGATAATATTATCGGGGTAACGGCGAACATCATGATGCAGCACGGTATCAGCAGATAATGCCAGCGGTACCGCAAGAGCGGTATAAGGTGCCCCGCTGATTGCCTGAGTGAACAGTTTCAGTCGTGATTTCTGTTTCTGAAGCTCTGGTGTGGTTGGGCGCGAATACCCGTAAATGGACATGTTATCAGTCCTTGCAGATTCACCAATCACCAGAACAAATACGTCAGTGTTGTTATCCGTAATCACCAGATCGTAGTGAGGTATGGTATCAGCAATCGTCATTAATCTCTGATGCTCCTTTGCGGCCAGTGCAAAATAGTTCAGATTAAAGAAAGGGGTATATGTGGCAAACCGGGAAGCGACTATGTAAGGATCAACTTCATTTATTTGATACTGTTTCTTCAACGCAAACTGGAAGGAAGAATATAACGTTACTGTAATTAATAATAAAAATGTAATTACCGTGACCTTTTCCGATGGCAATGAGGACGTTTTATTTATTGCTGAACAGAAGAACAATAAAAAGAGGATAATAAATGCGATAACATAAACAACATACATCCTGAACATTCTTATTACTTCATCAGGATCTGTCTGAAGGATACTGATTGCAAAACCATCATTAAATGTTGTGCCAAATGTACACCATGAATACAGGCTGATACTGATATCTGCAGCAGTCAGTAATGTGAACGGGAAGGCAAGAATCAAACGCAACGTAATCGATTTCATTGCCTTAATAATAAGAAGTGCCAGGATAAAGAATAATATCCGGTAAATCAGATGCGCTCCTGAGGATACAAGGAGATTAGAAAGAGTAAAGACACCCACAGATAACACGAGGCACTTATCATTGCAAATCCGCGGCCAGTGTATGAACGGAAGATTAATTTTCATAATAATTGAGTAAAAGCGATATTTCTGTCCGGCACTGGTCGCTGAACATGCCGTGACAGGTGAATTCATTATTTTGAATAATCATAAAGCCGCCACAAATGTAGCGGCGTAAACAGGAGCGTCATGATGTTTTCTTTCGTGACAGAAGAGAACGGCACATACCGCCCGCAATCATTATCATCAGGAATAACATCCCCAAGACAACAATTACTCTTAATGCCGGATGAACCCGATCGGCGAGAAAAAATAACTCCATCCCGAAACCAATAACAAGCCAGGCCAGCGCCATTCCGACGAGCCCTTTTAACAGCAATCTCACGATCCTCTCCTTCTGCGTTCTTAACGAAAATGCCTTACAATAACAGCAGCCGGAGAAAGCAACGCTGGCTGCTGAACGGAATGACATTTTACTGTTTTATGTTCTCTCAGTTTCGGTCCTGACGCCGCCATTAATGGCATTACAGTTTATTCAGAATAAGGCAGGCGGCCTGGTTTAATGCAATAAACTCCTGCCAGCTGTACTGAGACTGATAATTCAGTAAATACTGGTCTTCAACCCGGCAAATCTGTGGGCGTTTATCATAAATTGCACACAAATGAGAATCAGTCTGATAGTGACGGCAAATACCGTCACCACGATCCAGACATTGCGTTTCACCCGCCCTGTTGACATGACGACAACAGGCCCCACACTGGTTACAGGGAAATGGAGGGTGTAATTTCATCGCTTATTTAACCAGTCACGAACAGAAGCCACATTTCCTGACTCAAACGGCAACGCAATCCCTCGTCGGCGGACTTCTTCTCTCAGCAGAAGTCCGCGCTCTATCTCACTGTTTACGCTATCCAGATGAAGTGAAAAATGATTTAACGCGGCAGCATCAACAGAAAATTCCAGCGCAGTAAGTTCCACAAGATAGCGATCAAGTTCAGCATTGACTGCCTGAAAGTATTCCAGTGACCGCCGGAATTTGTCCTTAAATTTGTCCAGAAATGCCCATACCCGCTGCATAACCTCGCTATATTCGAGATAATAATTCATCACCAGCCCGAGAATACCTGTCGTCAGCGCACCACAAAAGGCAGCAAGCTCTGAACCAAATGGAAAAATAAGGATCTGCGCCATCGCCTCATTTATCATCACCCCACCGGCAACAGCCACACCTGCTGCTATCAGTTTAGTGACCGCTTTGGCTAACTGCCCCGGCGATAATCCCTCCGGGTTAAATACCAGGACTTTAAAGGCCTGAACGAGGTTGTTCCACATTTCCCTGATAAGCCGGACAATCATTCTTTCCGTTGTCAGGAATATATTTAACAGCGTTGTGGTAATACCTGACAGTATCCCTCCGATGACACCATCTTTAAAGGCAATTAAAAAAGAACTGAATTTTTCCTGTACTCGTTCCTGGCAGGCACGTAATGCTGACGTTATTTCGGACAGGCATTTGCCGGCGCAGAATGAGTTCCGTTGCTGTCTGATAATATGCGGGATTCGTTCCCTCAGTTCGAACCAGATCTCGGCAAGAATAAGCCCCAGCATCTGTCGCGTCCCCATACGAAAACCGGAATTAAGTGAAGCACTGGCGACAGCAGTAGCAAACTTACTACTCAGGTAATAGCTCTGATTAATCGTGGCCTCGTATTTTTCCCGGGCAT
>NZ_VCDZ01000065.1:0-1144 GCF_005845405.1 Escherichia sp. E4930 | reverse complement strand
GGCCTGCGCGGAAGATGTAACGGGGCTAAACCATGCACCGAAGCTGCGGCAGCGACACTATGTGTTGTTGGGTAGGGGAGCGTTCTGTAAGCCTGTGAAGGTGTACTGTGAGGTATGCTGGAGGTATCAGAAGTGCGAATGCTGACATAAGTAACGATAAAGCGGGTGAAAAGCCCGCTCGCCGGAAGACCAAGGGTTCCTGTCCAACGTTAATCGGGGCAGGGTGAGTCGACCCCTAAGGCGAGGCCGAAAGGCGTAGTCGATGGGAAACAGGTTAATATTCCTGTACTTGGTGTTACTGCGAAGGGGGGACGGAGAAGGCTATGTTGGCCGGGCGACGGTTGTCCCGGTTTAAGCGTGTAGGCTGGTTTTCTAGGAAAATCCGGAAAACCAAGGCTGAGGCGTGATGACGAGGCACTACGGTGCTGAAGCAACAAATGCCCTGCTTCCAGGAAAAGCCTCTAAGCATCAGGTAACATCAAATCGTACCCCAAACCGACACAGGTGGTCAGGTAGAGAATACCAAGGCGCTTGAGAGAACTCGGGTGAAGGAACTAGGCAAAATGGTGCCGTAACTTCGGGAGAAGGCACGCTGATATGTAGGTGAAGTCCCTCGCGGATGGAGCTGAAATCAGTCGAAGATACCAGCTGGCTGCAACTGTTTATTAAAAACACAGCACTGTGCAAACACGAAAGTGGACGTATACGGTGTGACGCCTGCCCGGTGCCGGAAGGTTAATTGATGGGGTCAGCGCAAGCGAAGCTCTTGATCGAAGCCCCGGTAAACGGCGGCCGTAACTATAACGGTCCTAAGGTAGCGAAATTCCTTGTCGGGTAAGTTCCGACCTGCACGAATGGCGTAATGATGGCCAGGCTGTCTCCACCCGAGACTCAGTGAAATTGAACTCGCTGTGAAGATGCAGTGTACCCGCGGCAAGACGGAAAGACCCCGTGAACCTTTACTATAGCTTGACACTGAACATTGAGCCTTGATGTGTAGGATAGGTGGGAGGCTTTGAAGTGTGGACGCCAGTCTGCATGGAGCCGACCTTGAAATACCACCCTTTAATGTTTGATGTTCTAACGTAGACCCGTGATCCGGGTTGCGGACAGTGTCTGGTGGGTAGTTTGACTGGGGCGGTCT
>NZ_VCDZ01000064.1:0-1423 GCF_005845405.1 Escherichia sp. E4930 | reverse complement strand
AGTTAGTGTTACCCAACCTTCAACCTGCCCATGGCTAGATCACCGGGTTTCGGGTCTATACCCTGCAACTTAACGCCCAGTTAAGACTCGGTTTCCCTTCGGCTCCCCTATTCGGTTAACCTTGCTACAGAATATAAGTCGCTGACCCATTATACAAAAGGTACGCAGTCACCCCATAAAGAGGCTCCCACTGCTTGTACGTACACGGTTTCAGGTTCTTTTTCACTCCCCTCGCCGGGGTTCTTTTCGCCTTTCCCTCACGGTACTGGTTCACTATCGGTCAGTCAGGAGTATTTAGCCTTGGAGGATGGTCCCCCCATATTCAGACAGGATACCACGTGTCCCGCCCTACTCATCGAGCTCACAGCATGTGCATTTTTGTGTACGGGGCTGTCACCCTGTATCGCGCGCCTTTCCAGACGCTTCCACTAACACACACACTGATTCAGGCTCTGGGCTGCTCCCCGTTCGCTCGCCGCTACTGGGGGAATCTCGGTTGATTTCTTTTCCTCGGGGTACTTAGATGTTTCAGTTCCCCCGGTTCGCCTCATTAACCTATGGATTCAGTTAATGATAGTGTGTCGAAACACACTGGGTTTCCCCATTCGGAAATCGCCGGTTATAACGGTTCATATCACCTTACCGACGCTTATCGCAGATTAGCACGTCCTTCATCGCCTCTGACTGCCAGGGCATCCACCGTGTACGCTTAGTCGCTTAACCTCACAACCCGAAGATGTTTCTTGCGATTCATCATCGTGTTGCGAAAATTTGAGAGACTCACGAACAACTTGCGTTGTTCAGTGTTTCAATTTTCAGCTTGATCCAGATTTTTAAAGAGCAAATATCTCAAACATCACTCGTAAGTGAGTTTTGAGATATTAAGGCAGGTGACTTTCACTCACAAACCAGCAAGTGGCGTCCCCTAGGGGATTCGAACCCCTGTTACCGCCGTGAAAGGGCGGTGTCCTGGGCCTCTAGACGAAGGGGACGTATCAGTCTGCTTCGCAAGACGCCTTGCTTTTCACTTTCTATCAGACAATCTGTGTGAGCACTTCAAAGAACGCTTCTTTAAGGTAAGGAGGTGATCCAACCGCAGGTTCCCCTACGGTTACCTTGTTACGACTTCACCCCAGTCATGAATCACAAAGTGGTAAGCGCCCTCCCGAAGGTTAAGCTACCTACTTCTTTTGCAACCCACTCCCATGGTGTGACGGGCGGTGTGTACAAGGCCCGGGAACGTATTCACCGTGGCATTCTGATCCACGATTACTAGCGATTCCGACTTCATGGAGTCGAGTTGCAGACTCCAATCCGGACTACGACGCACTTTATGAGGTCCGCTTGCTCTCGCGAGGTCGCTTCTCTTTGTATGCGCCATTGTAGCACGTGTGTAGCCCTGGTCGTAAGGGCCATGATGACT
>NZ_VCDZ01000063.1:0-3998 GCF_005845405.1 Escherichia sp. E4930 | reverse complement strand
TTTTACATTGGCGCTAACTGCGGCGACCAGCGCCAGTGCGGTAAAACGCCACTCTTGTGCTTCAATTTTCCACAAAGTGTGGGTCTGCATCAGCAGAGAACGAAACCCTTCTGACAAGCAAACATCATTAATCGTTGTGCTACGCCGCAGACTGGCACGATTGCCGCGTTTAGCCTGCAACTCTTCGTGCCATTTACGCAGCGTGGCTTTGTGCTCCTCTTTTACAATACTCATTCAGCAGCCTCCTGCTTTTTCTCCCTGGCGGCTTTAGCACTTTGCTTCTCCGCCGATGTTGTAAAATATTTCTTGCGCGCGGTCATGACGCGTTTTAAATCAACGGGCTCATAAGGATTGGTGAATACACGCTCGTCAAAATCCTGACGCGCGAATAACCACATTTCCTTTTGCCATTTGCCGAGTAATTCATCCAGAACCTGACCTTCTTCAATTTGGCGCACTAACCTCAGGAAGCGATGCTGAGTTTTGTTCCAGAAGTCGATATCCACAAAACTAAAATCCCCCCGTGCGCCTTTTGGATCGGAGAACCATGCTTCTTTTAGTGCACTCCGTAACAGACTTAGAATTCGTGAAGCTGTTTGCGCAGCCAGTCGTAGCTTCGGTATCTGGCCTTCTTTTTTATTGAGCAGCAGCGGGAAATGGTGTTCGTACCAACAACGGGCTTTCATGTTGTCGAAATCATAGCCAAATCCCCACAGGCCCACTTTTGCCTGCTTCAGACTGCTGGCATTAAAGAGTTTCACCACCAGCGCGGGAAGTTCCGTATTGTTTTCTGACTTACCCGTTTCGATAAGGCCTAACCAGTCGTGCCAGATTAAACCGCCCGGTTGTGGTTTAACCGAGTAAAACTCGCCGCCCTCTTTAAGGGGTACACGGTAAGGCGTTAAGGGATGCTGCCACATGGCATAGTTAGCGCCGTAATTTTTGGTCGTCATCAGGCTCAGGAGCGCGTCGCTCTGCTCACCGCAAATATCGCAGTTACCGACTGTGGTGGTATTAAAATCAATACGAATACGCCGCGGCATTCCCCAGTACGCCTGGAGTTTATTAACCTGATCATCGGTTACCACCGCACCGGCCTGTTCGCTGGTACGCGTCGGGCCAAGCCAGGGGAAAATCAGCTCGTCAAATTTTTGGGGTAGCGGTAAATCGGCTTCATCCTGCGGCATCACGTTGAGCCACAGTTTGCGCCACAAGGGCGTTTGTGGATTGCCCTGATATTCCTGTAATTCAATCAGAGTGGTCATCGGCCCACCGCCACGCAAACCGGTGCGGTAGCCTTTGCCACCTGACGGTGCATTTAACTGTAGGGAGAACAGAGCTAACGCGGAACAATGTGGGCACAGGTATTCCGTTACACCACGCTTGATAAAGTGGTCTTTATTAAACTTTGTTGTTTGAACGCCGGGAATCTCAGGCAGTAGCGAAGCAACCGGAACTTTATCTCCCGTGAGCGCCTCAAAATCCTGCATAAATGAAGGTGAGTCCGGGCCAAACTGGAAAGCGTGCTCTAAGGACAGCAATGCTTCCCGTAGCTTTTCGGCTTCCAGTCCGTCTTCCCAGATATCATCCCAACGACGATGATCTTTTGGCGCGAAGCTGGTTTGTAGTAGCCCCAGCAAAAACTGCCATGCCGCCCCCTGGAGATCTGCCCGCGGCGCAGCGATATCGACAACATTTTCATCCGCCAGATCGACTGGCGCCAGTTTG
This sequence comes from Escherichia sp. E4930, assembly GCF_005845405.1. Taxonomy (NCBI): domain Bacteria; kingdom Pseudomonadati; phylum Pseudomonadota; class Gammaproteobacteria; order Enterobacterales; family Enterobacteriaceae; genus Escherichia; species Escherichia sp. E4930. The sequence continues at coordinate 2,270 of NZ_VCDZ01000063.1, read as the reverse complement.
CCTGTCGTTCCGTCTTTAAAACGAACGGGCAACCACGGGGTTGTCAGAAGTGAAAACGAGTTCATATGTATCCTCTCGTAAAAAAGACCATCCCTGGTCGGTTGTCCATCATTCCATCCTTCTCGGTGTATCAACTATTCAGAGAGTCCTGTCGCAGGCATCTCAATCAACCTTGCCTGTCAATCCCTCTGTAGCCGAATACCCGCAACTTTCGTCATCAGTGACTAAAATTACGTTTGCCATCTCCGGATCTTGCCGCTGTTCAATGCACCACTGCCTGAACGCTTCCCCTTCCAGTAAAGAAAACTCATCCCGATGTTTTTTCCACCAGCTTCGGCGCACTCTGGCAACGCTCATTTCCCATGCGTGAGCACCGGTGGCATAAGGCTTCACCACACCGTCAATACAGGTAGCCAGCCACAGGGAAACAGACTCCTCAGCCAGACGTGTCGACAGTTTTTCCGGGAGGTAATCGTTGATACTGGCGGCATAGCCGGGCCTGAAGTTCAGCACAAACTTTTTAGCCATTGCGCGATCGCAGTAATATTTGCCCACTTGCTCCTGCTCGCTGCGGGCAAACCCTTCCGGCATTACCACGTCCTCACCGTAGACTGATTCAATAAGAAGCCGGGCTGCGTGTGGCATCTGAATAGCACCTTGCTCACGCAGCACACGCTGCGTCAGCCAGATTCGCCCATGATCGGGGTAGACATATGCACTGTTCCGCATTGCACTGCCAAACCATTCGTCATCCGGAGAGTCGTCCCAGACGGGGGCCAGAATCAGCAATTCAGGAGGAGAACGCTCGTCCTTTCCGTCACGCTTTAACTGACCATTAATATCGCGGATATGCCGCTGTAATCGTCCTGCTCGCTGAATCAGCAAATCAACAGGGGCCAGGTCGGAGATCATTTCGTCCAGGTCACAATCGACGCTCTGTTCTAATACCTGAGTACAAATAAGGACTTTTCCGGCACGCTGTGAGCTATCTTCTTTACCAAAGCGTGCCAGTATCTCCGTTTCAATTCGCTGGCGATCGCTAAAAGCAAAGCGGCTATGAAAAAGTGAAAGGCTGGAAGCAGGAATGACGCCGCGGGCAAGTAACTGACGATAAACCTTAATAGCGTCATCGACAGAATTCCGGATCCAGGCGATGCATTTCCCCTGACTTACCGCCGATTCGATACGTGCCATACATTCTTGTTCGCTATGGAGCCAACCCACGCTCACGCTACGCTCAACGTCTTTGCGCGTCGCTACCCGGTGCGAATGCACATCCGATTTCGTGACATGCGTCAGCCAGGGGTAATCGTCCTTTTCCAGGAACGGGGCTTCTTGCTGGCCCTCTGTACCCCGCGCAAAGGCAGCGACAAGTTTGTCACGCTGCTGTTGAGATAACGTGGCAGAAAGCAAAATGACGCTGTTTCCGCCACGTGCCTGCCACTCGATCAGCCCTTCAAGAATGCACGACATGTAAGCATCACAGGCGTGGATCTCATCAGCCAGCAGGATTTTGTTACTCAACCCCAGAAGCCGCAGATTATTATGTTTAAACGGCATCACTGCCATCATCGCCTGATCCAGCGTGCCGACGCCAATTTCAGCCAGTAGCGCCTTCTTGTTACTGTCGGCAAACCAGGCCGCACATCCCTGACTGAACGTTTGTTCATCCGGTTCTTCTGCCCCGACTAAATCACCGGACCAGAGTGAGTCATTAAAGCGGTCCATTAATGTGCGGACACTGTGTGCCAGCACCAGGCTGGGGCGGGACTCTGGCGAATAGAAAGCAAGCCAGGTTTTGACCAGCCGATCGTACATGGCATTGGCCGTTGCCATTGTTGGCAGGCCCAAAAACAAACCCTGTGCTTTCCCCGCAGCCATCAACCTGTGCGCCAGAATAAGCGCCGCTTCTGTTTTACCTGCGCCAGTCACATCTTCCAGAATAAATAACTGTGGCCCTGGCTGGCTGATATCCAGATCCAGTACCTTTTGCTGTAACGGTGTCGGGTGCTCAATAAAAGGAAACAGCGTATTAATTCCGGTGAAAGGCACGGTTTGTGCTTTTGGCGGGAAGACGGTTAAGGCGTTTTGAGCCTGAACTAAAGCCTTTTGCCAGTAATCTTCAATATCCATTGTCTGTGCGACGCGTGGAAAAAATCGCGTTGACGATCCCGTCCAGTCTGCAAGTACGACGGTTGCAGAGATATACCAGGAAAGTTGTTTTATAAGTTCAACGCCCTCGTCCTCATCCCAGAATGCGGGGATCTCGA
>NZ_VCDZ01000062.1:0-4978 GCF_005845405.1 Escherichia sp. E4930 | reverse complement strand
CGGCGTCATTGATTTTGTACCACTTAAATTCAGCAGACTTCAGGGTCTGCCCGGTGGTCACGGCCTTGTAAAGGTACGGGCTGGAAGAATCAATTTCCTTGGTAAACAGGAACGGTGTGTGAATACGGGTGCCGGTCAGCTTACCGGTGTTGTTATCCGTCGGGATGTAGAGGCAGTGCTCCTGAGCCACCACCTCAATGCTGCCCTCACGGTCCTGAACATCCACAGACCCTTTGATATCTGCACCGCCATCATCTTTCAGCCACAGATAAACTGGAATTGCCATAAAAATTACTCCGTTATGTTTTCTGATGCGCCCTCTTCCGGCGCAGGGGAAGCGTCCGGCAGACGACAGGCATCGGCCTGCGGTACCAGACTGATTTCAACACGGCGGTTACGCGCACGGCCTTCCGCCGTGTCATTCGGGGCCACAGGGCGGCTTTCACCGTATCCCTGTACGGCAAAACAGCTTTGAGGAATATCACCGGTATCCCGCATCCAGTCGCGAACCGCCTCTGCACGCTTCAGGGACAGGACCTGGTTGCGCTGCGGGTCACCGGTATTGTCCGTGTGGCCACTGACCACAATCAGCCAGCCTGCTTTTGCCTTGATATCCACCAGGGCATTCACCAGCCATTTTGTGGCGCCTGGCTTCAGCGTCCATTTACCGGCATCAAACAGCGCCAGACTGTTAAGGCGAACCGTTTTCGGCGTCTGAGTAACTTTCTGTATCACCGGACGGGGAGGCAGTGGTGCAACCCACTCACTAATCGCTCGCTCAACCGGCGGTATCAGCCACATTCCCTGATACAACCCCAGCCCGTAACGCTGCGGCACACCACGTTGCTGCCAGTCGTTCAGTAACTGGCTGTCAGCCTGAAGACGTTGCAGTGCTGTTGTTTTCGATTCAGATGAATATCCGCTCATCCGATGCCAGGCCGTCAGGTGTTCCCCCACGCTGCGAACCAGTCGCTGGTTATTCATAAAAGACGCCGGTATAGCCAGCAGAAGAAAAACACCGACAATCGCCCCTGTCTGGCGACAAAGTCTGTGCCAGTGACTGAGTCCACGATGACGGGGGATTCCGGACAGCAGAATATCCGGCAACGGCAGTGCCTGTGATGACACGCCGGCAGGCGGTGGCAGTGCAGTGAGGGACGTCAGTTGTTGTTGCCAGAGATTACCGGGCCGGGCCGCAACCGACGTCAGACAGAATCCGACGGCAACCGGCCGGAAATAAAGGTGCTCCTGCCGGCAAATATCTGTCAGGGCATCAGTAACCCGGTTGTACCAGGACAACATGGCATTCAGCCATAACAGTTCACTGACGCACCGGAGCCTGGACGCTGCATCACACGTCTGCAGCCATTCCTCTGCCGGAATGGCTCCGGCTTCTGTCAGGCGTATATGCATTCCCGGCAGGTCCGGTGTCAGTGTAAACCAGTGTGCAGAGTGCTTATTTAAGGATGTGCTTTGTGGTGACGGCTCTGAAACCATCAGTGTCACCAGCACCGGTGGCGTGGTATTCAGCCACTGCCGGCACTGCATGACAGCACGCTGCCAGTTCCGCAACCACGGCAGGAAAGTCTCATCTGAGGTATGCTGCTCCGGTAAAAGTCCCAGCATGACCACGACCTGACCACACAGGGCCGGACGGCTGTACGACAACCGCTCTGCCAGTATTCTCATCTGCTCCGGCGTATCCACACGAAGATACCATCCCGATGCTGTTTCCCGGTATGCCTGACCGGATTCGAACCACGCATCTGAGTTTCCGGCAACAAGCAGCACATGTCCCTGAAAATATTCAGGCGGCAGACCGTCATCGCCAGCCTTCTCCGGGGCATCACGACGGGAAGACAGACAATACCACTGGTACCACAGCACCAGTCCCGCCGCCACAACTGAAACCAGAGTCAGTATTATCTGGTTTACTGCAGACAGCGGCAGGAATCCCGAAATCAGCCACAGTGTCAGGAACAGACTCAGTATTGTCAGCCAGAGACGGGAACGTACGTGCATGGTTATCCCTGCCCGGTAAGCCGTGCCACCTGGTCTGCGAGCACAGAAGAAAGCACACACCAGAGACCAGCCAGCGTCACAATACCCGCCCCCCATGACAACCAGTACATTGTTCTGCCAGCACGGTAACCCGGTGCACGCACCACCACCGGCGCATCCTGTGCGAAAGTAAATGCAGGAACACGCGCTGTCAGTGCGCGTATTACATCTTCGCGACGCTCATCATCCTGCGACCGGTACTGACCGGTAAAACCGAGCTGAAGCGTACGGCAGAGGCATGTCAGTACCGCCACATCCGGCGCAGGTAATTTCAGTTGCTCACGAATACACTCCCAGAGCTCTTCACCGGCATTGAGCGTACCAAAAAAATGAGCCTGCAGCGGGTCCTGCTGCCAGGTGCGCCAGCCATCGTCTGTTTTTTCGCGGTTCAGCACACTCTCGTCCAGCAGGGCGCAGAAGGCATACAACATGATGTCACTGCTTTCCTGACTGAATCCTGCTTCGACCAGCTCTTCACGCGCCTGCGTCACCAGCTGACAGGCACGGCGATACAGGGCCTTACCATCCTCAACCGGTTGCCCGCTGCGCAGCTGGCTGACCATCAGCCAGCCGGGATAAAAAATCTGTTCAGCCCGGGAGATAACAGGTTTATTCATGTCCGCAGCACCGCAAAAAGTTCCAGTTTCACATCCCCCAGCGATGCCGGGGTGTAGAAAGTACAACGCCCCGCGTCCAGCATCGCCCGGGCTGCATCCGTACTTAAATCCAGCGCGAAATACTGGTTTTCCAGCCGGAGCGGAATGGCCGCCGGTACATGCGTAACCGGACGGATAATGACCCCGCTCAGCGCCACATTCACCACCTCTGACACATCATCGGGGCTTCCGGCTTTGCATAGCTGCGGAAACTTCGTCTGCAGTTCATGCCCGGGCATGGAAGAGCGCACTGAAAGCCAGAAATCAGCCCCTTCGCGCAGACGCGCATCATGTAATGCCCCCTCCCACATCACACCCTTTTGTTTCAGTTCAATGAAAACCACACGGGAAGGCAGGCTTGCCTCCAGCAGCTGGTTCAGCAAAGAAAGCAAGGGTGGGAAAACATTTTCAGGTGTTTCATGACGGTATGCCGGAACCGCATCCACATTATGCTCAAGCGAGAATGTGAGCAGGGAGCCTGCCAGCCGGGCAAGCTCCCTGTACAACAGTTCCGGGTGACGGTAAGGCATGTCAAGCAACTCTTTCAGAACAGGCTCCGCACTGTTCAGGGCATTCAGCAACCAGAACAACGACACGTCCGCCACTGCAAAATCCGCAAGACGGGCATTGTTCTCCCGACGCATGGACATCAGTCGCTGGCGACGCGCCTGCAGGTGATGAAGCAACTCCGCAAGTTCAGTCATCAGCGAAGGACTGGCAGACAGCGTCAGCAGAGGGGGAATAAAACGCGGGTCCCTGCACCACTGTCCCTGTGCATCACGAACAAGACGGGTAACGGGACAGGTCAGCCAGGCAGCATTTTCCTGATGAGCCATGCGCAGAGTCAGGTTATGCCGCAATACCGCCACTTCGCTTTTCTCATGCCCGGCCAGCTCCTGCACGTTCACCCTTTCTGATTTCCAGCGACGCGGACGCTCGCTCTCACTGCCATCATCAAGGTTGCCACCGTTAGCATTCAGTAACGGTAGCGCCAGCACAATATCCACCAGGGAACGATCAGAAACAGTCGATAAATCACAGACCGGAGGCAGATTATCCGCACGTTCCGTATCAATAAGCGTTCCGTCCGGGAAACGAACAATCAGACGGGTGGCATTCAACCGAGAAAGCGGTAACAGAGAGTCATCAAACTCTGCAGCCACCACGCCCCAGGGATGCGCCAGCCCCATTCTGGCAACGCTGTCTGCCAGATGAACATCCCAGGCAGCCTGCTGCTGAAACTGCTGGGGCATCAGAAAAGCCCCGTCTTCCCACAGTGGACGATAAATCTTCATTTCCCGACGCCTGCCTTACGCTTTTGCCTTCGGCATCTGCGAAACCAGTGACAGGCTGACGTCCATACCTTCCACCTGGAAATGTGGTACAGCATAGAGTTTCACGCGGAAGAACCCCGGGTTGTCTTCGATGTCTTCCACCACCACTTTTCCGTCACGCAGCGGGTGTGAGGCCTGCAGTTCATCACCCGGATCGGTCATCTCTGTCACCAGACCCCGGATCCAGTTATTCAGTTCCAGTTCAAGCAGACGGCGATCTTTGGTGGTACCGATATTTTCCCGCTGAATGATCTTCAGGTAATGCGCAATGCGGGACAGCAGGAAGATATAGGGAAGACGGGCATTAATACGGCTGTTCGCTGTCGCATCCGGCGTATCGTACAGCGCCGGTTTCTGGGTGGAGTTAGCGGAGAAGAAGCAGGCATAATCCCGGTTCTTGTAGTAAGAGAGCGGAATAAAGCCCAGATTAGCGAATTCAAACTCCCGCGTTTCCGGGATCATCACCTCTGACGGAATTTTGACCTGATTACCGGTTCCCAGATCATACAAATGGATTGGCAAATCCTGCACCGCACCACCGGCCTGAGGGCCGCGGATCTGAACACACCAGCCGTTGGTGACAAAACTGCGCACCATGTTGGCGGCAAAAGCAAAAGACGCGTTCGTCCAGAGATATTTATGGTGATCCGGTCCTTTCACCTCTTCAACATAGTTAAAGCTGCGGACAGGTACGGTATCAGGGCCATACGGCAGGCGTCCCAGAACACGTGGCATCACCAGGCCAATATAACGGGCATCGTCCGTCTCACGGAAAGCGTTCCACTTAATGTACTCGGCACGCTCAAAGTGGTTGCCAATATCCTTGATGGCAGCCACCTCTTCCATGGTTTCTTTCTGGAAGAAAGCCGGGCCAACAGAACCAATAAACGGCATATGTGCGGATGCTGCCACCCGGGAAATATTTTT
>NZ_VCDZ01000061.1:0-1598 GCF_005845405.1 Escherichia sp. E4930 | reverse complement strand
ATACAGTTCACCGATACGCTGCAGGGCTTCCGTGGTGATGTCGGTTGGCACTCTTGCATGCACATCGTGGATTTTTCTCCGGGCATGAGCCATACATGCGGCTTCCGTTATTCTGCCGGATTCGTATAACGCCCGGTAGCCACCGTAAGCATCGGCCTGAAGCACACCGCTGTAACCGGCCAGGTGATTCTGTGGATGGATACCTTTCCGGTCCGGACTGTACGCGAACCAGACCGCCGGGGGCATCTGTGAACCGGCGTTACGGTCATCACGGACGTAGACCCACAGCCGGGCGGTTCGGGTTTTACCACTGCCCGGCTCCTGGACCGGGACAGGGATATCATCGGCATGGACTTTACCGGGCATCAGCACATACTGGCGCAGGACGTCATACAACGGCTCAAGCAGTTCAGCAACAGCACCTGTCCAGCGCCCCAGTGTGGCACGGCTCAGCTCCACTCCCTGACGACGGTATATTTCTGACTGGCGGTATAACGGCAGATGGTCTGCATATTTTCCAGCGACAACATGGGCCAGAAGCCCCGCTCCGGCATAACTGCGTGCAATGGGTTTTGAAGGCACCGGAGCCTGCACGATATGGTCGCACCGGCAACAGGCCAGTTTCGGACGTTGTGTTTCGATAACCTTAAAGGCGCTGCTGATAAGCTCCAGTTGCTCTGACACATCACATCCCAGAGAACTGAGTTCGCCACCACAGGCAGGACAGCACTCCTCTTCCGGCCGGATAACCCGGATTTCACGGGGAAGTGAGGCCGGTAACGGTTTACGGGCTGAAGACTGGCGCAGGGCGGATGGCAGTGCCGGGTCATACTGCTCACCCAGCGTTTCCGCCATTTCTTCCTGAAGTGCGCTGATTCGCTCCTGTGCTTCCTGTATCTGCCGTTCGGTTTTTGCACGAAGTTTTTCTGAGCTTTTACCGAACTGCATACGCTGCAGTTTCGCAACCAGCGCCTTCAGCCGGTTGATTTCAGAAGCATAAGCCGCCACCCGCTGTGAGAGCAGGCGGTTGTATTCGGCCATCTGGCGGATGGTGTCCTGTTGCGTCTGCAACAGTGCCCGCAGGCGGGCGTTCTCATGAGCAAGTGAGGTCTCCATATCCTCACTTTACAACGGGTTATATACGGATTCCAGCGCGTTCCGTTCGTTTTGGATGTTTCCAGTCGATGCCCTCAAGAAGCATGGATAACTGAGCCGGAGTAAGGTGAACCTTTCCATCGCGGGTGACCGGCCAGACGAAGCGGCCCCGCTCCAGGCGTTTGGTGAAGAGGCACAGTCCGTCGCTGTCAGCCCACAGCACTTTTATCTGGTCACCCCGGCGTCCGCGGAAGATGAACAGGTGTCCGGAGAACGGGTCATCCTTCAGGACGTTCTGAACTTTTGAGGCCAGGCCGTTAAAGCCATTTCGCATATCGGTGATACCGGCAACCAGCCAGATACGCGAACCTGCAGGGAGAGATATCATCAGTGGCTGCTCCCTTTCATTTCGCGGATAAGTGTCTGTAATAACGCCGGCGTCAGTTTACCTTTCAGCCTGAGGGTTCCTGCCGGCAGAACCAGCTCACAGCACAGACTGTCGG
>NZ_VCDZ01000060.1:0-4047 GCF_005845405.1 Escherichia sp. E4930 | reverse complement strand
CGCCACGACCTTCATACCGCTGTCGCTCAGCCTCCGTGGCATAAATGCCATTACGCACATTATGGATAGTGTCAACATCACCACCCTTACGATCATTTAGCAACAGAAAATCCAGCCCGAATGATGTAACCAGGCTCTTCACCATGGTCTGATGTAACTCTTCTGTCCAGTCAAATTTTTCCACATTCATGTTATTTCACTTCTTGTAAAGCCGGGCTTTAACGCCCGGTAAATCATTAACTCCGGGATGAAAAATCATCAAATTTCACAACCGAACTGGCCAGTACATCATCCAGCTCTTCCTTATTAATAACATTCATTCCATTATCATCCTTTTCCATTTCAATAACGTTATCTTTTATCACAGCCTCACCATTTTCCTGTTTCCGCGGTTTAAACAGTGGCGTTGTAATAATATCCGTCATAATAGCGGCCAGTGAATATCCATGGTCAATAAGCATAATGATTTCATCTGATACACTGATATCCTGTTGTTCTGTAATAACAGAATGCATGGATTTAAGCGGCTCAAAATAGTGTTTAATAAATACAGCATGCATTCTGTTCAGCGCAGCGAGAATTTCATCAACGTATTGATTAACTTTTGCAAAATGCTCCCGGGCCAGATTCATTTTCTTAACTGCCCGTTCAACTTTGCAGGCACACTGATGGGCATTTTCAAGAGCTTTCGTCGCATGTCTGTCGTAAGCCCAGCCCGCAATGACAATCAACGGTGCAGCCACTGCGGTGCCTAATACCATTGCGCCGCCGGCCATTCCCATGCCCCCTGCCGCGAGAGAGCCCCCTCCAATTGCCGCCATCGTCGCGTTATAAGCCGCGGCACCAGAAAGCGCTGCAATGGGTGTACCTGTGGAAGCCGCAGCAAATGCCATCACTCCGCTATACACAGCAAAACCCGCAGCAGCCCCGGAAACTCCGGCAGCAACGACCGTACTGAGATATTCTGTCGCTGAAATGGCCAGGTTCTGAATCTTATTGATGTTATGTTGCGGAACACTCAGTTTCAGGTCTTTATTGCCCTCTTTTTCCAGACGCGCCAGGAGCTCAGCAGCAATCCTGTCGAACTCACTGAAATCTTTACCAATCTCAAGCTCTTTATTTCCGAGCGTTGTTAATTTTGATGATGTCTGAGCTTCAGCCTGCTCAAATTTTCCTTTATGCTCCTCGTAACGCTCTTTTGCTTTTCCGAGGATATCCTCTGCTTCTGACTTTTTTTGATATCCATCGTAAGCCTTTTTTCCGCCGAATGCCACAGCGCCGGCAGCCACACCCAAAATAATGAAAGGTAACGCCATTCTTTTCCTCCTGTACAGGTTGCTTTATCATCAGTCAACTGAAATATTTCAGGAAACATTCTCAGCGGTGAGGTATTTTCCTAACATTGTTAACACGGCTTCTTTCAGCCATACTGGTTCAATAATTTCAACATTCGGTAGCCAGTATAAAATCAACGGGATAATTTGATTTTTATGTGCAGCCTTGCATGACAGCGTAATGCCATTATCATGTCTGTGTAGCAATTGCTGGTAAGGAAGTAAGTCCCGTCGCAAAAAATAATGGGCGATATTACAGTGAATGAACAACACTACATCAAATGTTTTGTCGCTCACCCACGGGTCACATGACTCACTTATCAGTGACTGTATTTCCTCACTCTTTGCAAACTTTTCTTTTTTTATATCCAGCCATTTTATTTTAGCTAATGAAAAAGACTTTAACTTGTTCTCTTCAGTAGCCAGCAAATACCATATACTTCTCTGATTAGTTAATTTATAGGGATGAACGATTCTGGTCTTACCGGCATATGCAATCTGGCAAACATTACTGTTGCAGATCGCTTTTTCAAGAACATCAAGATATTTTCTTAAATCATCCCTGATGGTGTGCTCAGGGTTATGAAACTGAACACGAATATGCTTTTCGGTTGCCCTGTTTTCTAATTTCTGCCAGAAACCTTCATCCCGTTCAGGAAAAATCGCATCAGTATCCAGTAACCTGGCCAGAGATTTGTGCAGTGATTCTTTGCTCTGGTTTCCTGCTCTTGCCGAAATAAGCCGGTATTTTCCATCGCCACAGGCTTCAATAAAGGGAGAAAGCATATTCAGATCACGATATGCTGTTCGCTCAGTGATGTTGTATTTTTTCATCAAATTATGGCGACTGACCACACCATAATTCTGTAATTCAACAAGGATATCAATCAAACGCTCCGCTGAGCGATTTCTCGTTGAGTCAGCCATAAATCACTGCGCCTGTAGTATTACTCTCGTGTAAGTGAATTATATAAATACTCCTGACATCATTTGTCAGTTCCACAAAACTACGCCCTCCGGCAACAAATTTTTATTTGATTATAATCAAACTTTAAACCGGATATCCCAGGTGCCTCTTTCGTAATAAGGTTTATTGTTTCCGGAAGAGCTGATATAGCAAAAAACAACATGTCCCAACAACAGTCCTTTTTCATTTAACAGACTGACAACCATACTGCGCGCTACCTGCCCCCTGTAAAAAATCAACGAGAGTAATATTTTTGCTCTATTTATATTTCATTCATCTGAAATTATTAGTTGCCAGAGGGAGAATATCATCAGGATATCTGTTATTGATTTGTCATACCTGCACTTTACTGTGTCCAAAAGCGCAGGCAGAAATGGCTGTCAGAAGTTATATGTTGCGCCTAACATAAACTCGTTACTTCTGACATCAACAGAGGATTTATATTTAGCGCCATCCTCATCTTTATAAGTCAGAGTGGAATCCCCTGCATCCAGATACCGGTAACTGAGGTCAAGGCTGAAATCCTGCGTCACATCGTATTTAACACCGACACCAAAGCTCCATGCCAGGTTGTTTTCGTATTTTGACGCTGAAGTTGAATATACTTCACTGCCTGCCGGGCTGTTATCGGTATATATGTACGAAGTTTTATGATGAACCCGTGCATAACCCAGACCAGCAGATATCCATGGCGTGAATGCACTGCTGTTTCTGAAATCATAATACGCATTCAGCATCAGCGTGTTTACACTGAGCTTGTTCTGTGCATCATCAAACTCGGCGCCACCGGCACTTTCCCAATAACTCAGACGATATTTTGATTCAGCGTTACCGCGGCCATAAAACTCCACTTCAGTACGCACCGGCACATTGTAGTGCTGATAAAAATCGTATCCCACCGCAAGGCCTGCGCCAAAAACCGTATCACTTTTGTCACCGCCTTTGTATTTATCCGCCCATGCCCCTTCACCTTCAACGAAACGTTGGTCTGAAAGTGACATAACAGAAGCACCGGCTTTACCGGTCACATAAAAGCCTGTTTTGCTCTCATCAGCCAGAGTCTGGGCCGAAAACATGCCTGCCATTGCAAGCGCTGAAACCGCAATAACCTTCTTCATTTCAATCATCTCCGTTGGTTCTTACCCTACCCGACAAAAAAGGTTGCCTATTTTAAAACCATGAAAAAGATAGGGTAAAATGGTTACAACCGATCGATACGATCATATCGATCGGCAAAATCGATCGATATTGATGAGGGTTTTCGTTTCGAATCAACAAAATGGTAATGATGGAGCCAGGACTGAAATGCTGTGTCCCAAAAGCCCGGAAGGTTTGCATTACAACTGCACCACAGTACAAAATGTCAGACACAGTAAAAAAGACTGGGTAATCAACCCACCAGAGAAAACACGTTTATTGCAAAAGAGGGGGGAATTATGTGCAAACTGACTAAAGAAGAAGAATACAGCATCATCAGTCGAACAATGACGAATATTCGTTCACTACGCATGTATGTACGCGGAGTTTATTTTGAGCAATTACTCGACATGCAGGAAAAGCTCAACGCTGTTATTGAAGACGCCGTGAAGATGCTGAACGAAAAGCGGCTGAACGTAAGGAACTGGAAACTAAATGTCAACAGGTATTTGACTACATCAGTTCTGTGGGGCTTGACCCGGAAGAATGGCAGGGTCCAATTTCTGCTATTGCAGGGACAACGGAAACCAAACGAAAACCCAAAGGCGG
>NZ_VCDZ01000059.1:0-10683 GCF_005845405.1 Escherichia sp. E4930 | reverse complement strand
AGTTCAACGCCCTCGTCCTCATCCCAGAATGCGGGGATCTCGATGAGCGGAAACAGTGGTTTGATTGCAATGAGAAAATCTCGTGCAGCAGCTTTATCTTCAGGCAGAAAATTATCCAGTTCATCAATACGGTCAGGAGGCCGACCATGATGCCCGGTAGTTACGGGCATCCACATATCTATTACCCGTTTGAGCTTGCGCGGAGAGAGTGAAGATGAAGGAAGCAACTCTTCGCATCCTCTTAAATAATGATGCCACAACCAGTAGCCCAGCGTTGAATGAGAGATTTTTTCGTAATTTTTTCTGGCACCTTCCGGCCTCCTGAGTTGTGGGTGCAGGTAAAGTTGCTGAAATGAGCGGGCAAATTTTCCCGTATCGTGCCAGCACAACAACCAGGCGAAAAATTGTGCTGGCTGCTCCGTGTCAGCGAAACCTAATTGACGAAAATAGTCAGCCAGCCCGAAGCAGTTGCTTTTAACCATTAAATAGCCCATTGCGGCTACATCCAGCGAATGCCAGCAAAGGAGGTGATAGTCGTCACCCCCCTCTTTCTCGCCACGTCGGGTTTTTCCCCAAAAATCCCAAAAAGTCATATTAACAAAAGTCTCATCATGCCAAACCTGAATATATTTCCGCTGCATTGCTTTACAAAAGTCGAAAAAATAGTTTCACACATCTTTAATGTCTTTTCATTTCAGGACAAATCAAAAACTTCAATATTCTCCAACGCACACCTTTTTTGTATAATCCGCCATAAAACAACAATAATTTGGCAGTCTGGCTGTATGTCATATACTCTGTCGGTAAATATTCGGAAATATCACGGCACCGGTTATATTTCCCCTTATTTTGACAGGTAGTTCAGAATCCAAACAAACAATTTATTGCTGATGGAACAACTGCTGTTGTTTTCGCGGGGACCAGGGGGCATACGTAAGCGTAAAGCCAGCACAGCCTGTTATACTGATTCCCTGCAGAATAAGTTAGAACTCTGCCTGATTCAGAAGGCGTTTTCTTCATCGCATAAAAGTTGCCATGTCATTGATATACTGTTTGCCATCCCTTTCTTCATCATTAATACCGGTTACCTGAATATCAACAGACCGGTGCACCTTTTCTGAATACCTCCCCGGACGGGCTGGCAATCCCCATTCGCCTCAGCGTGGCATCTGCAGCTTTCGCTACTTCGCTGATATCCAGCTTTTCAGGTAGCGGCGGAGACGATATCTGCGCCAGACAATATTCCCGTCGCAACAACAACCACTCCCGTTGTGCTTCTGTACATTCAACATTGCCCATAACAAAAAGCCAGCGGGCAGAAGCTCTGCGCCAGTAACCTGCAGCCTCCAGTTTCTGCGCAACAATGTCTTCCACAACTTCCGGGGTACTCTTTTTCCTGCTCAAAACATTAACTCACTGAAATAATATACATATCTGACGGTCTCAGCGAACCGTCCATGCCGGGCTGAAATCCTCTTCCTGAAACAATTCCGTCAGCCCGCTAATCTGTTTCAGTCTCAGCACTTCATCCTGGTCCATACCCAGCTCAGTGCCAATGCGTTCATCCGTCCAGCCCAGGCGTGAAAGGTCCCTGACAATATCAGACATTGAGGTTATCTGGTGTTTCCCCCTGGCCCGGTTATGTCGGATGGTCGCAGCAATACGAGAGGCCTGTCCCTTTCTGTCCGGATTAATACAGGTCACTGGCAACCACCCCTTCAGACGTTCTCCCGTACCTGCTTCCCTGCCCAGTAACTGACGATGAAAACCATCCACCACCAGATAATGGTTCTTCTCCTCTGACACAACCACTGGCTGAGTGAAACCATCCTTCTCCAGGGACTGTTTCAGCAGTTTCTTCTCACCCGGCGCCATGACATTGGGGTTATAATCGTTGGCCACCACCTCATCTGCTTTCACCCACAGCACACAGTCCACAGGCTCCTGTGCAAAAGGACTGACTTCATGAAGTACCCTGCGCAGATGATTCAGGGCCTGTATGGTTTCTTCTTCAGTTCGTGCCTGGCTGAAGTACTGACGAATCATGTCGCCCAGCATCTCCGGTGTCACAGAATCCCCCATTCCTTCCTCCTTTCCTTCATACGCTGCAGATAACGTTCATAGTGCCGGGGTTTGTTCGGGCTGAAGGACAGCGTCCGGCACCAGAAATCATTCTTTATGAGAGTCTTACAGATACGTCGCCAGGACGGGATATCCCGGCAGCCCAGGTCATTCTCCTGTTCATCGGGAATATCATCCGGGAAGCCCCGCGTCTGATACCAGCGCAGATAGACAGCTATCTTGTTACGGTAATGTTCTGCCGTTCTTTCAGGCATCACATCCAGCAGGAACATCGCATAGCTGCGCCAGGTATGATGGGCTGGTTTTGAAATACGCTTACGCAGGGCAAAATAGGCACCGCTCTCATTGGCATAAAGCGCCCCGCTGGCAGCACCTGACACCCGCTCACACATCCTGGCCCAGGTTTCCGGTTCCAGAACATGGTAAAGCCACAGTCCCTTACGCTGTTCGGGACCAAAAGGTTCACAGACACGCATGTTGCGTAACGGCACGCCGGCACGGTACATCAGGTCATACAGGGGATTGTAGATAGCCCGGGTTCTGGCGTTATATATCCAGATATCACGGGCTTTCCAGTCATATAACGGATACATGGTGTAGTAAAACCCTTCAGGCGACGCCGTGGTCCAGGGCTTATCATCGGCATATCTCAGTTTGCGCTGGGACACCAGTCCCATAAAGCGGTTGAGGGATTCATCCGCCCGGACACCGGTCAGCACTGCCACTCCACACCGGTTGCCGGCAAACCAGGAAGAAAACGCCGGAACAAATTCCTCAAAGGTCATGGCGTAACGGTAAAAGGGAAAATACGCCATATCTGTAATGGCCCCCTCCGGTGGCTGGCGAACCCACTTCACACCCGACTCCCAGCATATCCACTCCGGCTGAAACTGCGAGACACCGTTTACCGTGGTCAGGGGAAGTGCCACCCAGTAAAAGATGTCCGTCACATCCCTGTACATCTCCCGCATCTTCTGAATGTGTTCAATGGTGCACTGGTACTGAGCCTCCCAGTCAATGAACAATACAGAGAAATGACGTTTTCTCCTGCGGGCCACCTCTGCCACAAGATGGAAAAGCACCGTGGAATCCTTTCCACCTGAAAAAGAGAGGCATACCGACGGAAATGTTTCAAAAATCCACTCAATGCGGGCGGTTGCTGCGCGCAGAACATTAGTACAAAGCCAAATTTTGTCTGTCATTAAATGATCATGCATTACTGAACAATATTATCTGCATCCCTTGATATAAAACAATTCATAATTTTTGTATCGAGTTGGCCAACCTTTTTTCATTACCAAATCGAGTTGTGTAATATCTCTCTTCGATACCATACAGCAAAAGTTTAAGCTCTTCGTCACAAGAAATTTCGAAACAGCCAGTGCCATCATCAAACTTTAATTTTTCAGAGCAATAATCATTTATATAAGTTAGCATATTCTCCCTGTCACTTACATCCATTTGGTTTAACGTATCCATCGCTAACGCTATTCTTTTTCTGTTTGGTTTTGAAACATTACATGCTTTATATTCACCAGAGAGAACAATAAACGACTCCCCCAGAAACTGTTCAACATCCTGTTCTGTTGCCTCTTTATAAAGAGTATCGATACCATTAAACATGGAAGAAATGGCTGACAAGGATTTAAATATAAGCGTGTCTTTTGCAGCAAGATATACTGCATCCGGGGTCTGGTTAACAACCAGACGATTCTTCCCGCTCTCTATCTTTGCTCTATCACCAAGTTCGATCATTTTTTTCTTGAGATATAATGATGGTGTTACCTTCTGAAAATAAAAGTCACCACTTTGAAATGAAAAAATAAATGCTATCTTTGAAAAATATTTTTTAGGCAATTCATCATAATTTTTTGAATCAAACTCATCTTTCAAAAAGGATGGGCAGTATTCCCGTTTACTAAATTCACTGAGACTAAACCAGGAATCTTCATCAAGATTATGATCCGGTGCATACGGAACCAATGAACACACTGACAGATCAACCCTTTCAAAAAGGGTATGATCTGAGACAATCTTAAAATATGGTTTTTTCCTGAGACCTTTTGCTTTAACAAATACATTATCCACTTTTATTTCCTTTCGATAAAGGTATAGTTATTAATCCTGAAAGCCATGGGCACTACAATATCTTGCGGTACTTTATATCTATAAGGACTGATAAGAAAAATCGACGCTCCTGTTTTTGTCTTAATATTATAAAACTCATACCTGAAAACAAGAAACAAAGGATTAAAATATAAGGCCTGAGATAAAAATGTAAAAATAAACAGCACTCCATAAACAAAGAACAACGCCACCCAGTTATTTATACTCAGGGCAACAAAAAAGTACCCCAGATAACTCGGTAAAAAAGAGTTATTCGCATGCTCAACTGAAATCACCTCACCTTTTTTAAACTCATCTTTTCCCAGCACAGCACTAAGCACAAGGCTGACTTTAGTCAAAACAACTGGTATTAAAAAATAAAAAAGATACGACCCTATCTGAGGAATACCACTTAACCACTGCAAACTCTGTTCATGCTGAAAAAAGTAAAACAACGTATATTTCTTTTGCACCAAAAATATGATTATCAACAAAGAGGTGGCATTGAATGTAAGCAGCAATCTAAAAAGGATGTTAATTATCATGATATCTGGCTCCTGGATATCTAAAAATCATGCGTCATATCACACAATTTGCATTATGAATAACCATAACAATATAACTCAGTTATTGCTACCCAAGCCCAGTATTTAAATAACTATACTATCAATGCGTAAAACCACATTAATGCTCCGCTGAAGAAGAGAAGCACTATACTCTGCAGTGCCTTTAGAAAATTATTCTCCAAAAGATGGAATATCACTTCATGTCCCCTGCCCACTTGTCTGCGTCAAAACCCAATAACGACTCACCAGCTCGACAAGACCATTTTCCACCTTTTTTTGCTGCTGTTCACTGCCATTCTGGTTACGGACTTCATCATAGCGACGTAACTGCTCTTCTGCCGGGATATGCCGGTTAAAAGCCTGCATGATGCCAAACACCTCCGTTTTCAGTTCACTGACCGTCATGTATTTTCCCCGCTGTTCATCCAGACGGTTCAGGCGTTCAGCCAGCTGCTGTAAGCGGGTCATGCCTTCGTTCCAGCCCGTCATCGCCTCTTCCGGGAGCGCACGACTCCTTACGCTCTTCTGCCAGTTATCCACCATTTCCTGTACCCGGGGATTGTCGGGGAAAAGTACCATCAGTTGCTGCAGTAGCTGCGCACTGCGCTGCAGGTTGTATGCCAGGGGTAATTCTGTCAGTCGCGTTATCTGTTGACCGGAAAGGGTTATCCACTCTGACGCATGATTTAACAATGAGGGTGTTCTGCTGAGCTGTGTCATCTGGTCTGCTGAAAGCACATCCGGTGGTGGTGTCAGCAGCGCCCTGAGTTGCTGCTCCGCCGGTGATGGTTGTGTCAGAAACTGCCATCCCGGAATGACCACGCTGACAGTCAGCAATGCCGCACAGACACCAGCCAAAAACGGCTTCAGAAACATGGACGGGAATTTCTGAAGGGAGGGTGTGGGCTCTGTTTTTGTTTCAGAAACAACATACACCAGACGGGAGTGCGGCAGGGGCTGATGTTCCTGTACGTCCCGAGCATCAGACCGGAGTGCCTGAGCCGGAAGGGTTACCGGAGACGACGCTTCGCCCTGCACCGGCTGATTTTCCAGACGGGTGATATATCCCTTCACCATGGCTTCCGGTAAAGCCACTTTACTGCTCTGTTTAAGTTCGTGCCGGGCCAGTGTGTCACTCAGTGCCTTCAGGAATGTTTCGGTCTGATACAGCAGGGGCAGGTTGTCACGGTCGTCCGGTGGCATGGCCCGGAGCGTTTTTTGCAGACGGTTGAACAGACCGGTAATAATTTCCAGCCGGGCGTGGGTATTCAGCGGCCACATCACTGACCAGTGATGCCGGGTCAGCGCCACAATCAGAGCCAGCCCTTCATTCAGGCCACTTAACCCTGTTGTATGCATCCGGGCGATGGTGTACCAGGATGCCGTCTGTAATTCCACGCCATTGTGTTCATACAGACGCAGGCAGAGCGTTTCCACGTAACACCAGTCCACATCCGGGCGTGCCGGGTGGGTCAGTTTGCTGATTTCATCGCGCAGGGCAGCATAATCCGGTAATGACCGGGGGTCACCACCGGTTTTCAGTTTCACTTCAGAAGTCATCGGCAGATTCAGTGTTGCTGTATTAAATCATGATTAACAGTTACGGAAAGAATGTCAGTGTGATACCGGGACCCGGGAAAGGTATTCCACTGCACGAATGATTGCCGGTGTCACATCCCACCGCCGTTTCAGAACCGGTAACAGCTCATTAAGGTTTCTGATATAACGCTCAGTGAATACCCGTTGTCCGTCCCGGGTTAAATGAAAACCAGACTGATTACAGGTAATGGTGATATGACAGGTATCGCTGCCAATATATACGGCTTCCTGAGGTCTGAATCTGACATTCCAGTGCCAGGAGTACGGAGAGTGGTTCAGATAAAAAAGACGCATCTGAATATCGTTAAATAACGGGTTCATGGCGAATTAAATAAACCTGATAATAACAGTATGGTGAAAGTCCGGAATAAAGAAATGGTCCGGTATTATGCAAAATCCTCAAGGTGACGACTGATACTGTTTTCACGGTAACAGGTCACCAGTAATTCACGGGTTGCCCGGGTAAACGCCACATAAAGCACCGGAATTACTTCAGACTCATCCGTTGCGCCAGAGTGAACGAAAGACGCATTGATAACTGCCACATACGGGAACTCCAGTCCCTTGCTGCTCTGGTACGTCAGTAAATGCACCACATCCTTACGTCGCGAGTATACCTTCTTGCCTTCCCTGTCAAAACAGGTGGCAAAAGGTACCCCGCGTTGTGTCATAACGTCCTGCAATTGTTTCGCTGAACGCTCTGTCGGACACAGCACAGCCATATCACTCCAGTGACCGCACAGGACATGGCGCTTCTCCAGCCAGTCTGCAACCTGTCTGGCTTCATCACGTTCAGAAGCACAACGCTGGATTTCCGGCTCTGTGCCCTCTTCACCACCCGCCTGTGGCTGAACGAGCGGTATTTCACGGTTCTGATGTTTTTCAAAATACTCGCGGGAGAATGCATAAGCAAAGTGCAGAATGCGTTTCGGATTACGGTAATTGACCGGCAGGACAGAAGTGCGTCCCTGCGCCTGAATCCCCACACTGGCCAGAGAAAAGTTCAGGGCCCGCTCCCGCCGGTAAATGGACTGGGCATCATCGTACATCAGGAGCAGTGAACGGGATGCGTTATCAAACAGACGGGCAATCAGGGCCAGCCAGCGACTGTCAAAATCATGCCCTTCATCCACCAGTACAGCATCATATCCGGTTTGGGTGATTTTTCCGCTGTTCACGGCCTCTTCCAGTACACTGAAGCATTTCTCAGGATATTCTTTTCTGTCTGCCGTCACCTGAATACCGTGGCGTTTTACCATTGAGGCACACCAGCTGTGAAAATGAGATACCGTAACCCGTGACGCCAGCCCTCTGGCCTCAATGCATTCCCGCAGATAACTGGCCAGGGTAATGTTGTAGCACAACACCAGAATCTTTCCGGGTGTGGTTTCAGCCAGGTAAAGGCAACGGAACAAAAGAATCATGGTTTTTCCGGAACCGGCCACACCATGAATGACACGATGCCCGTCACCAATATTTCTGGCCAGAATCTCCTGCTGGATATCCATGATTTTGATTTGTGAGTTCTGTTTCACGGTCACTTCAGGAAACAGATGGGCGCGCAGAATATCTCTCATCCGGGGTGTCACCCGGGTTCTGAATCCCGTGGTAAACATCCCGGCAATTTTTTGCCGGAACACTTCCGGTAGCACAGACGCAGTCATTTCATCCTGGCAGATTGTCTGTGCTGAAGGAAAAATCTTTTCCACCGCATTCTCATCATTCCCTGCCAGTGTCTTCAGTTGCTGACGGGTAATGCGGGTAAACACCACACCATACGCCCAGGCCAGGTTCAGCCGTCCCTTATACTGACCGTCATTCTGCCGTAAGCACGGGTCTGCAGGTAAGGCATTAACCGTATCACAGGCATAACGACGAACCTGTACCAGCGGATTTATTTCTGATTTCAGAAGACCGTCGGTTTCCAGCGTGACCTGCTCCTGATTTACCTCACGCAGCGTGGAAACCGTCCAGTCCTTGACCTCCAGAAATACCAGTCCGTTCTCCGGGTCTATAATGACAAAATCCGGATGCCGGTTTTTCCGTCCCACCGGGATATCGTACCAGACAAGGCAGTCATCATTCAGAAAGCTCTCCAGTCGTGAAGCTACCCTCCTCTCCCCGGGCGTCATTCTCTCCTCAGTGGACGCCGATACATTTATCAGTTTCGCCATAAACGCACCTTAATCTGTGAACAAAAAAATAATCATCACCGACACCCACGACGTTATATCGTGGGTGTCGTTTTATTCAGAAATAAAAAAACAGAATCATTAACATGACCGGAATACCGTGAACCATGCTGCAGGATATGTGCAGATATCCCTTCTGTTATATCCGGCCGGAATAAAATCAGAACACTGATTGTCAGGCAGCTTCATTTTCCGCGCACTCCAGACTCTGCAGATACTGCAGCGCCGCCGGGTCAGCCACATATTCCACCTGCCCGTGGTGACGCTCCACTTCACTTATGATTTTCTCAAGCTTCACGCGGAAAAATTCTTTACGCAGGTTAATCCTGTTGATGCGGTATTTTTCCAGACTGTCATGAAGTGTTTTTTCCAGTGCAGGCGCATCATCACAGGAAATCATGGCGTGAACATCAAAATCAAACGGAACAGAAGCACCACTTAATTCTTTTACCCTGTCCATGGGTTCCAGCCGTCGGGTCATGCCAATTTTAAAGACATCCTCACCAAACGAACCAATATTCGAAATGATATAAACATGCCCCTGTTTCGTAAGCTGAGCCATGGATTTAGCACGTTCATACTGCGCATGCGCTTCCTGAATTTTCTGTTCCAGCGCCAGGCGTTGTTTCTCTAACGCCTCCCTGTGAGCCCCTTCTGCTGCACGCAGCGCCTCTTCAACCAGTTTCTGCTGCTCAGCAAGACGCCGTTCTTCCTCTTCCGCTTCCCGCTGGCGCCGGTCAAGTTCATCCTGACGCTCTTTTTCTTCTCGCATCTGACGCTTAAGCTCTGCCTGATATTCCTTTTCTTCCTGCGCTTTTTCCAGCAATGCCACTTTGTCCAGAAACTGTTGCCTGACACTCTCCCAGTCAGAATTATCTTCCAGGTTAAGAAAGGCAATTTTCTCACTGACAGCAGCGTAAGCCTCTCTTTCCTTACGAAGCTGGTCATATTTGCTTTGCCAGTTATTAATCGTTACACCGGCCAACAGAGTCTTCGCCTTAAATTTCCAGGCGGAATCAACAATCCGTTGCATTGCACGGCTGGCCTTCTGTCTGGCGGTATGAAACTCCTCACGGCGTCTGGCAAGTTGCTCCTTTTCCTGTCGTATTCCCCGGGCTATCGCGGCATTGACAGTTTCATTAAAATCCCGCTCCCTCTGAACCAGCTCTGAAACGGCCTGCTCAAAGGCTGCTGTTTTCTTTCTGAGTCTCCGGTAAATAAAAAAACGAAGTAAAATTACAAATACAGTAAGCAAACCAAAAAACAAACCAATAATACCTGCCGGATTCGATACTGCATCAATAAAGCGCTCATTAAGATTTATCAGCGCCCTGACCGCCACATAAATCCCCCAGAGAATAACGCAAATTAAAATCAGGACAAATCCCGCTGCATTATCATCTTTTTTTCTTCCTGCCATGACTTTCCTTTATTTTCCTTCTCAGTAACTGAATATCTTTGATTAACGCCCTCCGGAAATATTTATACCCGGAAGGTTGTCCGGCTTTATGATGCCCGCCACTACAGGATTAACTGCAGGCTGAGCACAGATTCCTCTGCTATTTCAGTGTCAGATTAATACTGATTACCGGAACAAATGGGCAGATGCGTAAATCCGGGTTTGCTGGCCATATAAAGCGGCGCACAGGTAGGGTTGCGGGGTTCAGTGACCGGCACAGCCTCATTTTTCTCAGCCACCGACGGTTGTGACACCTTCCGGACAGCCGCTGATTTTTTCTTCTGAACCGGCTTCGTGGTGACCGGTGATTTCACCTGACGTTTGCCGGGTGCCACGCCATAACCGGAACAAAATCGCTTCGACTGACTCAGACTTCCGTCATTACAGACAAAGCGCCCGTCTGACGTACAGTGTGAAATACCACCTTTAGCACCCGAGCAGGGTTTTCTTCCCCGCGCAGCATCTGCCTGAACCGAAAATAAAAGCCCCACGAACAGAAAACAGATAATTTTCTTCATTTTAAAACTCATACATTGTTATTGCTGATATGCCCGAGTTATCAGGATTATGAAACATTCAGCCAGCGTTGTCATAAGCCAGAATAATGTCACATTCACACCTGACATATATCCATCGCTGTTTATTTCTGTTCTGCCCTCCCTGCTCCGGCTCACGTCTG
>NZ_VCDZ01000058.1:0-1617 GCF_005845405.1 Escherichia sp. E4930 | reverse complement strand
CACAGGAAAAGTTTTTCCTGTTATGGGCGACCACCATATCTGGTGGCTGCTCGCCTTATGCCGCTTCAACTCACAACCAGCAGCTATCAGTTCTTTCAACAGGTCAGCAGATTTCATATGTCCTCCCTAACCTGCCACTAATTATACACACATATACACACAAAAGCAAAAAAGAAGATTAATTTCGTGCGTAACTGCTCTATGCAACATTGAAAAAATTCCGCTTCCTCGCCACTAACTCGCTACGCTCGGTCGTTCGGCTGCGGCGAGCGGTTAAAAAAATAAATGATGTGTATTAATACACAAAAAAGGGGGGAGGAATAATCTCCCCCCTTCCACATCAAACTAAAGCATTACCCCGATTATGTATCCACCAAATGAGTTCGCTAATCTCCCATGCTTCTATTGCTGGGGTTTTGACTTGTTCCCCGTTTACAATCCGGTTGGCAAGCTCTATCATTTCGCACACTGACATTTGAAAATCTCCAAAGATACATTTGTCATTGGGTAACAGGCTGCCCCACAGCCTGTTACCCCCTCCCAAAAAAAAGTTAGTATTTGCTAGTAACCTTTCCTTTCTTAATCATTTCTCTTAATTCAAATTCGGTGTATTCCTTTCCATGTTCCAACGTGGAATATATGTCACCAACAGTCCATATACCACTCTTCTTAATTTCTGCATTTATCCATGACTCATGCAGAATAAACAACGGTTCGCAATCATTTCCTTTTTCATAAACATAAATAGATTCGGTATCATGTCCAGAATCAGATGTGCCAACGATTTTTTCTATATCGAAATGTTTTTTCAGAAAAGTTGTAAAATGCATTTTTATTCTCCTGCCGCTGTGCGGCTTTGGTAATTAGGGGCAATTACGCCCCTGTGATTAATAATATGATGTAAATTCGTGCTTCTCTTCTGGCTGAGTTTTATAGGCCATCTCAAATGATTCAATCTCTATTGCTGGTACACTGTAACAATCACGCACACGACGCTTTAATGGCTCCCCGCAGAAATCATTAAGCAATGGGGTCTTATATCCACTCATTGAACGAGTCAGAAGAACAGAAGCGCGAACCTCCTGGACGGTGACGGTTTTTTTACCGTGAACAGAAATAACCTGGTAGAAATTAACGTTAGTTTGCTCATATCCCCATGAAGATACAAACACATCACCAACAGAAACAGTACCGTTATTAAAAGTTAATGTTTTCATTTTTATCTCCTGCCACTGAGCGGCTTTGGTGATCAGGGACTATCCCCTCTCGATATGCTTATAATAGGTCAGTTCTGACCTATTTGCAAGTAATTTTTACTCCTGACTTAAAACAAAAAATAGATTAAATACATATAGTTAAGTTATGTTTACATGATGCCCGGCAGGGCATAGAAGGGGCGAAAGAAAATACCAGGGAGCAGCAGAGCCACATCGCCCCGAAGCGCGGCGCAGCCGCTGGCGAACGTACCAGGGCGCACAGGCCATCCCTTCGCCCTGCAAAGCCCAACTGACCAGCAGGCCATGATTATGCTGATTTGCGCCGCAGAATGCCGCAGTTAGCGCGAGCGTAAGCGAGTTTACGCCGTCCTGGTGCGTCGCAGCAGGGCGGGGCGCTGTA
>NZ_VCDZ01000057.1:0-10802 GCF_005845405.1 Escherichia sp. E4930 | reverse complement strand
CTACTGGATACCTCGGTTGATGCCTACCGACAACAACAACTCCGGCGGGAAAACCCCCGGCAACTGATCCAGTTCAGTAGTGTGGATTATACGGGGATGCTTACGGTCACCGATCCTGGGTTATTTCTGCAACGTCTCAGTCAGGGGTATGGCAAAAGCCGGGCGTTCGGTTGTGGTCTGATGCTGATCGAACCTGGGGCAGAGGCGTGACGTTTGTACCGCTGAGCCCGATCCCATTAAAAGATCGCACCTCCATGATCTTCCTCCAGTACGGTCAAATCGACGTACTTGACGGCGCTTTCGTGCTGATCGACAAAACCGGGATCCGCACGCACATTCCGGTGGGATCGGTCGCCTGCATTATGCTCGAACCGGGAACGAGAGTTTCCCACGCGGCGGTGCATCTGGCCGCCACGGTGGGAACACTGCTGGTCTGGGTCGGTGAAGCGGGTGTTCGCGTCTACTCTTCCGGACAACCCGGTGGGGCGCGTGCTGATAAGTTACTCTACCAGGCAAAACTGGCTTTAACGGAAGATCTACGCCTGAAGGTGGTGCGCAAAATGTATGAATTACGTTTTCGTGAGCCACCGCCAGCTCGCCGTTCAGTGGAGCAGCTACGGGGAATTGAGGGATCCCGCGTTCGCCAAACCTATGCATTACTGGCGAAACAATATGGTGTGAAATGGAATGGTCGCAAATACGATCCTAAAGACTGGGAAAAAGGCGATGTTGTCAATCGCTGCATCAGTGCTGCCACATCATGCCTGTACGGTATTTCTGAAGCGGCAGTATTAGCCGCGGGATATGCGCCAGCTATTGGATTTATCCATAGTGGCAAACCGCTTTCATTTGTTTATGACATAGCCGATATCATTAAATTTGATTCGGTTGTGCCAAAGGCATTTGAAATAGCGGCGAGGCAACCCGCAGAACCGGATAAAGAAGTCAGGTTGGCTTGTCGCGATATTTTCCGTAGCACAAAGTTAACGGGCAAATTAATTCCGTTAATTGAGGAAGTGCTTGCCGCAGGTGAAATTGAACCACCACGACCCGCGCCGGATATGCTACCGCCAGCCATCCCTGAACCTGAAACGCTGGGTGATAGCGGTCATCGAGGACGCGGCGGATGAGTATGATCGTAGTTGTAACGGAAAATGTTCCTCCACGTTTACGTGGACGGCTCGCTATCTGGCTACTGGAAGTCCGTGCTGGCGTTTATGTCGGTGATACATCCAAACGTATTCGGGAGATGATCTGGCTGCAAATCACCCAACTGGCAGGTTGCGGAAATGTGGTGATGGCCTGGGCGACCAATACCGAGTCGGGTTTTGAATTTCAGACCTGGGGAGAAAACAGACGTATTCCGGTAGATTTGGATGGGTTACGGTTGGTTTCGTTTCTTCCTGTTGATAATTAATAAGTTATCCGTTCTTTAAAAATAAGGAAATGTTTGAATTTAGTTGGTAGATTGTTGATGTGAAATAAAGTTGTTTAAAAACAGATATGTATGCTTAGTGTGTTCCCCGCGCCAGCGGGGATAAACCGCATCGTAGAATTCAGCTCGTTGCTCACTGGTAGTGTTCCCCGCGCCAGCGGGGATAAACCGGTATTAAAATTCGTTATTTTGGCTGTGGTGAAGTGTTCCCCGCGCCAGCGGGGATAAAGCGCCGCACGCCTTTCCATTTCCCGGACGAATGCAGTGTTCCCCGCGTGCGTATTTTCATGGAAGGAGATCACCCAATAACCCCCTGTGTCAGGATAGTTGTCAGCTTGTGAGTGAGGTTACTGGCCTAGAACGGAAATACCTGACGACAAGTGCTGCTCATCCGGAGAAGGTCATTCCTTCTGTAAGCAACAGCTCTGGCAGGGGGAACAGAGCTGTAATGATTGTACATATAATTAGAGTTGACTACCTTCGCTGCATGAAAACTTTATTCAGGTTGACTGGGCTTTTGAATGAGAAAAGTCTCAGGGGGCAACCTTCATTAACCTGTTTTCGTAAAGCAAGTGGCATTTTACCGTTACCAGACCACGTCTTGGTATCGCCGTTCTCATCCTCAAAGATATATTTCGTTTTTCTCACACCGCCTTTGGGTTTTCGTTTGGTTTCCGTTGTCCCTGCAATAGCAGAAATTGGACCCTGCCATTCTTCCGGGTCAAGCCCCACAGAACTGATGTAGTCAAATACCTGTTGACATTTAGTTTCCAGTTCCTTACGTTCAGCCGCTTTTCGTTCAGCATCTTCACGGCGTCTTCAATAACAGCGTTGAGCTTTTCCTGCATGTCGAGTAATTGCTCAAAATAAACTCCGCGTACATACATGCGTAGTGAACGAATATTCGTCATTGTTCGACTGATGATGCTGTATTCTTCTTCTTTAGTCAGTTTGCACATAATTCCCCCCTCTTTTGCAATAAACGTGTTTTCTCTGGTGGGTTGATTACCCAGTCTTTTTTACTGTGTCTGACATTTTGTACTGTGGTGCAGTTGTAATGCAAACCTTCCTTCCGGGCTTTTTGGACACAGCATTTCAGTCCTGGCTCCATCATTACCATTTTGTTGATTCGAAACGAAAACCCTCATCAATATCGATCGATTTTGCCGATCGATATGATCGTATCGATCGGTTGTAACCATTTTACCCTATCTTTTTCATGGTTTTAAAATAGGCAACCCTATTTGTCGAGTAGGGTAAGAACCAACGGAGATGATTGGAATGAAAAAGGTTATTGCGGTTTCAGCGCTTGCAATGGCAGGCATGTTTTCGGCCCAGACTCTGGCTGATGAGAATAAAACAGGCTTTTATGTGACCGGTAAAGCCGGTGCTTCAGTTGTGAATCAGACTGACCAACGCTTCCGCCAGGACTTTGGGGATGATGTTTATAAGTATAAGGGCGGCGATAAGAACGATACTGTATTTGGTGCCGGCCTTGCGGTGGGCTATGATTTTTATCAACATTACAACGTTCCAGTGCGCACGGAAGTGGAATTCTATGGCCGTGGGGCTGCAGACTCCCGCTATACACTGGATACATGGCATTCTCCGATGGGGGATGGTGGTCAGGAAGACACACAGAACAGGCTCAGTGTGAATACCCTGATGATGAACACGTATTATGATTTCAGAAACAGCAGTGCATTCACGCCATGGGTATCTGTTGGGGTGGGTTACGCACGGGTACATCATAAGGCGACATATACTGATACTTCCTGGAATAAATCTGGTGAGGTAAGTGATATTTCTGCGTTACATTACTCGGGATATGATAACAACTTCGCATGGAGTATTGGGGCAGGTGTTCGCTATGACGTAACTCCGGATATCGCTCTTGACCTCAGCTATCGCTATCTGGATGCTGGTAAATCCTCCCTGTCTTACAGGGATGCAGAAGGGGATAAATATAAATCAGAGGCTGACGTTAAAAGTCACGACATCATGTTTGGTGTGACTTATAACTTCTGACAGCCATTTCTGCCTGCGCTTTGGGGCACAGTAAAGTGCAGGTATGACAAATCAATAACAGATATCCTGATAACATTCTCCCTCTGGCAATTAATAATTTCAGATGAATGAAATATAAATAGAGTAAAATATTACTCTCGTTGATTTTTTACAGGGGACAGGTGGTGCGCAGTATGGTTGCCAGCCTGTTAAATGAAAAAAGACTGTTGTTGGGGTATGTTGTTTTTTGGCTATATCAGCCCTTCCGGAAACAATAAACCGCATTACGAAAGAGGCCCCAGACATCTGGTTTAAAGTTTGAACATAATCAAATAAAAATCTGTTACCGGAGGGCGTAGTTTTGTGGAACTGACAAATGATGTCAGGGGTATTTATATAATTCACTTACACAAGAGTAATACTAAGGTGCAGTGATTTATGGCTGACTCAACGAGAAATCGCTCAGCGGAGCGTTTGGTTGATATCCTTGTTGAATTACAGAGTTATGGCGTGGTCAGTCGCCATAATTTGATGAAAAAATACAACATCACTGAGCGAACAGCATATCGTGATCTGAATATGCTTTCTCCCTTTATTGAAGCCTGTGGCGATGGAAAATACCGGCTTATTTCAGCAAGAGCAGGAAACCAGAGCAAAGAATCACTGCACAAATCTCTGGCCAGGTTACTGGATACTGATGCGATTTTTCCTGAACGGGATGAAGGTTTCTGGCAGAAATTAGAAAACAGGGCAACCGAAAAGCATATTCGTGTTCAGTTTCATAACCCTGAGCACACCATCAGGGATGATTTAAGAAAATATCTTGATGTTCTTGAAAAAGCGATCTGCAACAGTAATGTTTGCCAGATTGCATATGCCGGTAAGACCAGAATCGTTCATCCCTATAAATTAACTAATCAGAGAAGTATATGGTATTTGCTGGCTACTGAAGAGAACAAGTTAAAGTCGTTTTCATTAGCTAAAATAAAATGGCTGGATATAAAAAAAGAAAAGTTTGCAAAGAGTGAGGAAATACAGTCACTGATAAGTGAGTCATGTGACCCGTGGGTGAGCGACAAAACATTTGATGTAGTGTTGTTCATTCACAGTAATATCGCCCATTATTTTTTGCGACGGGACTTACTTCCTTACCAGCAATTGCTACACAAACATGACAATGGCATTACGCTGTCATGCAAGGCTGCACATAAAAATCAAATTATCCCGTTGATTTTATACTGGCTACCGAATGTTGAAATTATTGAACCAGTATGGCTGAAAGAAGCCGTGTTAACAATGTTAGGAAAATACCTCACCGCTGAGAATGTTTCCTGAAATACTTCAGTTGACTGATGATAAAGTAATCTGTACAGGAGGAAAAGAATGGCATTACCTTTCATTATTTTGGGTGTGGCTGCCGGTGCTGCGGCATTCGGCGGAAAAAAAGCTTACGATGGATATCAAAAAAAGTCAGAAGCAGAGGATGTGCTCGAAAAAGCAAAAGAGCGTTACGAGGAGCATAAAGGAAAATTTGAGCAGTCTGAAGCTCAGACATCATCAAAATTAACAACGCTCGGAAATAAAGAGCTTGAGATTGGTAAAGATTTCAGTGAGTTCGACAGGATTGCTGCTGAGCTCCTGGCGCGTCTGGAAAAAGAGGGCAATAAAGACCTGAAACTGAGTGTCCCGCAACATAACATCAATAAGATTCAGAACCTGGCCATTTCAGCGACAGAATATCTCAGTACGGTCGTTGCTGCCGGAGTTTCCGGGGCTGCTGCGGGTTTTGCTGTGTATAGCGGAGTGATGGCATTTGCTGCGGCTTCTACAGGTACACCCATTGCAGCGCTTTCTGGTGCCGCGGCTTATAACGCGACGATGGCGGCAATTGGTGGGGGCTCACTGGCTGCAGGGGGCATGGGAATGGCTGGTGGCGCAATGGTATTAGGCACTGCAGTGGCTGCACCGTTGATTGCCATAGCGGGCTGGGCTTACGACAGACATGCGACGAAAGCTCTTGAAAATGCCCATCAGTGTGCCTGCAAAGTTGAACGGGCAGTTAAGAAAATGAATCTGGCCCGGGAGCATTTTGCAAAAGTTAATCAATACGTTGATGAAATTCTCGCTGCACTGAACAGAATGCATGCTGTATTTATTAAACACTATTTTGAGCCGCTTAAATCCATGCATTCTGTTATTACAGAACAACAGGATATCAGTGTATCAGATGAAGTCATTGTGCTTATTGACCATGGATATTCACTGGCCGCTATTATGACGGATATTATTACAACGCCACTGTTTAAACCGCGGAAACAGGAAAATGGTGAGGCAGTGATAAAAGATAACGTTATTGAAATGGAAAAGGATGATAATGGAATGAATGTTATTAATAAGGAAGAGCTGGATGATGTACTGGCCAGTTCGGTTGTGAAATTTGATGATTTTTCATCCCGGAGTTAATGATTTACCGGGCGTTAAAGCCCGGCTTTACAAGAAGTGAAATAACATGAATGTGGAAAAATTTGACTGGACAGAAGAGTTACATCAGACCATGGTGAAGAGCCTGGTTACATCATTCGGGCTGGATTTTCTGTTGCTAAATGATCGTAAGGGTGGTGATGTTGACACTATCCATAATGTGCGTAATGGCATTTATGCCACGGAGGCTGAGCGACAGCGGTATGAAGGTCGTGGCGACTATGATTCTCATCATTACCACAGCCATGAGAACTACATCGCGACGAACCGGAAAGGAAAGCGTGCACATCAGGCAGGGACTCTTACTGATGCATATACAGGCGAAGTGTTTGCTTCAGACGATAAAAAAAATCTGGATCATATTATTTCCGCTAAAGAAATTCATGATGATCCGGGGAGAATTCTTGCTGAACGGGATGGTGCAGAACTGGCAAATGACGCTTCAAATCTGGCATTCACTCATGAGTCGCTCAATAAATCAAAGAAAGCAGACTCAATGGATGCGTTTATTTGCACGCTGCAGAAAAACAGAGAAGATACGTTAAGGCAGATAGCAGAGCTTGAATCTCAGGCAACACTGACAGAAAAAGAAAAGAAACGTCTGATAAGTCTGAGAAAAAAAGCTGATGCAGATACTGAGCGTATGGAAAGGGCTGATAAATATGCCCGGGAAAAATACGAGGCCACGATTAATCAGAGCTATTACCTGAGTAGTAAGTTTGCTACTGCTGTCGCCAGTGCTTCACTTAATTCCGGTTTTCGTATGGGGACGCGACAGATGCTGGGGCTTATTCTTGCCGAGATCTGGTTCGAACTGAGGGAACGAATCCCGCATATTATCAGACAGCAACGGAACTCATTCTGCGCCGGCAAATGCCTGTCCGAAATAACGTCAGCATTACGTGCCTGCCAGGAACGAGTACAGGAAAAATTCAGTTCTTTTTTAATTGCCTTTAAAGATGGTGTCATCGGAGGGATACTGTCAGGTATTACCACAACGCTGTTAAATATATTCCTGACGACGGAAAGAATGATTGTCCGGCTTATCAGGGAAATGTGGAACAACCTCGTTCAGGCCTTTAAAGTCCTGGTATTTAACCCGGAGGGATTATCGCCGGGGCAGTTAGCCAAAGCGGTCACTAAACTGATAGCAGCAGGTGTGGCTGTTGCCGGTGGGGTGATGATAAATGAGGCGATGGCGCAGATCCTTATTTTTCCATTTGGTTCAGAGCTTGCTGCCTTTTGTGGTGCGCTGACGACAGGTATTCTCGGGCTGGTGATGAATTATTATCTCGAATATAGCGAGGTTATGCAGCGGGTATGGGCATTTCTGGACAAATTTAAGGATAAGTTCCGGCGGTCACTGGAATACTTTCAGGCAGTCAATGCTGAACTTGATCGCTATCTTGTGGAACTTACTGCACTGGAATTTTCTGTTGATGCTGCCGCGTTAAATCATTTTTCACTTCATCTGGATAGCGTAAACAGTGAGATAGAGCGCGGACTTCTGCTGAGAGAAGAAGTCAGCCGACGAGGGATTGCGTTGCCGTTTGAGTCAGGAAATGTGGCTTCTGTTCGTGACTGGTTAAATAAGCGATGAAATTACACCCTCCATTTCCCTGTAACCAGTGTGGGGCCTGTTGTCGTCATGTCAACAGGGCGGGTGAAACGCAATGTCTGGATCGTGGTGACGGTATTTGCCGTCACTATCAGACTGATTCTCATTTGTGTGCAATTTATGATAAACGCCCACAGATTTGCCGGGTTGAAGACCAGTATTTACTGAATTATCAGTCTCAGTACAGCTGGCAGGAGTTTATTGCATTAAACCAGGCCGCCTGCCTTATTCTGAATAAACTGTAATGCCATTAATGGCGGCGTCAGGATAGAAACTGAGAGAACATAAAACAGTAAAATGTCATTCCGTTCAGCAGCCAGCGTTGCTTTCTCCGGCTGCTGTTATTGTAAGGCATTTTCGTTAAGAACGCAGAAGGAGAAGATCGTGAGATTGCTGTTAAAAGGGCTCGTCGGAATGGCGCTGGCCTGGCTTGTTATTGGTTTCGGGATGGAGTTATTTTTTCTCGCCGATCGGGTTCATCCGGCATTAAGAGTAATCGTTGGCCTGGGGATGTTATTCCTGATGATAATGATTGCGGGTGGTATGTGCGGTTCTCTTCTGTCACGAAAGAAAACATCATGACGTTCCTGTTTACGCCGTTACATTTGTGGCGGCGGATGATACCTGTTTTATGATTATTCAGAAAAATGTATTTACCTGTCACGGCATGTTCAGCGAGCGGCGCCGGACAGAAATATCGCTTTTACTCAATTATTATGAAAATTAATCTTCCATTCATACACTGGCCACGGATTAGCAATGATAAGCGCCTCGTGTTATCAGTGGTTGTCTTTACCCTTTCTAATCTCCTTGTATCCTCAGGAGCGCATCTGATTTACCGGATATTATTATTTATCCTGGTGCTTCTTATTATTAAGGCGATGAAATCGCTTACGCTGCGTTTTATTCTGGCCTTTCCGTTCACATTACT
Source organism: Escherichia sp. E4930 (assembly GCF_005845405.1). NCBI lineage: Bacteria > Pseudomonadati > Pseudomonadota > Gammaproteobacteria > Enterobacterales > Enterobacteriaceae > Escherichia > Escherichia sp. E4930. Next base: position 2,330 of record NZ_VCDZ01000057.1, on the reverse strand, counting down.
GACTGCGGCAGATATCAGTATCAGCCTGTATTCATGGTGTACATTTGGCACCACATTCAATGATGGTTTTGCAATCAGTATCCTACAGACAGATCCTGATGAAGCAATAAGAATGTTCAGGATGTATGTCGTCTATGTTATTGCGTTTATTATCCTCTTTTTATTGTTCTTCTGTTCAGCAATAAATAAAACGTCCTCATTGCCTTCGGGAAAGGCCACAGTAATTACATTTTTATCGTTAATTACAGTAACGTTATATTCTTCCTTTCAGTTTGCGTTGAAAAAACAGTATCAAATAAACGAAGTTGATCCTTACATAGTCGCTTCCCGGTTTGCCACATATACCCCTTTCTTTAATCTGAACTATTTTGCACTGGCCGTAAAGGAGCATCAGAGATTAATGACGATTGCTGATACCATACCTCACTACGAGCTGATGATTACAGACAATAATATTGATGAATTTGTACTGATCATCGGTGAATATGCAAGGACTGACAACATGTCCATTTACGGGTATTCGCGCCCAACCACACCAGAGCTTCAGAAACAGAAATCACGACTGAAACTGTTCACTCAGGCAATCAGTGGCGCACCTTACACTGCGCTGGCTGTTCCTCTGGCGTTATCTGCCGATAGTGTACTGCATCATGATATCCGTAATTACCCTGATAACATTATCAACATGGCGAATCAGGCGGGGTTCGATACCTGGTGGCTCAGTTCGCAGTCCGCTTTCCGGCAGAACGGAACGGCTGTGGCCAGTATCGCCATGCGGGCCAGAAACAGAATTTATGTCAGAGGCTATGATGAGTTACTTCTCCCACACCTGGCTGAAGCACTGAACAGTAATCCGGGGAGCAGGAAACTGATTGTTCTGCATTTGACGGGCAGTCATGAGCCAGTCTGCAGTAACTGGCCCAGAGATAAAGCCGTGTTTAAACCGCTGGATACAGAAGAAGTCTGCTACGATAATTCCATTCATTATACCGACAGTTTGTTGGGACAGATTTTCGCCATGCTGGAAACGCGTCGGGCATCAGTCATGTATTTTTCAGATCACGGTCTGGAGTATGACCCGACAAAAGAACATGCCTATTTTCATGGTGGAATAAAACCCAGTCAGCAGGCTTATCATGTTCCGATGTTTATCTGGTACAGCCCGACACTGGGAGAGCATGTCGATCGCCAGACGGTGAACAGCGTTTTTTCCACTGCGTATAATGATTATCTGATTAATGCATGGATGGGCGTAACCAGACCGGCTCAACCGAAAACGCCGGAGGAGGTGATTACCCGCTGGCAGGGGAAATCCGTGGTTTTTGATGCCAGTCATAACGTGTTTGACTACAAAGTATTATGAAAGAACTTTAATGAAACCCTGGAGTAATTCATTAAAGTAATTTATTTCGCTATCTTTTTTCCGGTTACTCACAAAGAAAAATATTCATAAAATAATTCCCGGGCTGGCAGCCCGGGATGATTACTATTTTAATGGATTGTTAATCTTTGCATATTCAAACGGGCTGATACATTGTTCTCTGTTCGCATCCAGAAAATCTGCCCACCACTGTAGCATCAGTCGCCGTTCTTCCAGATGTTCTGCTTTATGGATATACGCAGCACGTACACCATTACGCTCCTGATGGCTCATCTGACGTTCCACAGCATCGCGGGACCACAAACCTGATTCAATCAATGCACTGCACGCCATCGCCCGGAATCCATGGCCACAGACTTCCCGGGTTGTGTCATACCCCATCACCCTGAGGGCTTTATTTACAGTATTTTCACTGATTGGTTTACGCGGGTCATGTGCACCCGTAAATATCAGACCATTTTCACCTGCCCATGTCTGAAGTTCTGTCAGTATGGCTACAGCCTGTTGGCTGAGTGGCACAAGATGTGGTGTTCGCATCTTGGAGCCCCGGTGTGAGTATTTTACGCCCGGCAGAGGTTCGCGTTCGGCTGGAATAGTCCACATGGCATTGTCAATATCAATTTCAGACCAGCGGGCATATCTGAGTTCACTGGAACGAATAAAAACCAGTAAATTCAGCATAACTGCCAGTCGGGTGACAGGCTGGCCTTTATAACCGTCAATACGCGACAGAAGTTCAGGCAGGCGTGAAAGATCCAGAGCAGGGCGATGCTGGCGTTTTACCGTGGTCAATGCACCAGCCATATCCAGAGCCGGGTTATATCTGATGATGCCAGACTGTACGGCATAACGCATTACAGCAGATATTCTTTGCTGCAGACGACTGGCGATTTCATAAATTTGTTTAGCTTCTGCAGCACGAACAGGGATAAGCAGGTCCGGGGTACTG
>NZ_VCDZ01000056.1:0-1743 GCF_005845405.1 Escherichia sp. E4930 | reverse complement strand
TTCTGCTGCCTCAGATTTTTCTGCCGCATCTTTGATTGCCTGGTTAGCTGTCGATTGAGCATTTTGTGCAATAGAATTAGCAGAGTTTGCTGTATTTTGTGCCGTATTAGCCGTGTTCTGTGCGTTCTGCGCAGCAGAATTAGCCGCATTTGCGGTTGTTTGTGCATTTTGAGCGGTAGAAGCAGCACCATTTGCAACATTTTGTGCATTCTGTGAATTTGACAAGGCATTATTAGCAATGTCTTTCACACCATCAACACAATCCGAAATATCAAGATTCTGAACATTACCAGTCAAATGATAAGTGCAATCTGCATATGCACTACCAGCAAACAGTCCTACTAAAACAGCTATAATAGATTTGGTTACTTTCATTTCTAACCTCAGTGATTGTAACTAATCATCACATTCCGTTGGCGCGGTATGTGATACTTGCAGTTCCCTGATACCCGTTGGCGCGGGTATCAGGTTTTAATCAGCCCTTAACGCGTCCGAACTTACTCATAATTTTTGAGATAGCAGCCGGATCAGCCGTTGAGCACTGATTCAAAAATGCCTTGCGGGCATCAAATGTTTTACTCCAGCGAATGCTTCCTTTTTTCTTTTTCAGAATATTAAAAAAGTCCTTTTCAGCACTTCTGCACTCACTTCCACCTCCTTGCCCGACAGCTTTTCCATACAGGCAAAGCACCGAAGCGCAAGGATCAGAAGCATAAGCAGGAATACTACCCGCCCCCAATGAAAATACGATGGCGGTAAATATCGCTTTAGCTTTTCTCATATAGTTCACCAGATATTATTCAGAAACATCCTCCAGATCGTGTGTCTCAAGATCTGGTTTAGTCATAACATCAGAAAACATACTAATATCATCTGAATATATTTTTGCCTGTTCAAGAATCTGATTTCTCATTTCTTCATCGAACAATACAGGCATTTCTACCGGATTTTCTTTAGCTATATCTACTCGTTTTTTAAACTCCTCCTCTTCAAACCAGATTATTTTGTTAGCTACAAATGGGCGAGTGTATTCACTCATTACGATTTCACGAACAGCCATATTACCCATTTTATTTTTATAATCCCGAAGCTCGACAATCTCTTCTGGAAGTAATACAGCACGGCTGACTATTTCATGATTTCGGGAACGAGAGCTACCACCTTTGCCACCACTCCGTGAGTCAGATTTCTTGATAATTTTCATATCCCTGACTCCAATTTCCTCAGAGATCTTTTTCGCCAGTTCATTTTTAGCCTTTGGCGGGTAATAAAGAACTACAGCCGAGTTTTCAACGAAAGTTTCCCAACCGTGAGTGCCATACATATCATCTTTTTTACCCTGCCCTTCGTTCTGCAAAATAATAACGAATCGCAGGTTAAAACCAGCGGTAAAGCCAACACCTTTTTCAATAATTTCGGACTTACCCATTGATGTAAATTCATCAAGAAGGACAAGACACTGATATTTCAACTCAGGATTCTGTTCTGGAAGCTCCTTTGTATTCTCATTCACTAGCATAGAGAAAAACAGATTCACAAGCCGTGAGTGAGTAATTAATGCATCAGGAGTCAGCCCAAGATATATCGACATAGGCTTTTTCCTGACCATTCGCACATCAAAATCACTTGCATCAGTAGCTGCTGCTGTGATTGGGTTCTTAAAAATACTCAATGGAGACGAGAAGTTGGTAATAATACTTCCTTGTGTCTTCTCCGGCGCTGCCATAAATTCACGAAACAGAC
>NZ_VCDZ01000055.1:0-1817 GCF_005845405.1 Escherichia sp. E4930 | reverse complement strand
CAGAGAATGTCTGGAATAGCGAGGTTATCTTCGCGGAGATTAAGGCAATGGGCTATACGGGCGGACGTTCCATGCTGCGTTACTACATCCAGCCCAAACGTAAAATGCGTCCGTCAAAAAGAACAGTTCGCTTCGAAACTCAGCCTGGATACCAGCTCCAGCACGACTGGGGCGAAGTTGAGGTGGAGGTTGCCGGGCAACGGTGCAAAGTTAACTTTGCGGTTAATACGCTGGGGTTCTCCCGCCGCTTCCATGTCTTCGCCGCACCAAAACAGGATGCTGAGCATACCTACGAATCACTGGTTCGCGCCTTCCGCTACTTCGGTGGTTGTGTGAAAACGGTGCTGGTTGATAACCAGAAGGCTGCGGTGCTGAAGAATAACAACGGGAAAGTCGTGTTCAACTCCGGATTCCTGTTACTGGCCGACCACTATAACTTCCTGCCACGGGCATGCCGTCCACGCAGGGCCAGAACAAAAGGTAAGGTTGAGCGGATGGTGAAATACCTCAAGGAGAACTTCTTCGTCCGGTACCGCAGGTTCGACAGCTTCACTCATGTCAATCAACAACTGGAGCAATGGATAGCCGATGTGGCTGACAAACGGGAACTTCGCCAGTTCAAAGAAACGCCGGAACAGCGCTTCGCGCTGGAGCAGGAACATCTGCAGCCGTTACCGGATACGGACTTCGATACCAGTTACTTCGACATCCGCCATGTGTCCTGGGACAGCTATATCGAGGTTGGCGGTAATCGTTACAGCGTTCCCGAAGCGCTGTGTGGTCAGCCGGTATCGATACGAATATCGCTGGATGACGAGTTGCGGATCTACAGTAATGAGAAACTGGTGGCCTCACATCGCCTCTGTTCGGCATCGTCTGGCTGGCAGACAGTGCCGGAGCATCACGCCCCGCTCTGGCAGCAGGTCAGTCAGGTGGAACATCGACCACTGAGAATGAGATGAACGCCTCCCACCATTAAATCCGGAGCACAAAGGTAGATGGCGGGAAAATACAGGAAGGTGTGGAGCCTCGCAGATTTCCGGCATCATAGTGCCCAATACGGGATGCATAAGACTCCCTCAGACTGGAGACTCCACAAATGAAATATACACCGGTTGGCGTTGATATCGCAAAACACCTGATTCAGGTTCACTTCATCAATGAGCACACAGGTGAAGTGGTGGATAAGCAACTACGCAACAGAGATTTTCTGACGTTCTTTAGTAACCGCGAACCCTACCTGATTGGCATGGAAGCCTGTGGAGGCTCTCAGCACTGGGCCCGGGAACTGACAAAACTGGGTCATAAAGTCCGGTTGTTGCAGGCCCGCTTTGTTAAGGCATTTGTCATGGGCAATAAGAATGATGTGATGGATGCCAGGGCTATCTGGATGGCAGTTCAGCAGCCAGGTAAAGAAATCGCCGTTAAAACAGAAGAACAGCAGTCAGTTCTTGTTCTGCGTAAGCGGCTCGTCAGAACCGTATTGATATTTACTGAGAGCTCAGATCAACTTTCCAGGGCAACAGATCGCGTACCCGGTTTGCCGGCCAGTCCTGGATATGCTCAATGACGTAACGCAGCCATTTTTCTGGTTCCACATTGTTCAGACGGCATGTGCCGATCAGCGAGTACAACACCGCCGCATGTTCGCCACCGCTGTCAGAACCCGCGAGTCGAGTCAGCCGGAGAGAATTTCACTCCCCGGCTGCTCACGGAACCGTACGTGACACTCTCGCGTCATACGGCTCTTGATCACTCATTTGATGCACGTAGTAAATACCAGTGGACAAATAGCTTCGGATACTCCTTCTTACCAG
>NZ_VCDZ01000054.1:0-4498 GCF_005845405.1 Escherichia sp. E4930 | reverse complement strand
GTTATATGCTTCCCTGAAAGTATCGGTTCGCCCTGGAACTCATTAATCCATACGATTATTTTAACTTTCGTACCTTTTACAAGTTTAACGATATTTTCAAAACCTTCAATTGTGTCCGCTTGTGCCTGACCACCAACAATAATAGTATGGATATAAACATCCTGTTCAACTTCATTGAACATATCCATTACACAGTTATCATCGAAATACTGAAGTAATGGCAAGAACGTAGAAGCACCATTATCAATAACGAAATTAATGTTTCCGCCTTCAAGAATAGATTCAAACATGCTATCAAATTTTGATTGCACAATGTTGTTATTTTCTACAATCTTGATAATTTCAGCATTAAGGCGTTTTACTTTTGCTGTAGTTGTGTTTACCGGGTCTGTATCCGCGACAACAACATTTTCAAGTTTTTTTTCATCAATAAAATATTGAGACAGTATTGATGTGGCAAAAGATTTACCTACACCGCCTTTACCTTGCAATATAAAATTGATTGAAGTATTCATGTATCATCCTTATTTGTATTTGTCTTCAAATTTTGCCATTGTTGCCGAAGCATCATATTCCAGTTTTCTCTCTTTTTCTCTTTGAGAGAAAAAACCTTTTATCGCTGGTTCTTTTGTTGTTTGAGTCGATTTGTCACCTTGAGGCGGCAACTTGTTTGCAACTCCAGATTCGTTATTTTTCTTTTCCTGTGACAAGCGTTTCTTTTTTGCTCGTTCAACCATATTTCTATAAGCACGTACAGCCAGCGTCGAATCAGTATTCTGATTTATATATGTGCATATCTGTTCCCAGGTATATGTTTTCTTGGCTTCAAGTATCTCTTGAAGGTACAGATTGAATGCAGCTTGTTTTGATTTTAGTTTTTCATTTCTTATCGCTTCACAAAGTGGTGATAAGAACGCGTCGATGCTTTGCATATGTTACCCTCTATATATTTACCTCCCAATATGACAAAACTATCCCTAAATTGCAATGTGTGTGTCCTTATGTGTGCCATTGTGTGTGTCGTTTTGTGTGTTGTCAAGGTTTTTTGTGTGCTTTTATGTGTGTCCTTGTGTGTGCCATTATGTGTGTCTATGGTGCTATTGTGTGTGTCGTTTTGTGTGTCTAGTCTGAATCGTTTTCTAAAACACAGGCACGACACCGATGTATACACGCCATTTCATGGCCTGTATAATCGTCGTGCCAAAGGGGATGCCCCTTTGAAACCCCGAACGGTTGCACCGTTCAGGAAGTTCTACGAACTTTAAGGTAAAGGCGTTATGGCGATAGAAAGAAAAAACGTTATATCAATCCGGTTAACCGATGAAGAATACCAGCCGTTCAAGGAGCTGCTGGAGCATACAGACATTGGCAAATCCGAGTTTTTTCGCGCACTGATTCTGAATCGTATTAGTGAATTGCCAGTGAAGCCAAAGCCAACGACAGATTACAAGCGTTGTCTTTTTCTTATGAACAAAACAAGCAATAATCTTAATCAGATTGCACATCGTTTAAATCTGGATCATAACAAGGGAATTATATCATCTTCATTGTATGAAAGGGCGCTCAATACCTTGATAAATATCCGTGATTTATTGCAGGGCGCACTAAAATGATAATACGCTATGGCGGTGGCAATCATGGTATTGCAGAATACCTTGAAAATGGAAGAAAAGCGGAGCGTGAGTATACCCGTGATGAACTTGACCATAGATTTATCATTGACGGCGATCTGGCTACAACAAATAAAATAATTGAATCAATAGAAGATAAAGGGCAGGAGCGATACCTGCATATCACATTATCATTTGCAGAAAATGAAATATCAGAAGAAACACTGAAAAACGTGACTTCTGATTTCAGGAAGATGCTCATGAATGCCTATCATACAGATGAGTATTCTTTTTATGCAGAAGCCCATCTTCCAAAAATTAAAAATATTGTTGATAACAAAACTGGTGAACTTGTGGAGCGTAAACCACATATTCACATTGTCATTCCAAGAACAAATCTTGTCACAGGGAACTCATTAAATCCGCCAGGAGATCTGACAAATCTCAAAACTCAGACTCAACTTGACTCTGTTCAGGAATATCTTAACAACAAATATAACCTGATAAGCCCAAAGGATTCCGTTCGTGTAAGTGATGAGAACTATGCAAACGTGCTGTCACGAGTAAAAGGCGATTTATACCGTGAACGGAACAATGAAGTAAAAAAGGAAGTCTTCTCCAGAGTTACAAATGAAAATATTAACTCGACGGATGCATTCAAAAATTTATTAATGCAATATGGTGATGTAAAAATTCGCAATGAGGGGAAGACTAATCAATACTTTGCTGTGCGCCTTAAAGATGACAAAAAATATACTAATTTTAAAAACCCATTATTTAGTTCATCTTTCATAGAAAAACGTGAACTACCTTTAGTAAAGCCGACCCTGGCACAGATTAACAATAACGTTAGTACCTGGCTTGATAAAACCAGTCACGAAATAAAACATATTTATTCAAAATCGAGTAAAACGCGTGATCACTATAAGGCGCTTAGTGAGCCGGAAAAGAAAAGTTTCCTAAAAAACAGGATTGATGACTATGACAAAAAATACAAACTTAACACAAAAAATTCTGAAAGAACGCAAGGACGGTCTTGTGGTAACAAGTTCAGTATTGAATCAACTTCCAGATTCAGTAGAACTAAAACAAGAGTCGGCGTGCCACGTTTGCCCCAACGCGGTTTGGTTTACGGAATCCACGGGAGAGGAAAACCGCCCGAATCTGTCCGTATTTTGCAGGATAATGAACAGCGTAATCTGGCAAACAGAATGGAAAACAGATCGCATTCTGATTCAGCAATGCGACGGAATGCTGATCGACGATTCTCAGAACGAGGAATAAAAAATATCGGTATATCAACGCCATTACATGAAGCATTATTTCAGAAGTTAAATAATGATGCAGAACGTAATGAGTTAAGCACAATGGCAGAAATCAGAAAGGAAATTGATCCTGAGCGTTTTCTTTCTGCGACTGCACGTGAATTTAATGTTGTACCTGGAGAACATGCAATCAGTAAAGCAAAAGATGGTTCTCCACGTTTTGCAGTTGGCAACAGAAATCTTAATGCGTCTGATTTTTTAACTAAATATATTAATTTATCATGGTCTGATGCAAAAAGTTTCTTACTTAAAACATATGGAGAACAACTGTCTGAAAAAACGTTTGAGCCGGTAGCAACAATAAGAAAACTGAGTTATGAAGAATCCAGAGAAAGATTTTCTTCCTTTAAAAAAACAGACATTTCTTTAAGGAATATTATTCGTGCAGAAAAGAAAAATATGTATAATGAATTGCGCGAAATGCGGCAACAAATTTATTCTTTACCTAAAGAAAATCGTGATGTAGCTAAAGGTGTTTTAGTTTATAAGAAAATAACCACTCTTGAACGACTGGATGATATGTATGCTGCGGGACGTAGTTTTATCAACCAGTATCATAAAGACTGGAATGAGGATAAAAATGCTATGAAAGCAATTGATAAACTCAAAAATTATCTTAATAAAGAAAATGAAAACAGTATTTCTGGTGCTGAAATTGAGCTATCACTGGAAAAAGCTGTTCAGGCACAAAAGCGATTGCAGGAACTGCAACAAACAAATACCAGGTTGAAAGATCTTGTAATGGATAAACAAGAAACCAAGATTGTTTATCGTGACCAAAAAACAGAGTCCCCCGTATTTACTGATAAGGGTGATTTTGTTGTTGCCGGAAAGAATCCTTCTAAAGAAGAGATCGGCATCATGCTGGAGTATTCGAAAGAGAAGTTTGGCGGTGTGCTCAAACTTACCGGAAGCGAAGAGTTTAAGAAAGAATGTGCTCTTGTAGCGGCAGAACGGGATATGAATATTATTCTGCGCCCTGAGAAATACCAACAGATGATGCTGGAGCATAAAGCGGAGCTTGAGTCTAAAGCAATGCAGCAGACTGAACAGGAATCCCAGCAACAAACCCAGGTTGATAATGAAATCAGCAAGGCAGATGTTCATCAGAACCAGGCGTCAGCGGAAGAGGCTAAACAAGAAATTTATCTGGTCAGCCATACAAGCGTACACGAACAGAACGAAGGGGTCATTTTCTATTCAAAAGAGGCTGCTTACAGCTACTTTGAAGAAGACAAGAAAATGGCAATCGAGAAATACGAAGCGAACCCACATTTGGGAAATGGATTTGAAGGTGCGTTGCTTGTTTCCAAGACCATAGCGGCCAGCGAGCTGTCCTCTTATCCAGAAAAACTGACAGCAGAATTTGATAAACCCTACGAAATCCTGGCTGATTCATACAAGGAATACACCCGTACACCTGTATATGTTGTTTCGTTCCCGAAAGATGAACTCAACCAGCCTGTTAAGAAGTTCGAATCGCTTTCTGAAGCTATTGAGTATAAAAATAATACTGCAATGCTTCATGATCTGGATAAAAGGGAAGTTATTGTTAAATCTGTA
>NZ_VCDZ01000053.1:0-4886 GCF_005845405.1 Escherichia sp. E4930 | reverse complement strand
GATTCTGTTCTGGAAGCTCCTTTGTATTCTCATTCACTAGCATAGAGAAAAACAGATTCACAAGCCGTGAGTGAGTAATTAATGCATCAGGAGTCAGCCCAAGATATATCGACATAGGCTTTTTCCTGACCATTCGCACATCAAAATCACTTGCATCAGTAGCTGCTGCTGTGATTGGGTTCTTAAAAATACTCAATGGAGACGAGAAGTTGGTAATAATACTTCCTTGTGTCTTCTCCGGCGCTGCCATAAATTCACGAAACAGACTCTTTGTTTCATCACTCAGGTATTCTTTCTGATCTATTTCCGTACCCATCCAGGCTGATAGTTTCTGACCACTTTCAGGGACAGAGAGTTTCATAATAGCCGACATGGAAACAAGAACATCAGGTACATCAGCAACACCCTTTTTCTTTTGCTGAAGATGGAATCGTTCCTTATCCAGAAGATATAAAGCAAGCCCACAAAAGAGCTTCCGTGCAGAATCAGACCAGATAGGATCATCACTTGCCGGAATCAACATAGCGGCAATTTTTTCCAAATCTCCAGAACGCTGAATATCAGAACGATTAACGCAGTCCAGAGGATTCCAGCGGTGTGATCTGATATTACCTTTTTTCGCCTCCTGCTGGTTTTCTGCATACCCCGCAGGGGCAAACAGAAAACATTCCTGCCCTAACACATTCTGTCTGTATCCGGCAGACAAAAACCAGTTTTCAAGTTTTATATCAAGAACAACCATCGAATCCGGGTAATTCACACAGTTAGGTATAACAATACCAACACCTTTACCAGAACGCGTAGGAGCATAAAGGATTAAAAACTGTTGCCCGAAGAAATATATATATTTGTTTTTAAACCTTCCTTTAAACTGTTTACCAATAAGAATAGGTGGAAAGCAGTATGGTTTACTGTTCTTTAATCTTGCTTCTTTCAACTCTTTATCTGTTGGGAAAAAGGTCGATTTAGCCAGGTCCATATCAGTAGCAAGACGAGCATTGCCATAAATAACTTTTTTTGGCATCAGTCCGACTATGACAATAACAACAAAACCAATAAATATTGCACATGGTGCAGCAAATCCAGCCCATGTAATTGCGACCAATTTTTTATATTCAGGTTTTCCGCTAAATTGTGTAATGACATTATTAAATGTATTCCATTGCAACATGTCAATACTCAATCCTGAATATTTTAATGCTGCATATCCCCCAAGATAATTACCGCCAATAAGACAAGCAACGAGAATAAGCAACAAAAAAACCACTAATATGATTTTTTTCTTCATAGATACCCCTACATGTAAAGCATGTATAATATTTAATCACCTGAAATAATTTACATTGTGCTAAGTAGACGATTTTTTTCTTCGGGGTCGTAATATAGTTCCGTCATATATGTATGGTTAAAAAATAATATGACATCTATAGATGTCTTAATCGTTCTCATAATCAAATCCATATCAACTGTCATACCAACAGATGATTGTTTAACAATGCTCGCCAGCCGCGAGAACGACGCATAAGTATTGTTAGCATGGATCGTACTTATTGAGCCTTCATGCCCTGTGTTAAGAGCTTCAAGATAACTCCATGCTTCATCCCCCCTTAACTCAGCCAGAAAGATATGATCTGGTTTAAGGCGCATACAGGCTTCAATAATCGACTTGGCATCCACAATTCCCTTTTTATAAAACAGGTGAATATGGTTTGGATGATTCGGGAGCGTCATCTCGTGGACATCTTCAATTGTTGCATAGCGCCGTTCAGGAGGAAACAAATCCGCAATGGCTTTACCTACTGTTGTTTTGCCGGAACCAGTACCACCAACAATCAGGAAATTCAGGCGATCATTGACCGCCTCACGAATAAATTTAGCAATACTTGCGGCATCACCCTTACGCGATAACTCGAATAAATATTTCTGCCGCTCAGTTAACACTGCTGTGTGTTTTTTAGCAATTTTAACTCGGTCAAAACGCCCTGAATTAACGTAATCATCAAGTGAAAAACGCGTTAGTGATGGTTTACGAATTGAGAGAACAACACAATTATCCTCGGTTGCAGGAGGAACGATAATCTGACCACGTTCACCACCAGGAAGAACAACCGACGCAATCGGGTTATGTGGTTTCAGGGCATCTTCCAGCCCACTTATGTTACACAGCGCATAGGCCAGCCCCATTAATGCCTTATAACTGACCTTATCTGTATCACGAAAGCACCAACCATCACGACCTTCAAACCATATCCTGCCAGGCTGATTTACGGCGATTTCGGTAACATCATCCATATCCAGTAATTCCTGAATCCCTGTTTGCATCAGAAATTGACGAGCGATAATATGTTCTTCACTCATTACTGCACTCCGTAAACCTCAGAAAAGTCAATATTCCTCGGAACAATCACTGATAAAACGGTTCCTTGATTAATATATGCAGTTGGAGGAATATTAATCGTGTTCTCAAGTGTTGTTTTAGCCAACTCCTGCGCCGTATCAGATGTATTATCATAGGTAATATTGCTGTTATTCCCCGATTTTTGTGTGGTATTTTTCAGAATATCCATACCATCACCAAGCAATGACAACATAATCGCACCTGAATATCTCTGGAATATATGATTATCAATCCAGGCTGGCAGGCCAGATGCACCAAGTCCATCAGTGCCAAGAGCACCAATTTTTACGTTAACATTGCCATCTTTTAAATTAGTCCAGTTAACAAATACACGAGCCACTCCTTGCGTCATGACTTTATTCTGCTCTCCCATCAGCATAGCGCCACGGCGAGCCAGTAATGTTTCACCATTATCTGAATAGAGATCTTTAGTCAGTTGGCACAACGTTATTCCAGGGTAGGACGTAACTATTTTTGTTTGTAAAACGCATGAAAGCGAAGTACCCGCAGCCAGCAAAAAACGTCTGTTACTGGCAAAACTCACTGTACCATCAGCATAAGTTTCCCCTTGCAGAGAATCCTTCTCTTTTTCCGAACGTTTATCCTCATTTCTGGTTTCAATTTTAACCAGAGTATCTCCTGTAATCTGACGTTCAGCCTTAGTCAGTGGCCTTTCTTTCTCCTGTCCATTGCCAGACTGCGATGAAGAATGGCTGCTGGATTGCCCCTGCATCGCCATTGCTTGCATAGTGCTATCATTATCAGAATTTATTTCTGTTTTTTGTTTCTTTTCTTTTTCTGCCTGTTCTTCCCGTTGCTTGCGTTCAGTTTCCTCACGCTGCTTATTCTGCATGATTGTTTTCATCACAGAATTAAGGCTTGCCCCATCCTGAGAATTAGATATTAACGTCTCGTTTTTTGGTTCAAGGCCAGTTTGCTCCACCTCCTTCGAGGGAAGCATTTTAATAATCATGGCAGCGACAACAAAAATACCAAAGATACTTGCCAGCAAGATAAATATCTTCTTGGAGGATTTCTTTGATTTAACCTCGATAACACCACGATTACCCACATCATTATTGCTGCGGCTTTCATTTTTCATAATTAAATTTCTCCACCCTCACCTTTCCATTTGTAGTGCCTTTTTTATTCCACATTTTAGGAACCGTCGAAGATGTTCTTACATTAACAACTTGATCGCCTATTCTCAGGCGGAAATTATCAGACACTTCATGTAATACCATTGTGTTATTTTCCATATGCTTATTAACAAGGTTTTCATTGCCATCAGCATCAACACGATAAGGTACGGGTAAATCCTGTTTACTGTTCCAGCGCATACAGGTAAAAGTACCATCGTCCCAGACCTGGTAAGGGAAAATGCTCTTACTCCCCTTTAATTGATAGTGTCCATTAATTACACCACCATCAGTGCAGGGATATTTTTTCTCCGTAAATACTTTGGCTGTTACAGGTTTAGGATAGTCATATCGCAAAACGTATGTCGGATTACTGGACACTTCCGTAAGGTACAATGAGTACGTGTGTTTATCCGTTACAATAGTAACGTTCGTGCTTGGATTGTCTTCTACTGCCGGACGAAAGAAGACTGTATGTTCACGAACGGACACCTTCCATGCAGCAGGATCACCCAGGCCAACATCTTTAATCGTTTCATCTTTGGCGATTTGAACTACCGAAACAGCACCTTTTTTTACTCTGACATTAACAACATCGTTTTCATTAAAAACAACACTCTGAATCCTGGAGTCAAATGCTGACCCCTGACCATATGTTGCCGCAATTGTTGCCGGAGATGCACAAACAGCCAGTAAAGATAAGCAACCGATAAGACCCGACTTTTTAATCATTTAATAGCCTCCGCGTCTACACGATAGCTGACAGCTTCAAATCCGAGAGGATTAATAAGCCGTTGTTCTTCCGTCTTCACATCTTTATTAAAATCAAAAGCGACCGTTGCAATCCAGTCTGTAACTCTGTATTCGGGAGCCAAAGAGCCGGAAGAGTCCAGAATCATTTTTGAGAATCTGACCTGCGCAACATCAGGCTTCAGTAAAGTGACGGACTTAATTTTCGTTTTAATCTTATAACTGTCTTTCAGTACATTCAGCGGCGAGTTATCCGCACGAATAGCTGTATTGTACTGTGAGAACACTTTGTTATTAGACATGACATTTACCGTATCCAGCATTTCCTGGATAGTCTGCCAGTCGTATGACTCATAGTTAATAACAAACTTCGCAAGATTATATTTTGTTTCTGCCTCCTGATAGGTTTGCTTTGCTCCTGATAATTGCGGTGCAATATCTGTATAGCCCGTATTGTTATCCACACGAATAACAAAAGGAACGGCAGTCTTTAACGGAGACAAAAAAGCGATGGCTGCTGCAAGAGCAATATTGGAAATCAACAGCACAACAGCAATTCGCGTAATAAACTTAGCTTTACCCTGGACAGTTGCTATTTC
>NZ_VCDZ01000052.1:0-2325 GCF_005845405.1 Escherichia sp. E4930 | reverse complement strand
CAGCTGTGGCAGCCTGTTACCCAATGACAAATGTATCTTTGGAGATTTTCAAATGTCAGTGTGCGAAATGATAGAGCTTGCCAACCGGATTGTAAACGGGGAACAAGTCAAAACCCCAGCAATAGAAGCATGGGAGATTAGCGAACTCATTTGGTGGATACATAATCGGGGTAATGCTTTAGTTTGATGTGGAAGGGGGGAGATTATTCCTCCCCCCCCTTTTTTTGTGTATTAATACACATCATTTATTTTTTTAACCGCTCGCCGCAGCCGAACGACCGAGCGTAGCGAGTTAGTGGCGAGGAAGCGGAATTTTTTCAATGTTGCATAGAGCAGTTACGCACGAAATTAATCTTCTTTTTTGCTTTTGTGTGTATATGTGTGTATAATTAGTGGCAGGTTAGGGAGGACATATGAAATCTGCTGACCTGTTGAAAGAACTGATAGCTGCTGGTTGTGAGTTGAAGCGGCATAAGGCGAGCAGCCACCAGATATGGTGGTCGCCCATAACAGGAAAAACTTTTCCTGTGCCCCATCCGAAAAAAGACTTGCCACTGGGTACTGTCAGATCGATCAGAAAAATGGCGGGGATTTAATCCCCGCCGACTTTGGAGGTAATCATGTTTTTTTCTGTGGGTGTCGAAACACCGAAAGATGACCATACGGCATATGGTATAACCGTTCCGGCTTTTGATCGTTTTGATTTTGGCTGTGTCTCTGCTGCCGATACTCAATCAGAAATTCCTGTGATGGCGCGAGAAGCGATATTGGCTATCGTGGAAGAAATGGTTTTAAGTGGTTCTTATTCTGTTGATGATATTCATGATGACGGCTGTTTAACATATGCCGCAAATCAGGACTATAGTCACTGCGATAGCTGGTTTGTAATTGATGTTGATTTGTCTGAAATTGAAGGTAAACAACAACGTATTAATATTGCGTTGCCTGATGTGTTGATTCGTCGTATTGATGGATTTGTCAGAGAAAGTGGCGGTGTTTACAGAGATCGTAGCCATTTTCTTGCTCAGGCCGCGCGGCATGAACTTTCATATAAATGAAAAATCCCCGCTTGATGCGGGGATTTTTTTACCTACTGCGGCTTTCCAGTGCATTTAACTTAGCGGTTGCAATTTTTTGCTGTTCTTTAGGTAGTAGAGAGATCGTTTCTTTTGTTAGTTTTTGCATATCCATGTAGCCGGATGCATAGAACTGTAGCGCCTGTTCTTTCTGTGATTGCGCAACATACCAGAACGCACCAGAAAAAGCGGCTGAAATTCCAATGGTGCAGGCTACACATAATGCTATTGCTGTACTTTTACTAAATGGCTTTGTGTTTTTTGAAAATTCAGCAATGCTCTTTTTGTAAGAGTTGTTTAGCTCCTCCTGGTTTTTTCTTAGTAAGGATATAATATCTATTATTTCATTGTTTAATTTTTCCTTCGCTAAGACTGCTGTCTCATTGATTTCATTTTTGCCATGCTCTATGGCTTCTTTTATTTCGTTATCAAGATCACCACAAGTATCTACAATTTTTCTGAATCGCTGAATATTTTCTTCTTCTAATGAACTTAATACACTCTTGAATGCATCAGCTAAAGTGGTGAAATCATCTTTTAATAAATCAGATTGTTTCTTTTGAATTTTTTCATGGAGAAATAGCAGGGATAGTACAGGATCATCTTTTGATATTCTTACCCCTGTTTTCTTGAAAACATCAACAACAAAATCATTTATCTGATCTTCTGCTTCATGAACAGCCCTTTCGGGCTGTTGTAATTCAATATCACTCATGCATTGGCCTCTACACTTTCAGGGTCATAGATTGCATCAAGCTGTACATATACATCGTTAAAAACGCGCTTGAGGCGGGATTTAGCCATTAATCCAAACTCTTTCGATTCAAGCGCCTCAGTCAGTGTCATTGAATTGGCTGTTAATTTTTTTATGTCAGTATCAAAAGCATCGCTTTTACGATCTTTGATCAATATTGCGCCAGCAATAACGTCTTTATTTTTTTCAAAAAAGTTTGTTTCAGTTATATGCTTCCCTGAAAGTATCGGTTCGCCCTGGAACTCATTAATCCATACGATTATTTTAACTTTCGTACCTTTTACAAGTTTAACGATATTTTCAAAACCTTCAATTGTGTCCGCTTGTGCCTGACCACCAACAATAATAGTATGGATATAAACATCCTGTTCAACTTCATTGAACATATCCATTACACAGTTATCATCGAAATACTGAAGTAATGGCAAGAACGTAGAAGCACCATTATCAATAACGAAATTAATGTTTCCGCCTTCAAGAATAGATTCAAACATG
>NZ_VCDZ01000051.1:0-1162 GCF_005845405.1 Escherichia sp. E4930 | reverse complement strand
TGCTGATATTGCTGCTGCGGGCGCTACCGGTTGCTGTGGCTGCTGATACTGCTGCTGCGGTGCTACCGGTTGCTGCGGTTCAACAATGGGCGTAAACAGTGGCTCGTGTGGGCCATCATCCACCAACGCTTTCATCGGTGAAAATTCAAAATCATTCAGCGAGAATGGATTTGCTCCCGCAGGTTGTTCACCGGAATAGCGTTGCTGCTGAGTCTGGGCAAACTGACGAGCCAGTTCAGCCTCTGCCGCTGCATCTTCATCTTCAGGGTTAACTGGCGCATCATGCTGATACTGTTCACCATAGCGTTGCTGCTGTGCCTGGGCAAACTGACGTGCCAACTCATCTTGCTGCATCGCATCGATTTCATCATCGTTATACTGATCGCCAGAATCGTATTGATTGCGCTGCGCTTCGCGAGCTTTCTCTTCGGCGGCTCGTTGTGAAGGTAGTTTAATGCCATACGATGCCAGTTCACGACGAGTCGGAACACGAATACGCTTTGGTCGTGGCAACTGCGGGCCTATCCCCTCTTTCACTTGTGGTCGAGGTCCACCGCTATTTGCCAGGCTAAAAACAGGTGCAGCAACCGTTGCGGCGGCCCCCGTCGCCAGAGTCGCTTTCTTCACGCCCGATGCCAGCGGCGAAACAGCAGCCACGGCTTCTACCGGAGGGACTGCAGCAGCAGTCGGCGATGACTGAACAGATCTAGCTGACTGAACAGGTCTAACAGGCTCAGGTTCTTTAACTGGTTCAGGAATAGGCTGATACCAGGCGGCGAGCTGTTCACGTTCGCGCGCACGCTTCTCTTCAACTTCTTCAAAATAGTAAAGCGGCGGACGCGCAGGTTTTGTTTCTTCAGCAACCGGTTCAGGCGCCACAACAGGCGGCTGCTCAACCGGATGCGACTGTTGACGCAACGTCTCCTGCACGGCTGGCTGCTGGTAATTTTGCTCAGGCTGGTATGTAGACTGCGCCGCAAAAGTGGATTGTGTCCCCTCGGCTTGCCACGCGTTATCAGCCACTGGCTGTTCAGGCACTGGTGCATAATAGGGTTGTTGAACAGGTTGTTCCGCAACAGGCGCATAATATGGCTGCTGAACCGGCTGTTCAGGCACTGGTGCGTAATAGGGTTGTTGAACAGGTTGTTCCGCAGCAGGCGCA
>NZ_VCDZ01000050.1:0-8158 GCF_005845405.1 Escherichia sp. E4930 | reverse complement strand
AGTAATTTTTACTCCTGACTTAAAACAAAAAATAGATTAAATACATATAGTTAAGTTATGTTTACATGATGCCCGGCAGGGCATAGAAGGGGCGAAAGAAAATACCAGGGAGCAGCAGAGCCACATCGCCCCGAAGCGCGGCGCAGCCGCTGGCGAACGTACCAGGGCGCACAGGCCATCCCTTCGCCCTGCAAAGCCCAACTGACCAGCAGGCCATGATTATGCTGATTTGCGCCGCAGAATGCCGCAGTTAGCGCGAGCGTAAGCGAGTTTACGCCGTCCTGGTGCGTCGCAGCAGGGCGGGGCGCTGTACTGCGCGTGCGAGCATCGCGAGCTACGGGCGCAACAACTCATTCACTACATTCAGGCTTGTCCCTTTTGCACAGAACGTATTCTGGATGTTCCCCAGCTAAAAGCTGAAGATATTTAAACTCCACAGGTGTAAGTGCTGTACCACTTACAGTTCCGACAGGTTCTTCCTTGCGACGCCAGGTTCGCGGAGTCATGCTGAATATTTCGGCACATTCTTTCTGCGTCAGACCAATTTTTTTCCGCAGACGTTTGATGTTTTCTGGTGTGTTTTCAGTTAACATTTTTTCCCCGTTCATTGTTCATTTCCTGAATCATCATAGAAACAATTTCTTTATCATTCTCTCTTAATCCATCTCTGGAAAAGTCTATTGTGTCGAATGCCTTCTCATTAAAAACAAGATCAGCAACAGTTTTCACCGTTGCTTTCGTTTTTCCTAAAGTCGCAGATTTAGAAAAGGTCTTCACCCGTTTCACAAGATGAAACATATTACCTTCTTTATTCAAATAATATTGCCTGTCACCTTTTCGTACCTTCATATTAATATGGTTCCTATTTTAACAGTAAAGGGGCTTATAGCCCCTTTACTTTAACTTTTTCCAACAATCAAATCGATATCTTCCTGGTAAAGCTCTCCAAAACACGGGACTACTCCCGTTTTATAATCGCGGATATTATTGCGATCCGTGAAAATAACAACATAATCCTTGCCTGTTTTTTCATGTTTCAGGCAGATAGTGCAAAGCGTCACACGCGCAACAGAAAACGCATGACCAGTCGTAGAAACGATAACAGGAAAAGTTGATTTTTTCATATTTAACTCCTGCCGCTGGGCGGCTTTGGTGATCGGAGACTACCTCCTTTCGATATGCTGATAATAGGTCATTTCTGACCTATTATCAAGTGTTTTTAAACGAGTTTTATTGAAAATTTATTTTCAACAAATGCCTCTAACATCTTTAATATTTCACTATCGCTTATACCAACTTTACGTCTAAAAGAATCATCCATAAGGTCAATACTTGCGGATATTTCACTTGTATATTCAACGCTTCCGGCAAATCCTGCAATTCCAGCTAATTCAAGAAGCATATGATGATTACGAATATTGATATTACCAATAAGAACTTTCATTTATCCTCCTGATATGGGGGGGAATCCCCCCATATTAAAAATTACAATCTGGTTGCAAGTCCGGTTTGTTCGTTAAACAAACATTCCAACTGATCACAATAAACATTGTCAAATGTCGATACTTCTTTAACCATTGCTCCTCGAACACGAGAAAAGGTCACCTGGTATGTATCGGAAAAGGTTAATTTGATTTTTACTAAATTAATTCCATTCATTGCAAATTTTGAAGGAAGACGAAAACTAAGACCACATTCACCATCTTCATCAAAATAGGCAAAGTTCTTTGCGCCAGTCATAGCAATGAAGCGATTTCCGCCAAGCTGATTAAGAATTTCAGTAGCAACAAATTTAGCGTAGTTTTCCATTTTTAAACTCCTGCCGCTGGGCGGCTTTGGTGATCAGGGACTATCCCCTCTCGATATGCTTATAATAGGTCAGTTCTGACCTATTTGCAAGTAATTTTTACTCCTGACTTAAAACAAAAAATAGATTAAATACATATAGTTAAGTTATGTTTACATGATGCCCGGCAGGGCATAGAAGGGGCGAAAGAAAATACCAGGGAGCAGCAGAGCCACATCGCCCCGAAGCGCGGCGCAGCCGCTGGCGAACGTACCAGGGCGCACAGGCCATCCCTTCGCCCTGCAAAGCCCAACTGACCAGCAGGCCATGATTATGCTGATTTGCGCCGCAGAATGCCGCAGTTAGCGCGAGCGTAAGCGAGTTTACGCCGTCCTGGTGCGTCGCAGCAGGGCGGGGCGCTGTACTGCGCGTGCGAGCATCGCGAGCTACGGGTGCAATGCTACTCCGCTAAAACGTTCTGAATCGCGTTCTGAGCAATTTTTAATGCTTCCCTGTGGGTTTGGATTACCAGGGCTGAAATAAAGCGACAGGACGTGTTTTATGGCTTTTCTGGGGTGGTTAGGGGAAGGATCGTTACTGGATCTGTTAATTTTGTAGTTTATGCTCCGTCATGATGAATGATCATATCTGGTAACTCTTTGGTTGGCGTATCCTATTGATATAGAAGTATATTTCATTGAAACATGAGAAGATCCTCGGTTAGTGAAATGAGGGGCTTAATTAAAAGTCCAACCAATATGATAATCAACTAAATCAATAAATTAGCTCATTTTATCAACCACAGAACAAGACTAAACATGAGAGCTTTCTTGGTCTTCACCAGAGCTGATTTTGATGAATAGAAACTCATTGTAAGCGTTCCCCTGCACTGAAAAGCATTTACTTCTGTTTCCGAAATAACAATACCAAAATTACCGACAGAGAGAGATAGTACCGCTCGCCGCAGCCCTAGCGACCGAACGTTAGTGAGCGAGTGGGCGAGGAAGCGGAATTTCTGCGATGTATCATTGGAGCAAGTACGCTTCGTGTTTTGACCGTACCTGATGGTTTTAAGGTGTCGAGCAAAATTATTCACAGTTCGCTCTATTATTTTTTCTTTATTTCTTTTTTCTAAAAGATAGATCACTCCTATGTTACATATAATATTTCCTTTTCTAAGGGTATTTTTCTATTGTTTTTCAATTGATTGCAATTCCAACTAGGGACAGATTTATGGTTAAAAGGGGACAGATTTATGGTTATTTGTGTTTTTATCAGGGGACAGATTTATGGTCAAAAGGGGACAAATTTATGGTTAACGGGGGACAGATTTAGTGTGGATAACTTTTTTATACACAGGTTGTGGGTAACTTTTAGGAGTTATGTAAGCCCGAAAGAAAATACCAGGGAGCAGCAGAACCACATCGCTGCAAAGCCGCTAGTCAACATACTAGGACTTTGCAGGTCATATTATGCTGATTTGCGCAGTAGGAGGGAGGGCGCTGTACTGCATGCACGAGCATTGCGAGCTACGGCGCAACGCTAACCCGCTAAAACGCCCTGAATCGCGCTCTGAACGATTTTTAATGCTTCCCTATGGATTGGGATTACTAGGACTAAAATAAAGCGATAGGATGCATTTTATGGCTTTTCTTGGACGGTCATGGGAAGGATCGTTATTGGATCTATTAATTTTGTAGATTTATATCCCGTTATCATGAATGGCCATATCAAGCAATTCGGTGCTGTGTATATCCCATTGATATAAAAGTGTTTTTTCTTAAAACACAAGAAGATCCTCGGTTAGTGAAATGAGGATCTTAATTAAAACTCCCACCAATATAAAATTAATTAAATCAATAAATTAGCTCATTACATCAATCACATTAAACATTAAGAATGTGACTAAACATGAGAGCTTTCTCAGTCTTCGCCGGAGCTGATTTTGATGGACAGAAGCTGCTGAAAGTCTTTCGCACCTTCCATTCTCTGAAAGAATTCTGTTTTATTTGTCTAAGTGCTTCTGAGAGTGTTTTAGCGGTTATCACGACCTCGTTTCCGACAGAACAATAGCGAAATTACCGACAATATGCGAGAGATAGCACCGCTCGCCGCAGCCCTAGCGACCGAACGCTAGTGAGCGAGTGGGCGAGGAAGCGGAATTTCTGCAATGTACGATTGGAGCAAGTACGCTTGTTTCCTTGTCGGAGCTTGGTAACGATGCTTATCCACAAAAAACGCGAAAATCGCTACATGTTTTTACTTCCTATATTTCTTACTTCTAAATACTTCTATATTTAGAGGCTGTTTTTTGTTTTGTTTTTCAGTGAGTTGAGAGTTGAAAGGTATACAAATTTCAGGAGTTAGGTATACAAATTTCAGGAGTTAGGTATACAGATTTCAGGAGTTAGGTATACAGATTTCAGGAGTTAGGTATACAGATTTCAGGGTGGATAACTTACTTATCCACAGACTTGTGGATAAGTAAGGTGTGAGTTTTGATGTTTTTTAACGTATTGATTTTTAATGATTTTATTGTTTCTTTTGATTGAAAGAATTGTTTTGTTTTTATTGTTTTTCTATGCCCAGATTCAGAACCGTACTGATTTGAGGAACTTTAAAGGTATACATTTTTCAGGAGCTGTTGCTTGGCTTGCCTCTTTGCGGATTATAGGTAGCCTGATTTCAGGATGCTTTTATTTCTTCTTGTCTTTTTAACTAATTGATTTTTATGGTTGTTTTTATTTAAGGTATACTGTGTTGATTTTGTTTTCTACCTTTGGTACAGTGTGATTATTGGTTGCTATGGGAGAAATATGATGTTGCCAGTAGAGGTGAATACGCGAGAGGGGGAGTTAATATTTCAATCAAATGCTATTACTGATGGTGTTTATAAAATAACACTTGATGAATTTCGTTTGTTAAATTTAGCTATATCTAAGATCTCAAGGCACGATAAACCTGAGAAACGTATAAGGATTACAACAAAAGAGTTTGTTGAAGTCTTTAACATCAAGGATAAAAACGTTAAAAATAGGTTATCAGCAATTGCTGATGGGTTGCTAGGAAAAACTATTGACACATATTCTTTTGACCAGGACTCTGGGAAGAAAACAAAAAGAAGGCGCCTGTGGTTGTCAGAGGTAGAGTATGATATTGAAGGTGAAGAAAATGTATTTTTAGAAATCGTTTTTTCTACCGAAATATCGGATCTTTTATTTCAATTAAAAGATAATTTTACGTTATTTGCATTAAGAGCAATATCAGCATTTACCTCTCCTCATTCTTTTAGAATATATGCTTGGTTATGTAAATATAGAAACATGTATAATTATCGCAAGGGAGAGTTGATTACAACTGATACAATCAGTGTTTATGATTTTAAAGTGATGTTGGGATTAGAAAAATCCTATGAAGAGTATAAGTTTCTAAAACAAAAAGTAATTGAAAGATCAATTAATGAAATAAATGCATCAACTGATATTTCAGTTGTTTTGAATGAATATAAGGCATCCAGAAAAGTTATTGCCATATCGTTTAGTTTTGTTCGAGAGGATCATCCAACTTTACAATCTATAAAGCCAAAGAGGCGGCGCTTACCGGCTAGACCAAGAGTTAAGTCAGGTTCTAATGCTGAAGTTGAGTGGGCTAAGAAATGTATTGAAATAATATTAGAATATGAAAATGCGCTAAAATTATATGATAAGGAAGCTAGGTTGCCTCTTCCTGATTTAGAAAAATTAGTAGGGTATTATGAATTATGTGGGGAGGATAAGAAAATATCAGAAAGGAGTTGTGAACTAAAAGAAAGGAAGTCCAAACGTAAATGATGTGTATTTTTTGTTTTTAAAGTAATAAGTAACGTCATATTTAGTCGTTCAGATTAGTCACTAGTACCGCCGTCTTGACCACGGCGGTACTAGCTAACCATATCACCTACACAGGAGGCCATATGGCTACTTTTGATTTTACACACCTCAATGGATTAACACAAATCAAAGCCTTGTTTCCAGAACTTACAGAGAAACAATTTAGGGTTACGTTAAGTTGGGTTTTTGGAAGTGAAATCATTGATATAGCGAGCGAGCATGAGTGCTCGATTGAAGCGGTAAAAAAAACATTGCAGAGAAGTAAGCTAGCTCTTGGTTCGGAGCGGCTTGAGGCTGTAAGAGTAATCTTCTTGTGCAGGATAATGGCTGATCTATGGACTAGGGTAAGATAACTACTTCCACCAACAAAATGATTAAAAAGGCGGCATTTGCCGTCTTTTTTTATCGTCTAATCGCTCAAAAAATGAGCATTTAAATGTGATTTATATCAAAAAAAAGCGAATCATTAATAATGATAAGTATGTCTTTGAACTCTTTCTTTATTAAAAAGCCATTGAAAAATAATGGAAAACTTTATTTTCTAAGATTGTGGCAAATTGATATGTCCTCGATTGGGTATTTTTCGAGGTTGTTTGTTGGTGAGAACATATTAAGTGTTGAAAGAACAAAAAAAATGGAGACAAAGGAACGGGAAAAGTGAATAAGAGTCGAAATAATGATGTAAGTGATAATTTAAATGCAGGAAATTTTATTGTAAATGGTAATGTTTGGGAACCAACTACTGTCACGATAAAAATTAATGGTAGAAGTAATTACATTTTGACAAAACTTAGGTTGTTAAAACCAAACTTACCTAAAACTCAATTAGCCAGAGAACTTCTTGAAGAAGCTCTACTGAAAATTGATGAAAAAATAACCGAATTATAAATAATGCTCTTTAACAATTTGAAAGTGACGAATACCAGCTATGAAGAGGAGGATTGAGCTGGAGGAACGATGGGCATCGTGTCACGCCAAAAATTGGTAAAAAGCCTAAAAGATATTTTATCTTTACATATAAAAGTCTTTGTTTATATGTAAATGTAAATTGGAGATGTTATATGCCTATGTATGTTGTAAGAAGAAAACGATTAATCGAAGGAACAAGAAAACAGAGAGAGTTGATTTTAAAGTCAAAGCAAAAAAGAAATAAAGTTGACAAGGCTGTTAATAGCAGAGTTATTTATCCTGGAAGAGAATGCCGCATTGAGGAATGCAACTTTTCTTTTAATGATTCTACTTTAAAACATAAATCATTAATGACTAGTGAATATTCAGCACATGTGCGGATGAGATGATCTCTTACGTTTGCATTTTTATGTGGAAATAAAAATGAATATAATATCTACGTTTTTAAGTACTGTTACAACACTAGTTGAATCAGGGGCAGCCAGTAACGCAGCAAAAATTGCAAATGCAATATCACCTGTATTTTTTGCAGCCATTGGTGTTTATATTATTTTTGTTGCTTATGAAATAATATATTCACAACGTGATGTGGTTATGTCGGAAGTTACTAAAAATATAATGAAATTGGCTCTGGTTGGTGTTTTCACATATAGCTCAACATATTATTCACAATATGTAATTCCTTTCGTAATGCATTCTGGAGATGAATTGTCTTCTGCTTTGACTGGACAGTCTGATATAGCCAATTCAATAGATAATCTTTGGCAAGCATTGTCAGATACAATGGAGCAATTTTGGAGTGATGCTACGGGACAGCTTGGTATGACTGATTTTGGTCTATGGATTAAAGCTGGTCTTATATGGATCACAGGGTATGCAGGAGGATTTTTGCTTGTTTTTTATACTACCGTTTTCCTTTGCGTATCAAAGTTTATGGTCGGAATGGTGTTATCGGTAGGTATTTTATTTATATGTTTTTCTGCATTCTCCCCAACGCGTGGTATGTTTACTGCATGGTGTGGTAGTTGTTTAAACTACATTTTGCTAAATGTATTTTATACCATATCTTTTGGCTTCGTATTGTCACTAATACAACAAACGGCTAACTTGGATGCAAAGACCATTACATTCATGTCTGTGGCTACTTTATTAGCGGTTGTGTTAATATCTGTTTACCTGATAGAGCAAATTGGGACGTTGTGCTCATCTCTAACAGGTGGAGTAGGTATTAATGGATTGACTGCCTCAGCTAACGGCGCAGCAAATAAATTAGCTGCTGTTTCAGGTGTAAGGGCTATGAGCAATGCAGGTAAAGGATTGGCTGCCTCTGTTGCCAAAAAAGCTGGAAATAGAGTAGTAAGCCTGGCAGGTCAATTAGGAAAGAATGTATTAGGAGGGTAATATGAAAAAAGTTGTTCCAATGGCATTTGTATCCGTTCTGTTTCTCTCTGGTTGTAACGATAAAGTGTATGATGTTGATTATTATTTTGCAAACCAATCTGAGGCAAAAAATGTTATAGAACAATGCTCTCAGGGAAAAATCACAAATGAAAACTGTGATAATGCAAAGGCTGCAATTCAAAAACAGAAAAGA
>NZ_VCDZ01000049.1:0-4134 GCF_005845405.1 Escherichia sp. E4930 | reverse complement strand
TGCTCATCTCTAACAGGTGGAGTAGGTATTAATGGATTGACTGCCTCAGCTAACGGCGCAGCAAATAAATTAGCTGCTGTTTCAGGTGTAAGGGCTATGAGCAATGCAGGTAAAGGATTGGCTGCCTCTGTTGCCAAAAAAGCTGGAAATAGAGTAGTAAGCCTGGCAGGTCAATTAGGAAAGAATGTATTAGGAGGGTAATATGAAAAAAGTTGTTCCAATGGCATTTGTATCCGTTCTGTTTCTCTCTGGTTGTAACGATAAAGTGTATGATGTTGATTATTATTTTGCAAACCAATCTGAGGCAAAAAATGTTATAGAACAATGCTCTCAGGGAAAAATCACAAATGAAAACTGTGATAATGCAAAGGCTGCAATTCAAAAACAGAAAAGAGAAGATTGGATTAAGGCTCACGGAGGGAAATAATGTTAAAAGAACTGTTTTCAGTGATTTTAATAGGATGCATGTGCTCTAATGTCGCACATGCTTATATCCCTGTTGTCGATCCGACATCAATTGCAAAAACTGTTGAGGAAGGTTTAGCTAGGGCTAAAGAAGCTGCTGATAATTTACAACAACTGAAAACTCAATATGAACAATCTATTAAATATGCAGAGGATCAAAAAAAGAGATTAGAAGGATTCACTGATTTTAGTAGAGGCTTTGATACAGCTTCAAGCTATATGCGTGGCTCTCTTAAGGATATCGATAGCGATTCTCAGATTGGATTAGATTCTTTACGAAAGAAATATTCTTTAACCAGTTCTGATGCTAACACGCAAAGACGCTATGATGCTGTTCTTAAGCAAATAAATTTTTACGAGCAGTTCAATAAATCAATGTATAAGCGGGCGGAACGTGTTCAATCGTTACAGTCATTATTTGCAAATGCCACTACGCCGCAGCAAAAAGCTGATATTGCAAATCAACTGTCGATTGAAAAAATGACAATAGAGTTGCAACTGAAACAATATGAACTAGCATCTAATCAGATGTCCGTTGATGAAAATGCTAGGCAAGAACAAGCTCGTAATGAGTGGCTAAGTTCTCATAGTTACAAACGTTAGTCCCCTCCCAACACTCTAATTAAAAGATCACCTCAAATGAGGTGATCTGAAATTAAACAGGTGAGCTATGGTATTACCATCGGTAATGCTAGCTAGTCTTTTCGTTTCCTGCGCCCCTCTAGTTGCACCAAATACACTAAATGCGGTTATTCAAACTGAGTCTTCTGGAGATCCATTTCGAATAGCCAATATTAGTGATGGAGTGTCTCTTAGATTTAAAAAAATCGAAGATGCTATTAGTTATGCAAAGAAATTAGATAATGCCGGGAAAAGATATAGTGCTGGCTTGATGCAAATATATAACGGAAATTTTAATTTCTACGGGGTTTCTGCTGAAACAATATTTGATCCATGTACCAATATTAAAATTGGTGCGGATATTCTGACAAAAAACTATCTTGCTAAAAAAGGAGGAAATGAACAAGAGAACCTTTTGAAGTCTTTGTCCGAGTATTATTCGGGGAATAGCACAAGAGGTTTCAAGAAAGAAGCTCAATTTAATAATACGAGTTATGTCGAACGAGTTATGAAGAACGCTTATGTTGTTCCTGAGTTGCGAGTAGATAAACCTGAAAATGCGAAAGCAACAAAAGAACAGAGTGTTCAGGAAAAAGGTAATCAAAGTTTTGTTTCACACTCCCAGGACTGGGATGTTTTTGGAGATTATTCGAATGAATAAGTTTGCTAACGTAAATCGTTTTGTTTTTGCATTATTTTTCATGGTGTTTTCAGGGTTTGCGGCTGCGGCAGGTGGCCTTGATTCAGCTACTAATGCTCTTACGAACGTGAAAACCTGGCTTTTTACCTTTGTTGGTATTGGTGCTCTTGTTTATATGCTTTATTGCATCCTGATGGCCTTTATGGAACGTAAAAGCTGGGGGGATGTTGGGATGGCTCTTGGCTATTGTGCTATTGCAGGCGGTGCAGTAGTCGGTGGTTCGTGGGCGCTGGGATTGTTCCAGTAATAACGAACGCTAAAAAGCGCGGGCTGTTTGTCAGCCTGCGCAATTCAGGAGCTAATGATGAATGATACAGAGAAACCAAAGGTCGTCTTTCTTTCCTATAACGGCCTGAATCGGCCTGCGATGGTTATGGGTGTTCCATTGATGCTTTTTTTGTCTGTGGGATTTCTTGCCGTGTTTGGTGGTTTTGGATGCATGTTTATGTGGGGAATTTCTGGACTCATATTCCCTGCATTATGTTTCTTGTTTCTGTTCATTGTTCGCATCATTTGTGAAAATGACCCAAACGCTCTTAGTGTTATGAATCTCCAGTTGAAGGGCTATTTTCTTAAAGTGATGCACAGAGACTCAATTATTGGTTTTTCCTCTGTGGAGCGTTGATTATGCAGGTTGCACAATTAAAAGATAGCAAGAATAAAAATGTGGCATCCATGTATCCTGAATACATGTACCATATTTCTGATAGTGTTGTTTATACACTTGACAGAAAAATGTTGGCTACAATTGCTATTCAGGGGATTCCCTTTGAATTTGCATCAGATTCTTTTCTTGAAAACTCTTTCAATGGTATCAAGGATTATCTTGTCGGGGTTGGCAAAGAAGGGGATGTGTATTTGTGGACACATTTTATAAAAGAGAAGATTTATCTTGATGAATCTTATAAGTTTTCCAGTAAATTCTTAAATTTATTTGCGGAAAAATATATCTCTTTGTTCAAAGGGGGAGATTTCTTTAAGTCCACCTGGTACATCACATTCGGTGTTTCTTATAATGATGTTGATAAAGGACTTGAGCGCCTCGAAGATATTATTTCTCAAGCTATGGTTGTTCTTAAACCTTTTTCAGCCTGGTTGCTCAAGGTAGACAAAAACTATGTGAGTGAAACAGCGGATTATCTGTCATGCTTGATTAATAAAAAACATACGATTATTCCTGTATCATCAACACCATTATATGAATCAATCGCTGACAGTGACTGGTATTTTGGTAATGATACGCTAGAACTGCGTAACAATGAGTCTGATGATAAAAAATTTGCCACAAATTATGTTTTAAAAGATTTCCCTATGTTTACCACTCCTGGTCAATGGGATTTCCTGTTAAAACTACCGTATGAATTTATCATTACGCAATCATTTTTGTTTGAGGCTCCAGCTAAAACTGTGCGAAAAATAGACTCCCAACTCAATAAAATGGGGTCAACCGGTGATGCTGCTAAATCTCAACAAGAAGAACTGATAGCAGGGAAAGATTTTGTTACCAGCGGTACTAATCTTTTTGGTTCATATCATTGCGTACTAACAGTATTTGGCGATACGGCAGAAGCTGCCCGTAAGAATGGTATCAAAGTATCCAGTGAGTTTATCACGACGGGTAAAGGATTCCGTTTTTCTCGTGCAACCAGTGCCGCACCTTATGTGTTTTTTAGCCATCTTCCAATGAATAAAACAAGACCACTGAGTACGCGAAGAACGGCAGCCAATCTTGCCTGTACGTTTTCACTGCATAATTATTCTGCGGGCAAGAAATCTGGAAATCCGATTGGTGACGGTTCGGCTTTAATGCCGTTAAAAACAGTTTCTGATGGTCTGTATTATTTTAATACGCACTACAGCGACCC
Organism: Escherichia sp. E4930; assembly: GCF_005845405.1. Taxonomy (NCBI): domain Bacteria; kingdom Pseudomonadati; phylum Pseudomonadota; class Gammaproteobacteria; order Enterobacterales; family Enterobacteriaceae; genus Escherichia; species Escherichia sp. E4930. The sequence continues at coordinate 483 of NZ_VCDZ01000049.1, read as the reverse complement.
TAATAAAAACGTCACCGGACAGCGAATTGCCGGACACGCAATGATTCTTGGAGCCACAGGTACTGGTAAAACGACTTTTGAAGGAGCAGCGGCTGGTTTTTTACAGCGTTTTGATCCTTACATGTTCGTTATTGACTATAACCGCTCTACAGAATTATTCGTTCGTGCGTATGGTGGTAGTTATTTTGCTCTACAGGAAGGTGTTTTTACTGGTCTTAATCCGTGGCAGCTTGCGGAAGATGAATCATCACCAATCTGGAAGCGTTTGTTAGCGTTTCTGAAATCGCTGGCAAAGGCATTTGTTCGGGACAACATGGGGAACCCCTGTTCTGACCAACAGGCAATAGAAATGGATGCGGCAGTAGAGAGTCTTATGACTATGCCTGTCCAGTTGCGCCGAACGTCAGCATTGCTCCAGATAGTTAACGATAGTGAACTGCGTATCAGACTTGCTAAATGGTGTAAAAATGGTGCGTATTCCTG
>NZ_VCDZ01000048.1:0-2025 GCF_005845405.1 Escherichia sp. E4930 | reverse complement strand
TTKCGGGATGTGCATTTCACCCCTGGACTGGCGGAGACGGTTGTGGCTGTCTTTGCCCCCGGCGACAGGGCTTAAACGGGTGTATGGCACCGGATACAACAACGGGCAGGCACCCGCCGCAACGACGAAGAGCGCGTGCGCGAAACGGCGTTGCCCCTCACATCCCGGCGGCCTTTTGCCGGGATGCCGGGAGCGCAGGTCACGGCGCGACAGAGGCGGCGCGACCGGAACGGTCGCTGCAAGCCCGGGGTTTAGCGTCAGGGATGGAAGCCCGCCAGGGCGGAGACAGCTTCGCTGGCTCCGTTCACGACAGCCCGCCCCGCCAGGGGGACGCCCGGGAAAGGCACAGGCAGGAGAACAACAAAACTGACAGTAATCAGAGCAGCAGGAAAAAGAAGAACAGTAGCAGTAGCAGGAACAACAACATCAGTAACAGACAAATGACAGGCATGAAGAAACAGAAGCCCCCCATCAGAACGTCCGCGTAATGAAAGGGGCGGCGCGTCAGCGCAGTCCCTTTCAGCGCCACCGGCGCGCGGTCTTTTCCCGGCGCGGGCAGACAGGCATTTATCCTCCCGCCTGCCCTGTGTCATCAGGCACGCAAACGAATAATCATCGTCGGGACATCGGTATAAGCAAACATGCCGCTCGACAGCTCCCCCGGGAATGCAGAAGACGCCAGCAACGTCTTCTGCTGGCGTGATTTGTTCAGACCTCTGTCGAGCCGATCCATATACCATTCAGATAAGCATCAAATGCATCGTTCCCCTCCTGCACTTCCTGCGGCTGAACAAGGTTCAGGCTTTCGTGTGTCCAGCCGGCTTCAGGTGCAGACACTTTCAGCAGAAGATGCCCATCAGAATCACGAATCTCCAGATCAGCAAACGTGTTCCCGGTCAGGATATCTGGTTCACCGGGTCGTTGATCTGTAACATATGTGATATATCCCATCCTTTCTCTCCACATTAAATATTTCAGCACTATCCGGGACGACGGTGCGGCCCGATTTTCGGTACTCCAGAGCCAGTTCAGCCATCAGAGCATCTTTCGCTTAATTTCCTGCCCCCTGATTGCCATTAACAAATCACCAACAATCAGGGGGATAATCATCACACAGGACTGCTCATGGACTGACCGGCCTGTTGGCTGAAAAGCATCATCAGTGCACTCAAATCACTGGCTTTTTTTCTGATAACTGGCGTGTGATTTTCCAGGCTATCCAACAGCACCCCCAGTTCATCATTGATTTGCCCTAACTGTTTCATCAGCGTTTCCGCATCCTGGTTGCTCTGATATGCAAGATTTGCCTGAACAGCACGACTCTGCATGATGTCGATTTGTGCGATTGCGTCTTTCTGTTGATCACCGGTTGGCTGATAAGTGGTGTTAAAAGAAAATGCGCTCATAATTCCTCCTGCATCTGATGTTTTCAGCCCCCATCACCCGTTGAGTTTCGGGAGCCGCGGTTTTGACGTTTTGCGGGGACCTGCCGTTTGTTCCCTCCGGTATTAACCATCACCCGTTTGAGAACCTTCGCCGCAAGGGGCATCACTGCCACGGCCGGAAACGACTGTCCGGGGGCAGACCGCAAAAGTTTTTGCCTGCTTTTGGGCACTTTTGTGGGATGTGCATTTCACCCCTGGACTGGCGGAGACGGTTGTGGCTGTCTTTGCCCCCGGCGACAGGGGCTTAAACGGGTGTATGGCACCGGATACAACAACGGGCAGGCACCCGCCGCAACGACGAAGAGCGCGTGCGCGAAACGGCGTTGCCCCTCACATCCCGGCGGCCTTTTGCCGGGATGCCGGGAGCGCAGGTCACGGCGCGACAGAGGCGGCGCGACCGGAACGGTCGCTGCAAGCCCGGGGTTTAGCGTCAGGGATGGAAGCCCGCCAGGGCGGAGACAGCTTCGCTGGCTCCGTTCACGACAGCCCGCCCCGCCAGGGGGACGCCCGGGAAAGGCACAGGCAGGAGAACAACAGAACTGACAGGAATCAGGGCAGCAGTAATCAGAGTCAGAACAGG
>NZ_VCDZ01000047.1:0-9354 GCF_005845405.1 Escherichia sp. E4930 | reverse complement strand
AGTGATACGAAGACAGAACTGAATGCCAATATTGATAAGGCGAAGAATGACGCGATCAGTTCATCTAACAGTTACACTGACAGCAAAATCAGTGATACGAAGACAGAACTGAATGCCAATATTGATAAGGCGAAGAATGACGCGATCAGTTCATCTAACAGCTACACTGACAGCAAAATCAGTGATACGAAGACAGAACTGAATGCCAATATTGATAAGGCAAAGAATGACGCGATCAGCTCATCCAACAGTTACACAGACAGTAAAATCAGTGATACGAAAACAGAGCTGAATACCAATATCAACAATGCCAAAAATGAGGCAATTAGCACATCAAACAACTATACGGATAAGAAATATCAACAAGGTATCAGTTATACAAATGAAAAATACGAGCAAAGCATACAGTATGCTCAAAATGCGGCTGATAAAGCTGAACAAAATGCGAATAACTATACTGATAACCGATTTAATCAGTTAAACAATCAGTCAAATCAGCGATTTGAACAATTGAATAAAAAGATTGAGCGTGCTGAAAAACGTCTTAATGCCGGTATTGCAGGTGTCGCCGCAATATCTTCAATTCCATATGTAGCTGAGAATAATTTTTCATATGGTGTTGGGCTTGGTAATTATCAGAATGGAAACGCAATTGCTGCGGGTATTCAATATAAAACATCAGCAAATACAAATGTGCGCCTTAACGTCTCATGGGATTCATCTCATAACACTGTCCTTGGTGCAGGTTTTGCGGGTGGCTGGTAATAAACTATCTACGTGAAAGGAGATAAAAAATGAAAACATTAGTTTATGCAATGATTCTGTCGCTGACTACCTTTTCTGCTTTTGCAAAACAGAACTCGGCTAATAGTCAGAAAACAGGAGCAAGTAATGTTGAAAGACAAAGCTATGAGAATACTGATGCAGGAAAAAAACAAGCTGAATGGATGAAAGGTAAGTTTGTTAAACCTGATTGCTCTCCTTCTATGAATCGTATTGGTTGGTCAGAAGGTTGTAAGTAATCATCAATGATAACCTCGCAGATTCCAGATTTTAATCTGGGATTTGCGGGGTTGAACAACCGAAGGGCGTTAGTGATTTTTTGGTAATAAGTCCAGACTTGAAAATGAGATAAAGGAAACCACTATGTATCTGCATATTGTTCCTAAACTTTTTCATCGCATGGCTAATAAATGTAGCCTTAAAACCATTTCCATACCTGAACTTGATTTTATAATTGATAGTGAATCATTGTCTGTAGGCAGACCGTGGCCTAATAAATGTTTATGGGTTGGAATGCGAAAAGGAAGAAAGTCAGTTAATGGCCTTGTTTTGCAAACAGATAAAAAATTAAGATGGTTTACTACTATATACACCTGGGATATTGAAGATATGGGATTAATATATCATCGGGTCAATACCTATATAGAAGATGATGATTTTGATATGGTATCACAGGAAATTCTATTAAATGGTTCTTTTGATAAGTGGAGTGACAGGGTGCATTCAGCTTATGAAAATAATCCTCCTGCCAGAATTCAGCCCAAAATGGAATCTTTATTAAATAAACCTGGTGAAAGCAGCCATGATATGTGGGAAGAGTTCGAATGGGGAGACTTCCTTCTATCCAGAGAGGAAAGCCTTTTACTTCACACTATTCAGTCTGAACGATTAAAAACGGACTTCTCTTTATTCAAAAAACAACCATCTATTGAAAGTGCATTAGTTATTTAAAGGATAATAAAATGAGACTTTTTATTGCAGAAAAACCCGCAGTAGCGAATGATATTGTTAAGGCGCTTGGTGGCAATTTTACTCGCCATGATGGCTGGTTTGAAAGTGATAACGCAATTGTGACTAACTGTTTTGGTCATATTATCGAATCACAGCCACCGGAAAACTATAATCCTGAATATAAAGTCTGGAAAGTTGAAACGCTTCCTTTACGTCTTTATCCCGTGAAGTATCAGCCTGTCGAAAGTGCCGCAAAACAGGTTAAAACGATTCTCGAACTTATCAGCCGTGGAGACGTGACTGAAATTGTTCACGCTGGCGATCCTGATGATGAGGGACAGCTACTGGTTGATGAAGTCCTGGAATATGCAGGCAACACAAAACCCGTAAAGCGCGTTCTGATTAACGACAACACGCTTCCGGCAGTGAAAAAGGCACTGGCAAATCTTAAAGACAATCGTGATTTCAAAGGACTTTACCTTAAGGCGCTGGCGCGTTCAGTTGCCGATGCCGTCTATGGCTTCTCTATGACTCGTGCGTACACCATTCCGGCAAAAGCCAGAGGATATCAGGGCGTTCTGTCTGTCGGGCGCGTCCAGACTCCCGTTCTTGGCCTCATTGTGAATCGTACCCGTGCTAACCAGAACCATAAATCCAGTTTTTACTACACCATGACCGGAGTCTTTCAGCGTGGTGCTGATGTTCTCAGTGCAAACTGGAAACCAGGGGAATTTGCTCCGCTGACAGATCGTAAATTGCTTGATAAGGCATGGGCAAACGGAACGGCGGCATCTCTTGCGGGAAAACCAGCCACCGTTGAAGCGGCAGCAACTGATGATAAAAAAACTGCCGCACCGTTGCCATTTAACCTGGTCAGGCTCCAGCAATACATGAACAAAAAGTTCAAAATGACAGCGCAAAAAACGCTGGATGTTACGCAACAACTACGCGAAAAATACAAAGCGATCACTTATAACCGCTCTGATTGCTCATATCTTTCTGATGAACAATTCAGCGAAGCGCCACAGGTTATCGATGCCCTGAAATCAATATTTCCTCAGGCGCTGGATATTGATTCCGCACGTAAAAGCAAGGCGTTTAACAGTGCAAAGGTGACTGCGCATACTGCGATAATCCCGACAGCCAGTGTGCCTGATGTTAACGCACTCAGCACCGACGAGCGCAATGTTTACCTTGCGATCGCACAACACTATCTTGTTCAGTTCATGCCTGAAAAAGCATACCAGGAAGTATCGGTTGCCATTCAGTGTGGTGATGAGTCGTTCTATGCTCGTGCCAGAAAAACAACTGACAGCGGATTTGAGGCATTTCTTGGTGCGGAAACCACAGACGAAGGTGAATCAGAAGATAACGATGATTCCGCTTTTGAACTACTCTGTAAAATTCGCACAGGAGAAACACTGACGACAAAAGAAGTTGTAGTTAATGAGAAGAAAACGACACCGCCGCCATTATTTACTGAAGCCTCCTTGCTTGCTGCGCTTGTTCGTGTCGCGGATTTTGTCACTGACCCAACGATTAAAAAATTGTTGAAGGATAAAGATAAAGACAAAAAAGATGAACATGGCGGCATTGGTACGCCAGCTACCCGCGCAGCGATTCTGGAAACGTTGAAGAAGAGGAATTATATCACGCTGGAAAAAGGAAAACTCATTCCGACAGATACCGGATATGCGCTTATTGATGCTCTGCCGGATATAGCTGTTAATCCAGATATGACAGCATTATGGGCTGAAAAACAGGCTGCTATTGAAAATGGTGATCTGACGGTTGAAGAGTTTATTAATGAGCTTTACGGTGAACTGAGCGGCATGATTACAGATGTTGACCTGGGCGAGATGAAAATTGAAGCAGCAGCGCCAGCAGGCCAATCTCAACGCCTGAATGCTCCCTGCCCTTCCTGTGGTAAGCAGATTGCTATCAGGCCAAAAGGTTATTTCTGTACAGGATGTGAATTTAAAATCTGGAAGAACTTCTCTGGTAAGGAGCTTTCTGACAAGCAAGTAGAAATCTTGCTAACAAAAGGTATTACAGGAGAGTTAAAAGGGTTTGTTAGTTCCAGGACGAATAAAGAATTTTCGGCTAAAGTTAAATTACTTGATAACGCAACAGGAAAATTAGGGTTTGAATTTACCCCCAAAAAGTAGCAATAGTTGATTATCCCTTGTTCTCCATATAACATCCAATGGCACGTCTGAAGCGTCCGATTAACCAGGGGTGGTTTGTCAGTCTTCAGATTGTGCTATTTGTTAAACTTAACTGCATATAAAGATAAGTTCATATTGTGTCCTTTACAAGGAGATTATGAAATGGAAATGAAATTTTTTGAAGTGAAAGAAGGTTATTATATTAATATAAATTATATAGTATCAATATATTATGACAAGACTGATGTTGCTACTGTTACTCTTACAACAGAAGAGGTTGTACACTTAAATGCTGTGGATGCTATACGTCTGAAAATGTTTTTAGCAAAGTATTTAAACACCAAATAATTAACATCTTTTGGGAACGGAAAAAGACGCAGTAGGCAAATGATAAATACAAAAAGCCCGACTAATCGGGCTTTTTGCTTTCCGGTTCTGAGTTGGTTGCTCTGACCAGAGGATGGCTATCAATATCCAACGTTTATATAGTAAGTCAGATACTTGGCTATGTCAAAGTTAACGAAATAATTCGTTCAATTGGTAAACGTAATCCAAATCTATTTCCTGATGGTGAGCGTAAAGTACATTTTGAAATAAACAATCCTGAATACAAATTCCTCTGTGTAGATATTAACGTCGAATCCAAATAAAAATCTCTCTTGGATGCATCTTTATTGAGATTAGTTCAGTTGAATGACAGGTACAAAAAAGCCCGACTGGTAATCGGGCTTTTTTGTGCTTTCCGGCCTTGAGTTGGTGGCTCTGACCGGAGAAGGTTACTCTACACCTAACGTTTACATTTTATTCACTATGGTGCTGTAAAGCAACTAAATGTGGTTAAGGAACCACATTTAGTTGTGTAACGGGTGTTTTGTGTAGCGTATAATCAGTCAGTTAGTCATGTAGTTGGCTTGTAATCCTGCTCTTCCCGTATCTGCGGGTATGAACGATTTTAAAGTCCTGGCTGGATAAACAGGTGGTGCTGTATTCGGTGCTCTGGCAGGAGGAGGTCACTCTACACCTAACAATGCGAGAGAGCCGTTGTGACAGGCAGTGTATGAGTAAGCAACGGTGATTTCCTCCAGTTTTACTGGAGAAACGGATGATTAATCTGTTAATCATCGTTCTCAGGGCTGTGGTCGCCGTTGCAAACGCGCTGATTGCAATTCTGGAACTGATTCGCCAGTTCATCGACTGATGACAGCGGAAACGTAACTAAGGGCAGGAAGTGAACCGCTTCCTGCCCTTTAACGTACTGTGACATTTTTCAAAAAAACTCACCAATATTCTCCTCGGCAGAAATGACATAACTCACTGTAAAATAAAAATCATCTAAACGCCGGCTTTGCATTGAGCGCGTTGGCCAACGCCTTTATCAGTTGCGACCGCACCAGATAATTTGAAGAAGATTTCCCGCATCACCTGGACATACAGGTTATTCTGTCCAGATCTCATTAGTTACAACATACACTGAATTTATTTCCTTTATCTGGTGCTCTGCTCCGGCATACGCGCCCATATCCTGGGTCATTCAGGATAACTTCCAGATTTCGTCCTGCCCTGCCGTTCATATCCGCCTGGACAAAAATGCATTATCGGAAAAAATGTCCAAAATTTTTTTTGGTGATCGGAATTTTTATTGTCGGACGCACCTCTGCTCCAGGTCATAATTGCTGACACATCCCAAAAAAACAGGTGCGGAGATTTAAAAATTGAGTCACTTACCCGCCAAAATTTTCCAGATTTCACGTAGCGACGCCTGGAATTTAACCATCTCTCCCGATGCAGCCCGTAATATGCGGGATCTGGCGGCGCAGATTGGCGCAGGAATGCCAAAATATCTGATAGCACCGGAAGTCTCACTGCTTCTCTCCTACATTGATGATCTGAGCATCCGTATGTACTTTGAGACACTCTGGAATACCGGAGCACGACTGAATGAAGCTCTGGCGCTGAAACCTGCTGATTTTATGCTGACTCCGACGCGCCAGTACCCGCAACCCGTGGTGATCCTGAAAACACTCAAGCAACGTATAAAAGAAGCAGAAAGAAGACCTGGACGACCGACCACCAGGCATCCGCCATTACATCCTGATCCGCGATACAGAAAACCACCGGAGCCTGCTGTAAGGCTGGTTCCTGTTCTGGATGCCGGATACGCATTGCGTATGCGGGAATACCTGGCGACCTGGAAAAAGCGGATCAAACATCAGCCAGTGTGGGACATAACATCGAGACAGACACCGCTGAACTGGATAAACACCGCAGTGGCACGGGCAGAGCGTGACGGCGTAACATTTTCGGTTCCGGTCACGCCTCACACGTTTCGCCACAGTTACGCCATGCACCTGACAATGAGTGGCGTTCCTCCGCGCGTACTGCAATCCCTGCTGGGACACCGTTATGCAAGAAGCACCGAGATTTACACCCGTATTTTTTCGCTGGACGTCCTTACAGGAAGTGGCCTGTCCTTTACCTGCGATCCACAGCTTGCAAAACAGCTTCTCGGATATCCTGAGCGTCTCAATGGTAAGTAATAATACACACCATTAGGCTATTGCCAGCACGCAATTGTACGGTTATACTTTCATCACAAAAGATTGTGTATTAATACACACCATTTAGCCGGGAGGATTTTGTGATGGGAAAAATCATTACAGTTGCAGGGCATAAAGGCGGCATAGGCAAAAGCACCGTGCTTTGTTCCTTATGTGTCTGTGCCATCAGGAAAGGGAAAACAGCCTGTTTCCTGGAAACAGACTCGCAGGGAAGCATCAAGGACTTCATCGAGGAACGTAAAACCAACGAGCGGCTGTCTGAAATACCGTATTTCGAGTGCTACACAGATATTCCGGCGATGGCACGAAAACTGGCTGCCCGCTTTGATTATGTGTTTGTTGATACGCCAGGAATGAAATCTCCGGCCTTCGTTAAGGCACTGAGTTGTGCTGACATTCTGTTCACATTCATTGAGCCAGGAGCAGGCATCGAGATCAACACGCTGGGACGGCTGGTTTTCGACATTAAAACAGCACAGGCCGGAGTCAATCCGTCAATGAAAGCATGGATTGTCCTGAATAAGTGTTCAACTAACCCGTCAGACAGTGAAGCGTCAGAACTGCGCCGACAACTCAATGATGATCCGGACTGGCTTCCGGTTCCCCGCCAGCGTATCTATATGCGTACTGCGCATAAAAAAGCCTATAACAGTGGTATGGGCGTACACGAATACGATGATAAACGGGGAAACAAAGCCCGTGGCGAAATTGAGTTACTGTTAAAAGAAACGGGTATTCTTTGATGTGTATTATTACACACTAAAAGCAAGGGAGATGTATGCTCGCCCATTTTCTGTTTGTATCCAATATCAGCCCCTGGCAGGGATGGCTTTTTCTTACTGTCGCAGTAATAACCATTGCTGCCGGATGTATTTCCATCCACGAAAACAGAATGCACTTCTCATGGACAGATGCGGTTATGGTTCTGATTTATTGTGGTCTGGCAGGTTTTTTAGCTGTTTGCGGTATACGGGCGCTTGGGCTTATCTGAATAGCAATAGTGTGTATTGTTACACAACAAATAACAGGAAACAGGAAACATAACATGCTCAGTCTTTTTCTGTTCTTATCACTATTGATACTCCTGATAAGGATATTCTCCGCCAGGCTAATAATTCCGGCTGTGTGCGTATTTCTGCCTGTGTCATCACTCTGGATGGGATTTACTATGCTCAAACAACATGAATCCCCTTGCCTGAATAGTTCAGGTTGTGTTTTATCACCATTTGCTCAGTTCAGCACCCTGATCGGATGGCTTTTTATTGCTGTATCAATATTAACCACATGTGCTTGCGTATGTTTTCTCCGTAAAAATAAGAAACGCTGGTCATGGCATGATGCACCTATGCTTCTACTTGCAGGTGGCCTGGCAATTTGCGGCACCTGGATGCTGGAACTTCTACAGCTATAAAAAGTGTGTATAATTACACACTTTACAAAAAGCAGGATACCTTATGGCAAAGCTCCCCAAGAAAATAGATCAGGAAATTAAGCCACTGGATTTGCGCCAGTTTGTAAGTTCTGCGGCACAAAAACCGGCATCGGCATCCGCAGTAACGCGTATAAATCTGACAATGACAGATGATGATCTCGATACAGCGCAGGAGTTCCAGAACGAGTACGGTGCAAGCCGTGCTGAAGTTATCAGGGCGGCACTGGCAGCTCTACGTCTGGTATCAGCAGAAGAACGCCGGAGGTTGTTTGATGATATAAGGAAAAACAGTCCGAAGGCCGGAAGACCAACCGTTAACAAATAGTTTGATGTTGATGTAAAGGAAAATCAGATGACGGGATACAGATTTTTTTTGATTTTATGTGGAATTTACCTAAATCTTTTTATGTTATTAGCATTTTACTTATTACCTGATGAAGATAGTAAATCAGTTGGGATTTTATTATACTTAACTTTCGGTTTTTCTCTGCCATTAATATTTGTCTGCTATAACTGGAATAAAAATTCTGAATGATACTTAAGCCTGCGAATGAGTGGGCTTTAAGAAACGATGAAATGAGATGGACTATAATCCTCACAGGAGGAGTTTAACTCTATGGAACAATGCATCTTTGATTTAGGAATTATAAGCTATAATCCAGTTATTACATGGACTGTACCAGTTGTATTTTTCTTTTTAGTATTGATAGCTGGTATAGTATTCAATATTGGCAGGAGAAGTAATCTAATCGTTTTTGCCCTGGCAATATTGCTCCCATTAACAACGGTTTTCATTTTTATGTTACTGGGCGGTAAGATCGATATGTGCTGAACCGTTGCGGTGTTCTAGTGAGAGCGTTATTTAAACTTCAGATTTAAGCCCACGAATTAATTTCGTGGGCTTTCTCTTTATCGTTCCTGTTCAGATTGCTGCTGATTTTGCTGTTCTGCTTTTTCCTGTACGAACTGTTGTTCAAGACGATCTTCTGCTACTTCGCGAGTGAAATCGTGATGTAACAATTCGGCTTCAGTCTCCTGACGGTTAAACGCTAATCCCTCGGCTTCAAATTTAGCCTGATAGCGATCAATGGCATCCAGTATCAAACCATCCTGCTCATTGACATCACGACCTTGTGCTTTTTCAAGTTCATGTCGTGGAACAGGTTCCGCTTCTTTAACGGCAAGTTGCTCTCCCATCATCCCTAATTCTTCTCTGGTTACAGATTTAACAATAACTTCCCTTTTATCCAGATCATGAAGCATTGCAGTATTATTTTTATACTCAATAGCTTCAGAAAGCGATTCGAACTTCTTAACAGGCTGGTTGAGTTCATCTTTCGGGAACGAAACAACATATACAGGTGTACGGGTGTATTCCTTGTATGAATCAGCCAGGATTTCGTAGGGTTTATCAAATTCTGCTGTCAGTTTTTCTGGATAAGAGGACAGCTCGCTGGCCGCT
>NZ_VCDZ01000046.1:0-21150 GCF_005845405.1 Escherichia sp. E4930 | reverse complement strand
AATGCAGCATGGAACGTCCGCCCGTATAGCCCATTGCCTTAATCTCCGCGAAGATAACCTCGCTATTCCAGACATTCTCTGCCAGGCGCATGTCGATGTAATCCATAAACGGTTTCAGCTTAACCATTTTGTGGCGGGTCTTTCTGGCTGGCGGTTCAGGGTATTTGAGGTAGCGTCTGACCGTCCGTTCAGAGCAACCAATCTGAGTCGCAATATCGACAATGTACGCGCCCTGCTGGCGCATTTGCTTTATCATGTAAAAGTCCTCTCTGCTCAGCATGTTGATGTCCTTTCTGGTGTGAGAACCTTAAGGAAACAACATGTTGGGTGGAGCGGACAATCCAAATGGTGAATTACCGTCTTATATCACTGGCGCTGACAGAATGGCATTCAACAATGCTTCTCTGGGCTATGTTCATGCTATGGCACACCAGTTAGGGGGGTTCTACGATCTGCCTCATGGTATCTGTAATGCCGTATTGTTGCCGCATGTCCAGGAATTCAACAGCAGAGTCGCGGCTGGTCGTTTACGTGATTGTGCGGCGGCAATGGGCGTGAACGTGGCAGGGAAAAATGATACTGAAGGTGCTGCGGCCTGTATTGCAGCGATCAGAGAACTGGCGCGGAAAGTAAATATTCCGGCAAACCTGCGGGAACTGAACGTGAAAGAAGAGGATATTCCTGTTCTGGCCACTAACGCTCTGAAGGATGCCTGCGGCCTGACCAACCCTGTTCAGGCTACTCACGAAGAAATAGCAGCAATTTACCTTGCTGCTATGTAATTCTGTTTTTTAAATGAGGAGGACACACAGTGTGTCCTTCTTTTTGGGTTCCGTCTGGGAAACGGAGCCCTGTTTCTGGCTGTCACCCATAAGATACAGGCCCCACGACGGGGAGGTGTACGTTTGATTTTACCCTCTATGTAAGGTAATGGCGGGCCTGATAAACACTCATGTCAAAACGCATGGCTATTTCAGCCGTTTTGCATGGCGTGTTTATCTCCTGAATAAAAGACAGTATCTGCTCTTTCTTCATTTCTGTTCACATCCGTATTTGCAATTTCCATTTTATTATAACCAGCCTCTGGTTCTGAATCTCTCCTTCCTTTCCACTTTTGTTTCACATCCAGACCATTAAAAAAATCAATGCAATAACAAATCATTTACGGTTTTTGTGTTTATTGATTACGTTATTAAGTCACAGATGATAGTGCATATATTTTTCTCTGTTCATTTAATTTCACACTTTAATATTTTTTGTGATTTTAAATTCATTTTTTATATGAAAAACATGATCTATTTTTTGATGAATATCTAAATATGAACAAAAAATCCTGTGCGGGATGCAATATTGGTGTTGGCAAAAACGACGATCTTTTTATCTGTTTTTTGTTTTGTTTTTGGTTTTTTTATTCTAAGTTATTGGTGTTTTAGCAGGGTTTTATGTCATTAAATTGTTGTTTGGTTATAAAGATTGTGAAATTAGTGTTTTTCGCTATAAAACACCGTGATAGTCTTCGCCGCAGAAAACAGGGCGGCAGCAGTGTGAATACATTTTTGTTATCCGGATTTATGTCGTCTTTTGTCTGGTTATATTTCTGGAAAGATATAAATGAACAGCAGTGACCTGTATCTGAGCAAGAAGCACGGGCGTACTTTGTCGCCCGGAAAAATGTCAGAGAGCCAGTTCTGGTTATTAGCTGAAATATCTCCGGTTCACAGTGAAAAGGTTCTTAATGCGCTGAGGGATTTTCTGGTTCTGGGTTATATCCGAAGGGAGGCCTGTGAACGACATGAGGTTTCTCAGGGATATTTCTCTGGTGCTCTCGGGCGTATTCAGCGTACCCATCAGGCGGTAAACAGGCTGGTTCCTTTTTATATATCAGAAGCCGGTATTCCATATACGGGATAACAGTCGCATGAAAAATTTATCGCTTTCAGTGCTGACGTGGTGGCCTCGGCCTGTCATGTGGTGGTGGATGCGGACAGCACCGGCAACAGTGGCCGGCTGACATTCGGGACTTACCGCAAGTCCACGGGGGCGTCTGTGCCGCCGCGTGACTTCACTGTGCGTCTGTATGAGTCCGGTGCCACGGTTCAGGGCAGCTCAGCCTTTAAGGCCGGGCAGGTCGCCACCCTGGATTTTGGTAACCCGGGACAGCTGGACGCCGGGGGCGTGGTCACCCGCGGTGCCGGTGATGGTATTCGCGTGGATGTACGGGCGGTGGATGCGGAAGCTGATTATCGCGGGCGTCTGACAGAGGGCAGTCATTCTGTGAATTACCCGGTGGAGTTTGCCACTAAAGGACAGTTCCGTTTTCGTGCGCAGCCGGTGTTCCCGGTAAATGTGAAAGCGGGGGAATACACAGGCGCACTGACCTTTGTGGTCACATATCAGTAACGGAGTAAACGCGTGTGCGTGCAAAAACAAAATTAATAGCGGGGAGCGCGCCTCCGGTGTTTTTTCGCCGTGCTGCACTGGCGCTTGCCATATCAGCGGTGTTTGCCAGTGTTGCGACCGTTGCCGGTGAAAAGCTGGATATGTCCTTTATCCAGGGCGGTGCCGGAGTTAATCCGGAGGTCTGGGCGGCGCTGAACGGTAATTATGCGCCGGGGCGTTACCTGGTTGACCTGTCCCTGAACGGGAAGGAGAGCGGAAAGCAGATACTGGATGTAACACCACAGGACAGTAAGGAGTTGTGTCTGTCTGAGGCATGGCTGACGAAGGCTCCGTCAGTGAAGGTGGATTTTGATGTTTCCACCCAGAGTCTGGCGCTGTCCATTCCCCAGAAGGGGCTGGTGAAGATGCCGGAGAACGTGGACTGGGACTACGGGACCAGTGCATTTCGCGTGAACTATAACGCGAACGCCAATACCGGTCGTAATAACACCTCGGCCTTTGGTTCAGCGGACCTGAAAGCCAATATCGGGCGCTGGGTTGTGAGCTCTTCGGCCACGGCCAGCACGGGTGACAGTGGTGGAAACTCCGCCACGATAAATATGTTTACGGCAAGTCGTGCCATTCGTCTGTTAAGTGCAGACCTTCTGGTCGGGAAGACGTCCACCGGTGACAGCATGCTGGGCAGCACGGGGACGTACGGGGTGTCACTGAGCCGGAACAACAGCATGAAGCCGGGCAACCTGGGGTACACCCTTGAGGGATCCCCAGAAAATTTAGTAAACCATTATCATATTGGTATACCGTTGCTGTAGAACTTTCAGCCCTGCGTCAAGTGACAGTGTGTTTAGTATGAGTGGAGAATGTCGAATCACATTCTCCGCCAGTTTTAATAACGAGATGACTCGCCTGTGCTTCACTGTATTTGCCTGATATTTATGATGTATCCCTTTGTTTTCCAGGCTGAAACCGCTTAACCACATAATGATACTGGCTAATGTTGCGATCAGACTCAATACCGTGACCCGCCCAGATGAATGACTGGCACCAAACCGTAGTCCAAATCCCCAGCGAGGATTTTTTTCATCCCTGAAATTTTGCTCAATTTGCATTCTACGGCTGTATAATTTCATTACCTGTTTTGGCGAGAACTCAGTACTGTTTGTGAAAATAAACCATGGTGATTTCCCGGCAGTACGAGCTTTAGCCGTCACCGATGGTCTGGTTGCTCTTTCCTTCGAGCGTTTAAATCTACGATCTTTAGGCTTACTTTTATAAAGATAAAAATGCCCTTCATGTTGTGCATTTTTATCTCTACCCAGCAGGCCTTCACCTAAATAAATTGCTGTCGTTGATGCTTTTGTGCCAGAGTCCGACACCTTTTCCCAGCCATCACCAATATTGTAATAATGATTGCCCAGTACCCGGCAAATATAGGTCCAGCCACGGGAGCGGATCTGTTGGAACCATCGCCCCTGAAAATCGGCATCTGTAATAACAATGACATCAGTCCCGGGGGAAAAGCACTCAGCAAGCGATTCCAGAAAACGCTCATGTACGTCTGCATTCGCTGTCTGCGATGATGGAACGACACAACTCATCAACGGTAAAGAACGCCCGTCACATGCCAGGCTTGCCCGCAAAAGCTGAAAACGAGAGGCATGATAAGCACTCCAGTCAATGAGTATCACAACACGAGACATTCCCCGCGTAATCTTCTGAGTAATTCGCTGAAAAATGGTGGAAACCTCATTTTGCAAATGTCGATTCCCCAACAGTCGATCCACCCGCTTTATTTTGTTTTTAACTGATGCAGTACCGATTAAATGACGCCCGATACTGGTAAGCGTGAGGGAAGCGCCATTTATTACAGCATTAGTTGCGTCAATCAGTGATTTTTGACGGTAAAGATGCAAAGGGGCCAGTATGTTGTTAAGGAAATTTTGGCATAATAAACGAGCAGGCATAGTGGTGATCTCCTTGAAATTGTTAGCACAATCAATTAGATCACATCTCACTATGCCTGTCTTGTTTTCTGGGGATTCCTCAGGAGGTGCCCCCACGATTCAGAAGTTGACAATTTAAGAACGGAGGCTAAACGGGAAAAATCTCTGTACGTGTGTCATACACGCTCGTAAGCGGTCCTGACGGCCCGCTAACGCGGAGATACGCTAAACCCTTGCCGGGACACTCCAACCGCGCACAAAAGCTCTGTCTTCGCTGACAGAGGGTATGGTTTAGCAGGACAGGGATGGGACAGGCGAAATCTATCAATCAGCACCGGCTTACGCCGGTTTTACTCCTGTACCATATGCAACAACAGAGTGCCGTCTTCCATGCCGCTGACGCGGCATCTGTTGGTGGAAATATCCGAAAAGTTATGCATGTGTATATACGTGGTAATGACGAAAATGGGACAAATTAAAAATTAACAGGAGATGCAATGATTCAGACTCGTAATCAATATCTGCTTTATGCTGGTTATGCTGGCTGCATGGGGCATTAGCTGGGGAGCCAGATTTGTCATGGCGCAGGCCGTTCTGCATGGGGAGGGGAAAAACTATTTGTTCTTCAGTCATGGTGCTGTTCTGGTGTATCTGCTGTGTGTTTTCCTGGTATACCGCCGTTGGATAGCTCCGCTACCGGTCGTTGGTCAGCTGCGCAACGTTGGCGTACCGTGGCTGGTTGGCGCGATGGCCGTGGTGTATGTCGGTGAATTTCTGCTCGGTAAGGCGCTGGCTCTGCCTGTTGAGCCATTTATGACGAAACTTTTTGCCGATAAGTCCATACCCGATGTGATCCTGACATTGCTGACCACCTTTATCCTTGCTCCGCTGAATGAGGAAACACTGTTTCGTGGGATCATGCTGAATGTCTTCCGTTCGCGGTACAGCTGGACGATGTGGCTGGGTGCGCTGATAACGTCTTTGCTGTTTGTCGCCGTGCATATGCAGCAGTATCAAAACCTGCTGACCCTAGTGGGAATATTCCTGGTGGGGCTGATTACATCAGCGGCCCGGATCAGAAGTGGCGGCCTGCTGCTGCCGGTATTGCTGCATATGGAAGCAACTGTGCTGGGCTTACTGTTGGGCTGAAAGTTATATTTTTATTAAACATTTCGCGTTAAAGCTTGGTATGTTTTCATTGCAAATGTTATATTTAAATATAATTTTTATGGAGGTGTAATATGCATACCACTCGACTGAAGAAGGTCGGCGGCTCAGTAATGCTGACCGTTCCACCTGCACTGCTGAATGCTCTGTCTCTGGGTACAGATAATGAAGTAGGCATGATCATTGATAATGGTCGGCTGATTGTGGAGCCGCATAGACGTCCGCAGTATTCACTGGCTGAGCTACTGGCACAGTGCGATCCGAATGCTGATATCTCGGCAGAAGAACGAGAGTGGCTGGATGCGCCGGCAGCTGGTCAGGAGGAAATCTGACATGGAAAGAGGGGAAATCTGGCTTGTTTCGCTTGACCCTACCGCAGGTCATGAGCAGCAGGGAACACGGCCAGTGCTGATTGTCACACCGGCGGCCTTTAATCGCGTGACCCGCCTGCCTGTTGTTGTGCCCGTAACCAGCGGTGGCAATTTTGCCCGCACTGCCGGCTTTGCGGTGTCGCTGGATGGTGCCGGCATTCGTACCACCGGTGTTGTGCGTTGCGATCAACCCCGGACAATCGATATGAGAGCCCGGGGCGGCAAACGACTCGAACGGGTTCCGGATACTATCATGAACGAAGTTCTTGGCCGCCTGTCCACTATTCTGACTTGAACATGGGGTTTGAGGGGCAACCGAACGAAAACGTACGGTTTCGTACACCAAAACCGTTGTTGTCCCGCCATTCTGGCGATTCTCAAACGCTATTTGGCTAAAAGGTAGTCTTAACGTGATTTATTTTCCGAATTCCAAGCGGACTCCTATGGCTTTGCAGGGTGTTTTATGTGCAGTTGTCAACCACTGAATCGGAACCTCGGAGGACCCCTCACGATTCAGAAGTTGACAATTCGGGAACAAATAAGACTGAAGATGGGAAGAAATCTCTGTACATCTGTCATACACGCTCGTAAGCGGCCCTCACGGCCCGCTAACGCGGAGATACACCCCGACTTCGGGTAAACCCTCGTCGGGACCACTCCGACCGCAGCACAAAAACTCTGTCATGGCTGAAAGCGGGTATGGTCTGGCAGGGCCGGGGTGGGTAAGGTGAAATCTATCAATCAGTACCGGCTTACGCCGGGCTTCGGCGGTTTTACTCCGGTATCATATGAAACAACTGAGTGCCGCCTTCCATGCCGCTGACACGGCATCAGAGTATAAAACCAGCATTAAATTTATTTGCAAATATATGAGTAATACAGACTTGTTAACTAGTCCTTTCAGATGTATCTTTAAGACTTGTTAAACAGTCTTGAAGGTGCGTTATGCCTAACATCATTCTGTCTGATACCAGTGCAAGTGTCAGTGAACTGAAAAAAAATCCGATGGCTACAGTCAGTGCTGGTGATGGTTATCCGGTCGCCATTCTGAATCGCAATCAGCCGGCATTCTACTGTATTCCTGCTGAACTGTATGAAAGGATGCTTGATGCTCTGGATGACCAGGAGCTGGTGAAACTGGTTACTGAACGCAGCAATCAACCCCTGCATGAGGTGGACCTGGACAGCTATTTATGACTTATACGGTAAAATTCAGGGATGATGCGCTTAAAGAATGGCTGAAACTGGATAAGACCATTCAACAGCAGTTTGCGAAAAAACTAAAAAAATGCAGCGACAATCCCCATATACCTTCTGCAAAACTACGTGGGCTAAAGGACTGCTACAAAATTAAACTTCGTGCATCGGGATTTCGTCTGGTTTATCAGGTGATTGACGATATGTTAATTATTGCGGTTGTTGCGGTAGGGAAACGTGAACGTTGTAACGTTTATCATCTCGCTAGTGAGAGAATGAGATAGTAGTGTAAATGGCTTTTCCTGCTGATAACTGGGGATTTTTCTGGCGCAGATAATCTTCGGAATACGATATAAAATATATAAAACAAACATCGGTTTATCTTATTGATTACTGTTGCCTGTGAGTTGGAAAATTATGTATTATCAGTATGGTTTTTTTCTGAAAATTATTTCTTTTTAATTAACCAGAATATTACAATGCTGCCAAGCCAAGCCAAGCCAAGCCAAGCAAGATAATCTGTACCCGGCGTTCAGTCTTGCTGCAGCGCTCACCTGTAATAAAGAACAACTATATTATCCCTTTCACCAATACCGATGCGTATGTCGGTATTTCAGGTATTTCTTCAGAATATATCCGTCCTCCACCGCCATAACGGATATCCCGTCCTGCTTTGCTCACTTGATGTATTGCAATGAATTAGTCGCGGAATAAACAAATGAGTCTTTCCCGCACAATGGCTGACCGGAGGGAAGTCGCCGCTGAATGGATATATCGTCAGCGACGCCGGGCATCGCATAACGCCGATATATGGCACCTGCGTTTTCACCGGGGCATGTATCCGGAGCGTATATGGCGACAGGTGGATAACGGTGAATATCGTCTGTTACCACCACAGCTTATCCGGACCGGAAAACAGGACGATATCGTTCTGTGGTCGGCCGCTGATGCCATGGTGATGAAGTGGGTGGCCCTGGAAATAAAGGACCTGTTGCCCCTGCAGAGCCGGTGTGTCCATACCGCAGGACACCGGGGCGGTCGGGACTCGCTGGCAGAAATAACGCAAACGCTGGCACAGGGGGCACGCTTTGTCTGGCGGACAGATATCCGGGGGTATTACCGGCATATCCGGAAAGAGCAGCTCTGGCACCACGTATGCCGTTTTGTCCGTTCGCCGGTGCTGCAGAACATTATTAAACAGTACATCTGGTACACCGTCGAACACGGCGGTGAGTTTTTTACACCACAGGGCGGTATATGTCGCGGCAGCGCCCTGAGCCCTCTCCTGGGGGCATCGTTCCTGTGGTATGTGGATTCGGCATTCAGCCGTCAGGAGGATATTTATTATGTCCGGTATATGGACGACTTTCTTTTTCTGTCCACGCGGCGCTGGCCGTTACGCCGCGCTGTCAGACGGCTGCATAATTACTTTGAGGACACCGGATTTGAATGTCATCCGGACAAAACACAGGTCGGGCGTACTGAGCGTGGATTTGACTGGCTGGGGGTGTGGTTTGATGCAACGGGGCCCACCGGGATAGCGCCCCGTGCAAAAGAGAACCATCGTGCCCGTCGGTTGCGGCTTGAGGAGCAGGCCCGCAGAAAAGGACTGTCTGAAGAGGCTGTCCGTCAGCGGGTGCAACAGTATGAGGCACGATGGACATTGTGGGCAGAGCGCCAGATGAAGGTGGCTCTGCATTTGTTGTGTATGTACAGGTTTATCAAATGAAAAAAATACTCATGGTAGTATTGGTTATGGCCTTCTACGCCCATGGATCACGTCTGGACTTGGTGCCTCGTCCGGGTTCTCCGTTACCAGAACCTGAACTCGACTATGAACGTCCAACAATTATCAACCTTGGGGGTTGACCGCGTGGGGGCTGACTGGGAGTGATCCTCGTTACCATTTGGTGAGCGGGGGTTGGTTCGAGTACACCGACTACGTAGTCGCGGACTAACTAAATCGCCAGAAAGTCGAACGCGCTAAGGTGGACCCGCCAGGAAGTACGTTCTATTGGGGGACACCGGGTGACGCAAATAGTGTAGTACGGCTAGGCGTGTACGGGCTAGGGGACAACCTGGTTTACCCTGAAGATTCACCGGGTGAATACGAAGTAGCCCAAAGCGGAAAACATACGGTGACCTTCCGGTTAATTACACCGTTACCCACTACCGCGAATGTGGATGGCGAGACGAGAATAGACTGTAAACTTCGTGGCGAGGTAATTAACGCGACAGGCCGCGAAACTAGAGAACGCGACATCTACTGGGTATGGGAGACGAAAAACGATGTCTCGCACTTTATGGCGTGGCCAACGACTCAGTCCGTTACCGCGAACTCAAAAGGAGAATTTTCATCGTTCGTTAACCTGGAAACTGATCGTTTGCGTGCGCGCATAGACATAGAATCAAATTGGCCATTAATGCTCAACCGCAATGGCATCACAGACACTAACTGGTATATCAATCAAGACTACACAAGTGAACGCACAACTGCCGTGTACTACATACCCATCGAAAGAACAGTTACAAAACCTGGTACGACGATCGTAAACCTAAGGATCACCCGTACGACCATAATGACCAATTCGGACATCCGTAAGTCCGTGGTGCTGGACCGCAACCATTTGGATGATGTACAGGGAAGATAACACTGCTGGTGCTGCGGCAGATGATCGGTGAACTTCGCCATGATTATGCGGCCCAGCAGAGCCGGACTGGCGTAACTGCGCTCGATGGGTTTTGGTGGCTGCGGAGCCTGAACGATACAGTCGCACCGGCTGCAGGCCAGTTTTGGGCGTTGTGTTTCGATAACCTTAAAGGCGCTGCTGATAAGCTCCAACTGCGGGGATGCGGACGATTTCCTGGACTCTCAGGAGATAAAACATGTTTACTGAAGAAGAAAAAATCGTGACGTTGACCCCCTGAAACAACGGACCGAAAAGACAGCCAGAACGGCAGGAAGATCGCCGGCCGATCAGCAGACTCACCGGCTGGTTCCGCTCTCTGATGCCTGGTACGTCAGCCAGCTGCAGACGATGGTGGCAACACTGAAAATCCCCATTACCGTCTTATATCACTGGCGCTGACAGCAGAGCCTGATGGGGCATAGAGAGC
Source organism: Escherichia sp. E4930 (assembly GCF_005845405.1). Taxonomy (NCBI): domain Bacteria; kingdom Pseudomonadati; phylum Pseudomonadota; class Gammaproteobacteria; order Enterobacterales; family Enterobacteriaceae; genus Escherichia; species Escherichia sp. E4930. The sequence continues at coordinate 10,955 of NZ_VCDZ01000046.1, read as the reverse complement.
GGGTAAGTGCTAACTGGTCGGGTGGTAAAAAATGGCGAGTAAACTGTAACTGGCCTGCTGTCACAGAATGGGAAACGACAGATAAAGGGGGGCATACACCATTGCCCACGCATATGCGCACGCGCCTGAATAAATGCATTGTGTGTTATGAGTCACCAGAAGGAAACATTCTTTTCGGAATGCTCACAACAGAGCAATAATACGAATCCATAATATATACACAAGAAAATAAATCGTAATATTGAGTAAACCCTGATTTTATTTTGTCTTTTATGTGAATTATCTAAATACTCTTAAGCGGGGCAATCTTGCGCAAATAAAAGGATTAGTTATAAGTCAGGCCCTGACGGGCATCATATCAATGCGTTTTCTGATGTGTATCAGTAATGGCGCATCCTGCCTGTCAACAGGAGCATTACTACGTTGTATTCCGGGGGACTATATAGGAATAATACCCGGAGCCCCGGATACAGTTGTCTGCAGGGTAACCAAAAAGCTGATTCAGTCCTGAAGAAAAGGGAAGGCGTGTTGCAATCGCCAGTCGGTAAATTTGAGTTGCTGACTGTTGTGAATAATATACATACATCTGCTTCAGTGGATATCTCTGGTTACAAGACAGATGCAATAATAAAATATCTAAAATATCTAAAATATCTAAAATATCTAAAAATAAGTGCATTTATTTGTTGCATTAATATTGACACGAGGATTACTCGTTATGCAGAATATGTTTATAATCTTTTTACCACCAAAGAAGGAAAATATGAAGAATCTTTTAAAGATTGGCTCAGTTGCAGTGATAATGGCGCTGTTGTCAGGTTGTAGTGGCAGTGTTTATAACAAAGAAAAAAACTGCGAATATGATTATTTACTGCATCCTGCCATCTCTGTATCAAAAATCATTGGTGGATGTGGTCCTGTTGAGTAATCCTGTTAATATATGATGCGATTGCGGCAGTGAGTGGTTGGGTATGCAACATAAATTCGCGAAACTGTTGTAATCGTATCCGGAAGTGAAGCAGATTCAGAGAATCCTTCCACTGCACATTCATCGGTCGTCGTGGCGAGATCAACTGTGTAACACTTATTATAGTAGCAGATGATACGTCCAATAATTAAAATATATCTTGTGTATTTTGACCACCAACCACCTCACAGCAGGTGGTTTTTTTATCCGTCAGTGTAATTAATATACTGTTCAGATGTTTACTCCCTGCCATCAATCTGGTCAGAAAAATTTTCTGTAGCGATATTGTTTTGGTGTCAGACCTGTATTCTTTTTGAAGTCACGGTTCATTGACTGCTGGGAATCAAAACCTGTGCTCAGAGCAATATCCTGAAAAGAACGCTGAGAAAGACGAAGGAGCAATGCCACCCGATTAAGCCTCCTGCGACGAATATATTCTCCCAAAGGGATCCCCGTATACATCAGAAACAAACGCTGCAGGTGTCTGTGACTATAACCAGACCACAGAGCCACTTCTCTGACAGAAAGGCGGGAGCCTCTCTCAATTTCAGCTTCAATACGCTCAATAATTTTTTCTATAGTAATCTCTGATATATGGTTTTCCATGTCTCTGTTCATTTTCTGATTGTCTGGGTTCACACCCGATATCGTAATCACCTTTGGCGAACAAAGTAAAAAATATCAGCCAGACTCTGACAGTTACGAGGTAAAAAAGGAACGAAGCTACAAAGTCCGTAAAAATTCAAACCAACTTGCATGTTCCATCCAGGAATGTTAATACTATAATTATAACTGCTCTCAATTTAAATAAAAATAACCTGAGTTTTAAATAAGAATTGTCTGCCGGGTATATCTGTATTCAGTTGAAAGAGTTGAATATACTCTGATATACATACTTCCCATCCGGTTCGGATCCCGTTAGTGAATATGTGAATTTTACTTTATAGCAAACCTTCAGATCCTCTTTAATACCATAAATTCCCGGTTGTCAGAACCTCAGTGTCCGGAGGAAGTTGATGATGCATGTGCGTTCATTAACGCATCCGGTACCCATTAAATCCGAACTGTACCTGTACAGCGAGGTAAATGATCAGCAAGATTGTGGCAACGTATACCCTGTTTACGTCTGGTTAAACAGATCCGGAGTGTTGACGTTTACGGCGACAAAAGTCGCCGTGTTTCACTGGAAGATATGTCAGCGCTAAAAAATAACGTCAGAAATCATTCATCTGACAATGGAATGATAAGTAAATTAGCCGCGGACTTATTAATGAGTCCCCGATAAGCGGGCATCAGTCTGTTAATAAATGTATGGTGATGGCCGCATATCAGAAGGTCAAATCCTTCCTCCTGTACAAGACTGAGGAGTGTTTCAGGTTGAGCTGGCCCCCTGAAATACCAGACAGTAGATGTATCTTAAAATAAGAGATAAGCTTGGATATATGTCTAACACTAGTTCTAATTTTGAGATGGCTGGCGTTTTGTTAGGAAAAGAGGTGCGTAAACGTAAAACACCTCAGGAAAAAATCGCAATTATTCAACAGACTATGGAGCCGGGCATGACGGTGTCCCACGTGGCGCGTTTGCATGGAATTCAGCCCAGTCTGTTGTTTAAGTGGAAGAAACAATACCAGGAAGGAAGCCTCACTGCTGTGGCTGCCGGTGAAGACGTTGTTCCTGCTTCTGAACTGGCCGCTGCAATAAAGCAGATTAATCAGCTTCAGCGTTTACTGGGTAAGAAAACCATGGAAGTTGAGATCCTCAAAGAAGCGGTGGAGTATGCACAATCGCGAAAATGGATAGCGCATGTGCCCTTGTTACCTTCGGACAAGGAATAGCCCCGGTAAGCCGTGTTCTGGGCGTGTCACGTGCGCAGTTAACATTACGGATGAAGGCATCTGATAACAAGCCAGATAAACGGCGTCAGAGGCGCGATGAGGCTGCGGATGCAGAAGTCTTATCGCGCATCCTGGATATTATTGGCGATATGCCTGCATACGGGTATCGCCGTGTCTGGGCGATACTCAGGCGGCAGTTGTAATTTAGCGTTTTATTCTGGACTAATTAACGGTCAATTCTGGACTTTAACAAAGACAACAAATTGACAACAATTAACATGAGATGAAGTGTTTATCACAAAAAAACTAGGAGATAAGAAACAGCTTAGTCAGATAGAGCATACACTAGATAGCCACAATTCCTTAGCGATTTTAGAGCGTCCATGCTCCAATAACTTAACCCTCTTGCCATTCCCGCAAACTTGGGAACGCCCCCAATGTGGCGTAAACATTAACAGAGCCAGACGAAGCCGCCTTTGTCGTAATTTGTGGATATAGTGGAGATGATTCTTTTAGCGCCTTATTAAAGATGCTTTTAACACATGCATTTAAGGTATTTAACGTTTGTTGGTTCATTCTTGCCATATCTATATTCCTCTTAAACATCAGCGAACGCTGAATGAGTTCAACTTTAAAAGGTTTTGCAAACTGGCATTAGTTGAACCTGTTCAGCATTAAGGAATTTCTATGATGTGGCGCTGTAAAACTGAAACAAACAGTTAACAAAAACCATCAAAAACCACCTCTTCCATTTTCTTTCTGGATTAATCCAAAAAGAAAATAGATTTAAACACAAGACCTTTCACTCAAGAGAAAAAACGATCTTTATCAAAAAATTATAATCGTTTTCTCAACATGAAAATAGAAAAGTACGCTCCTTGTTTTTGTTTCTTGTTACGTACTTTGTAAACAACACAAAAACCCGGTAGAAAAATACGTCACACAAAAATACAAAACGATCTTTTTCAGTAACTTAACTCAAATCAAACACACGCAAAGGATGTTAAAATCACGCCAAAATCTGATCAAAAGAGTCCAAAATAAAGCGCAAAAAAAAGCATTTTTGAGCATTTTGCCCAAAATAGTCCAGAATCTATGGAAACCCCGCAAACCCGCGCCACACAAGGCCTGAACGCTATTTTTTCATGTTTTAAACAGTCCAGAATTGATCACCACCCCACACTTGGTACCCCGATCCGCGTTCGACTGCGAAAAATGATGCGGCGTCTTCTATTTCGTCCACCATTCCCGTAATGTTAGGAAGTTTCGGTTAAACCACGCTGGTGTCCAATACTTGGTCACAGTCGGCCTGCAGAACGGGCTAAGCACAGAAGACACCGCAGTCGTAGTTAGTCGTAGGTACCGATGATACGAACGGAACATTGTCGAGAACCAGGAGAGTCTAGTTGTCCCTTAAGTATCAGAGAGTAAGTGTTTTCTATCCCCTGGTGTGCACTTCCCTTTAGAACGACACCCCCAGCCGGCACATCGCCCATATCAGTCACGACTTTAAGGGAACAAAGGTTATCGTCTATTTTAAAGCTTTGGGCATTGGATATGATCCTGGTGTTCGCTTGATAGGATCCGGTGTACGTGCGTACGTTTACAACACTATCGGTGACTAAGTGTCTCCCTGCAATAATCCCATAGACACCTGGAGGTGCAAAGATACCACCATTGTAGACGTAAGTTTGTCCATTCGCTGTCACGTGTACGGTGAAGCGGTATGGGTTACGGGCAAAGGCCTGGGCGGGAGACTTCACCATTCCCTGGAACCTGATGTTATGGATCCGGATATCGTCGCGACCCTTCCAGTGCGGGCTTTTGAGACAGTTCACACCCTCCCATTCCGGAGCACGGCCAGGCAAAGAGACGTATACCGAGATATCCTGATTCACGACATGACCCATCGGGCTCGACACCTTACAGGAAAACCCTGAGTCACCGGGTCGGTCCGGCACTTCAAGAACGCCAAGGGGCAACTCGTACCTCGTTGCATAATCATTACGGAAAGCAGTTTTGTCATCATTCCAGTAGACACCCAGAAAAATATTAGCCGCAGTTTCTTCTGGTCGGTCAGCGGGGTAGATCCGGTGGTTGTCGATGTACTTGTAAGTGTCAGCAGTTGGTCTCACATATAAAGAAACCGGTAGTTCCCGGTCGAGCTTTATGCTAGAGATCAGCGGCAGTTGGATACTATGACATGTAGGTGCGATAAATAACCAGACAAATAATTTACGTTTCACGATAGAGATGTCTCCACAATAAGGTATGTAGGGAATGGCAATGCAGTCTTTATTTGTTGCACTGCCCACAATGTCCACCGAGCCTCATACTGTTGCACCCGCTGTTGTGCTGCCTTTTCAGACAGACCTCTCCTGCGGGCCTGCTCCTCAAGCCGCATCCGACGTGCACGATGGTTCTGATGTTCCGCCATCCACTACGGAGGGCGGATATATTTCTGAAGGACACCGTAAATAACGGCATTCAGACCGATACAGGTGAAAGTAATAACGTTCTTTATTGCAGGGAGGATGGATGGTAAAATTAAACAATTAAAATATATGGCTTGGCTTGGCTTGGCTTGGCAGCATTGTAATATTTTGTTAATTAAAAGAAATAATATCCACAAGAAGTTTCGTTAATAATACATAACTTTATAAGTTACAGGCAACAAAGAACAATAAGGTAAATGGAGATTTTTATATATTTTATATATTTTATTATTCCCTGCCGCAATTGCCGGAATACGACTGTCAGCAGGAAAACAAACCAGCACAGAAGCTTCTGCTTCGGGAATTAAATCACTTATAACAGCAGGCATTCACACTAACGCGGCAAGCGCTATCATGAATAACCCAGCAAAATAATCACATCCGTCACTTTTTTAGCATGTTTATCTGTCTGGTGTGCAATAAAAAAAACAAAGCATCCCGCTTAATGTCAACGACGGATGAAAATGTCTCTGTGCGCGGCTGGAGTCGCCCCGACAAGGGTTACCCGCGGTGAGGCGTATCTCCGTGTTAACGGGCCGTCAGGGCCGCTAACGAGCAGCGTATAAAATTATCGCTGGGTGCAGCCAGCCCCAGAATGTACCGCCAGAAATATGGGCTGGCATAATAAAGCAGTCCAGGAAATCGTCCGCATCCCCTACCGTCTTATATCATTGGCGCTGACAGACACAACTGCGGCAATGACGAAAACGACAGGAGCCCCCTGTTTCAGTATGGATAACCAGACATCACCGGGAACGACCAGGGCGATGTTTTACGATCAGCAAGACGATGAAAAGCGGTTTTGTCTGAGATACCTATGGGTATAACTGGGGTCATGAATAGTCTGTTTCAGGGCAAAGAAATCCTGAAACAGGAAATCAACATAACTGTGTTATGTATCAGAAAAAAATGGCGCGCAAACTGTAACAGTTTTCTTGTTACAGAATGAGGAAACAAAAAAAGAGAGGTCAATAAATTGTTTCCTGCGTATATTTACGCTCGCGCCCCCAAATGGATGTATTGCCTGCATATTATTCAAAGATAATATGCCCTCCAGGTTCATTCCCAGCCTCAATACTTGTATAACAATACAAGCACTGAAGTGGAGCTTTCAATATTCGGTTTGTCTATTTTTGTAAAGAAACAAAATGATTTCCATTTAACAGAAATTACAGAAACCTCAGAAATCATATTTTTGTGCGAGCAAAAACAGGTTGCGCAATAGTGTAGCGATACACCTCCAGTATACTTTCATAAAAGAATAATCTATCGTTAAAACTGGTTTAATTTAAAGGTTTTATGTATTGACATCTTTCATTATTTCACTTATCAAATTAATAACAGCAATAAAATAAATTTTATCTACTGGATATTAATATGATTTACAAAAATATTGCCGTAGCGGTTGCCGGACAGGACGATGATACTATTTTAATCAACAAAGCCCGTGCACTGGCCGAGCAGAATGATGCATACCTGACAATCATTCACATTGACGACATTAATGAGAAAATGGGACACGGCATTTACATGCCCTCGTGTGAAGATGTCATTTATGGAATAAGAACACATAACAGAGAACACATACAAAAACTTGCCAGCGACATCTGCAACAAGAAACTTAAAATTCGCATTGTTCCGGGTGAAATGCCTTTATCACTGGTTAAGGTTGTTAATGAAGAACAATGCGACCTTCTGATATGTGGACACCATCAGTCTTTTATACATAAACTGCTGCCCTCCTGCCGCGAACTGATAAACTCTCTGTCAGTTAATATTCTTGTTATTCCGCTTCCCTGATAAAATATAAATCAGTTATCCGTCGATAACGAGTTTTAATATAATGCCCGGTCTCAGGAGACAATTTGATACAACGCTCCGGTTCCGGGCTGCAGGTATCGTGTTGTACGGACATCTTTTCTTACCTCCATAAACAAAGCTTCCGGATAAATGTGTAACCTGACATTGTCGTCAGGCCGGAATGAACGTTGAGCAGTTATAAAGTATGACTGTTATTAGCCTCTGAACGCTGTGAATTTATCAATAAATATGCCTGATGAAGCGTTGTTTTTATTGCTTCCGTCACAGAAGGAGAACGACAGAGTGACAACGGACTGGGGTGAGGCATGGTCAGTAATGTTAGATGAGGGTATTCTCTCTCAAAAAACGAACGGGTTTGCGAGGCTGCCGAACCAGCCAGAACGACAACCGTTAAATTCTTCAGTAAAGGCATCAGTGATTTTAGTATTTCCACACCCTTTGTGATGTTATTGCGGGTCGGTGAGAGTTTTTTACCGGAGAGAGTAAGCCACGGCATCGTATTCCACAGAATAATATCTTTTCTTTTGATTCCGGTCTGTTTAAGAAAACGATGAAGATTCTGTTGAGACGGGCAGGGATTATCAAGTGACACGAACCTGGGCATCAGATCACTTCTTGCGGGTGATTGCAGTAATATTAACATTCTGGCCTTAACACCGCCATCAGCAGGGTCAATCCATGGCATGTCCACGCCTTTATCATGGTAACACTGCACCTGTCTGGTGAGAGAAGCAATATGGCAGGAATATAATGCGTTACATTTTTGCTTCAGAATGTCCGGATTTTTTAGTGTGCAGTTGTCGTCTTTTTTCACTCAGTCAGCCCTGTTGTCAGCTTCATGTTATGCTCATTTTGAGCCATATACGATTTCCATTCCGCACTGAAGTTATAATAAGACAGTTATATTTTTTCACCGACATGTTTACTACTGCTGATTCTTTTCGGTTTACGCAGTACATTCTGTTACCGGTTATGTTTTCCGTGATTTATGTTTATCCATCGTTCATTGCTGTTTCGTCCTCCCCTTTCATCGCCCCACACACAGAAACGGCATTTATCGTTCCGGTGTACATCGAGTAACGGCACCATCTTATGTGGGTACTTAAAGTACCACTTATTCATTATGGCGATAACAACAATCAGTTTTTTCCGTTGTTACTTTTAACGCTTCAGCGTTAGCGTAAAAAAAAGAAACGTTATTTTCTCAATATATCCTTCACTGACAGGCAATGGAGTATGTGATGGCGGTTAAAATCACGCCTGAAGAGTTCAGTCTGTTAATCCGGCGACTGAGCGCAAAATGGCGAGTTCTGGCGCCTTCTGCCGAGTTTCGCGGCGGGCGTTTTGCTGATACGGATAACATTATTTATCAGCAAATCCGGGGATGGGATGACCTGGTCTGGCAGGAGAAATCCCACATGTCACCCAGTACGGTTATTTCGCCGATAACAGAAACGCTCTTTTATTTTAATAAAGACACTATCCAGATTGCGGAAACGGATACCACGCCAGTACTGATATTTGCCCGCGCCTGTGACATCAATGCCATGTCGCGACTGGATTATATGTACTTATCTAATGGGAATAATTCTGATTACAGTTATCAGCGGCTGCGCGACCATATTCGTTTTGTTCTGATTGAGTGCCCGCAAAGTTTTGAAAACTGTTTCTGTGTCTCCATGGAGAGTAATAAAACCGATAATTACAGTGCAGCAATGCGATTCAGTAATGACGGCGCCAGCGTTTTTTATTAAGGATGCTTTTTTTGAAGACGCCTTACAGGGAATGGGACAGAGCACAGAATATGAGCCTGTCTTCGTCAGCGAAAATCCGGAACAGGTTACCCTCCCTGAAAAAATCTGTCAGTCCCCCCAAAGCGTTCGCGACATTATTATCAATCATCCGCTCTGGGATGAGTACAACAGCCGCTGTATTGGATGCGGACGCTGCACAACCGGGTGTCCGACCTGTACCTGCTACAGCGTTTTTGATGTGGCTTATGACGAAAATCCTCAGCGCGGTGAACGCCGTCGCCAGTGGGCCAGCTGTATGGTACCGGGTTTCAGCGATATGGCCGGCGGACACAGTTTTCGCCAGTCTGCGGGAGAACGTTTACGTTACCGTGCACTTCATAAAGTCAATGATTACAAAGCCCGCAATGGTACTGAGCATATGTGCGTGGGCTGCGGACGCTGCGATGACCGCTGCCCTCAGTACATTAAATTCTCACGTATTATTAATAAAATGACTGCCGCGGTCCGGCAGGCACTCTCCGGGGAGGCATAACCAGTGTCAACGTGTTCCTGTCATGATAAAGAAAAGCACAGCCTTTTGCCTGCTGCATACCGCATTATTTCCATCACCCGTCATACACCACAGGAGTGGAATTTTCGTGTGGAAGTCGATTTTCCGGCCCGCTGGGGACAGTTTGTCGAAGTCTCCCTGCCATGCGTCGGGGAGGCGCCCATTTCTGTTTCTGACTGCGGAGAGGGCTGGATAGACCTGCTTATCCGCAATGTCGGCAAAGTGACCGGCGCGCTTTTTACCCTCCGTGAAGGCGACAGGGTATGGCTGCGTGGCTGCTATGGTAACGGCTATCCTGTCGATGCCTTCCGCCACAAATCTCTGGTGGTCATTGCCGGCGGTACTGGCGTTGCGCCAGTCAAAGGGTTAATGCGCTATTTCGTCGAAAACCCGCAGGAAATCAACCAGCTTGACATGATTTTCGGTTATAAAAACCGGGACTGTGTGCTGTACAAACAGGAAATGGCGAACTGGCGCCGGCACCACAATCTCATTCTGACCCTGGATGAAGGCGAAGCAGATGAACGTTACCGTACCGGGCGGGTCACTGACCATCTGGCAGCACTGACATTTGAAGATATCAGCACCATGCAGGCGATTGTTGTTGGTCCTCCGGTGATGATTAAATTCACCGTACAGATGTTGCTGGAAAAAGGGCTGCAGCCGGAACAAATCTGGGTGGATTATGAACGCCGGATGGCCTGTGCGGTGGGGAAATGCGGTCACTGCCGCATGGGGGATGTCTATGTCTGCGTCGATGGTCCGGTTTTCAACTATGCCGTAGCCCGTCAGTTTGCAGACTGAGGAAAAAATGATGAGTGTGGATATTGATATCATTAAGGCCCGGGCAAACAACGAATATCGTCTTTCGAAAGTCCGTGGTGAGGCCATGATAAGCGTACGTATACCCGGCGGCATTCTGCCCGCTCACCTGCTGACTGTGGCACGCGAGATTGCGGAAACCTGGGGTAACGGTCAGATCCATCTGACCACCCGCCAGAAACTGGCCATGCCGGGTATTCGTTACGAAGATATCGACAAAGTGAATGCCGCACTGGAACCTTTCATTCGCGAAATTGAAATGGAGCTGTGTGATGTTCAGGTTGATGATCCGAAAGCCGGATACCTGGCGATTGGCGGACGCAACATTGTCGCCTGCCTGGGTAACCGGATTTGCCAGAAAGCCAATACCGACACCACAGGTTTATCCCGGCGGCTGGAAAAGCTGATTTATCCCAGCGCCTATCACCTGAAAACCGTCATTGCCGGGTGTCCGAATGACTGTGCCAAAGCCTCCATGTCAGACTTTGGCATTATTGGTGTGGCCAGAATGCGTTTTACGGCAGAACGTTGCATCGGATGTGGCGCCTGTGTGAAAGCCTGTGCGCACCACGCCGTGGGGTGCCTGTCATTAAAGAATGGAAAAGCCACAAAGGAAGAGTCGCTCTGTATCGGATGCGGAGAATGTGTTCTGGCGTGTCCCACCCTCGCCTGGCAGCGTCAGCCACAGGAGTTCTGGCAGGTTCGCTT
>NZ_VCDZ01000045.1:0-5910 GCF_005845405.1 Escherichia sp. E4930 | reverse complement strand
CAACCACCGAAGTAGCGGAAGGCGCGAACCAGTGATTCGTAGGTATGCTCAGCATCCTGTTTTGGTGCGGCGAAGACATGGAAGCGGCGGGAGAACCCCAGCGTATTAACCGCAAAGTTAACTTTGCACCGTTGCCCGGCAACCTCCACCTCAACTTCGCCCCAGTCGTGCTGGAGCTGGTATCCAGGCTGAGTTTCGAAGCGAACTGTTCTTTTTGACGGACGCATTTTACGTTTGGGCTGGATGTAGTAACGCAGCATGGAACGTCCGCCCGTATAGCCCATTGCCTTAATCTCCGCGAAGATAACCTCGCTATTCCAGACATTCTCTGCCAGGCGCATGTCGATGTAATCCATAAACGGTTTCAGCTTAACCATTTTGTGGCGGGTTTTTCTGGCTGGCGGTTCAGGGTATTTGAGATAGCGTCTGACCGTTCGTTCAGAGCAACCAATCTGAGCCGCAATATCGACAATGTACGCGCCCTGCTGGCGCATTTGCTTTATCATGTAAAAGTCCTCTCTGCTCAGCATGTTGATGTCCTTTTGGGTGTGAGAACCTTAAGGAAACAACATGTTGGGTGGAGCGGACAATCCAAATGGTGAATTACCGTCTTATATCACTGGCGCTAACACCGGAATATTGCCAGTGGTGAGTGTCGCACCAAATGCCACGCCGTGCATTCCGGTACCGTCCCGTCTGGCTGCAGCAATGCCTGCAACATGCACTCCGTGACTTTCGAAAGAAATACTTCCGTCTTCTTCGGTTTCAAAATCATAAGGTAAATGGCCGGAAAGCTGTGAAAGTTTGCCGTTAAACTCAGGGTGCTGAAATAACTTTGCGTCCAGTACACCAATGTTGATCCCATATCCACTATATCCGCGGGCATAAGCATACTGTGCATTAATCGCTTCCAGTCCCCACTGGTTGTTGAATTCGGGAGTCTGCCAGTGTGGCAGGTTGTCGGTTCCCTGATAATTATTTCCTGCGGCCAGTATAATGGCAGGAAAAAACAGGCAACACACTGAAGCACACAAAATCGGACCTGAATGAATTTTCATGTTTTATCCTTAACATCAAGTCTGAGCTCACCCGGTAATCGTGATTACCGCACTGTCTGTAGCCATCATCTGATGAAACATTTTGAAATATACAAAGATAAACGTTAACAAAAGCTAAATGCTGTACAGTTTCTGCCTGCAATCCAGCCACTTTAATGGCTTGTAAGTGGCATACAGGGCGGCACGAAGAAGCTATATTCGACGCAGCCAGTTACTCAGGTGACTGGTGGCACTAATCCATCCCCTGACTCTGTCAGGCTCTGCTTTTGCTGAAGGAAGAATGTGAGTTCATTCAGTCCTTTTAACTTCGGTGGGTGAGCGGTACAGTGCCCGTGATGTTCAGGGGGGGGCAGCGCCAGTGATATAAAACGGTAATGGGGATGCGAATGAGAATGAGGTATTTCTGACTCATGACCGTTTTTATGATGCGGTCAGGAGTTTTTTACAACATTGTCAGTGAGTTAAGGCGAGATGTTTTTGGCTGACGCCAGTCCAGCTTATCGAGGTGTATTGCCAGCTGCGAGCGGGTAATGGATACCTTGCCTTCACGTACCGATGACCAGATAAACTGGCCTTCTTCCAGGCGTTTGGTGAACAGGCACAGACCATCAGCATCAGCCCACAGGATTTTAACGGTGTCACCCGTCGGCTACGAAAGATGAACAGGTGACCGGAGAAGGGGGGCTCATCCAGCACATGCTGTATCTGTTCTCCCAGGCCGTTGAAAGATTTACACATATCGGTAACGCTGGCAACCAGCCAGATGCGGGTGCCTGATGGAAGTGAGATCATCGTCCCCTCCCGCTCAGTTCACGGTTCAACACCGTGAACAGCTCTGGTGAAGGATTTTTCAGCGTCATTTTACCGTGATGGAACTCGATCTAACAGGAACTGGTACTGATTGTGTTTTGTGAAGGAGTGGATAAAAGCGGAGTAAGAGCCGCCATAGGCTCTTTCTGCTCATCCGGCGTTATCTCCACAGGTAATAATTCAACGCCAGAGTCAGAAGAGGTCGTTACCGGAAGACGCCGCGAAACACGTCTTTCGTTCTGCCATAGTCTGAGCCATTTGAACAGCAGGTTATCATTGATATCGTGTTCCCGGGCAATACGGGCAACAGAGGCTCCTGGTTGTGAACACAGTTTAACCATTTGAAGTTTAAACTTATTTTAAAATGATCTGCGGGGTTCTGCGGATAATGTTACAGGTGCCCGCTAGTTTGAAAAGGTGGGCACCTACGTTACCAATACTGGCTTAATGGCTACATACGGCGGTCAGTTTACGCTTACCAATAATTTATTAATTCATCAATGATATAATTTAAGCAGATTATTTTTCCGATATAGAAAGTCCGCTTACGATACGGGAAATAAAAATCAGAGAGTAAATATAGCCCATGAGGATCATCAGTATAGTGGCATTACGGGCAGGCCAGCTGACGGCCACAATATCACCATACCCTACCGTCAAAATACTTATAAATGAGTAGTAAAAGAGTTCGTTCATCATCTGCAGTTTGTCCTGTGACAATCCCCGAAACGCACCGGGCATATAACTTTCTATCGCAGAGAACATAAAAAATCCCATATATCCAATAAGCAAAAAACCACTCAATGCAGCGCAAACTGATTCTGTATTTATTTTGGCAGAGAAAATCACCTGGCGGAACACTATCACGGACAGTATGAAGAAAAAAAACAGATAGCTTACATAATACAATAATGTCATTGAACTGATGTTGTGTAACCAATGTGTGATGGCAAAAATTATCAGTAGTATCATAAAAGAAACTATCTGATGGCGACGCTGCAACAGGTTAACTCCTGCAATAATTTGTAACACGACATTCAGATAGTATCCTGCTGCACTCAACGGAAATAGATTCAGAAAAAAGGTGTTCAGCAACGCAATAAAAAGAAAAGTGAATTTGTATTTTTTCATCATTAGTAGCATAAAAATGTACAGGTTTTTTTACTATTCTGTGTAAATATCTTTTTCAGAAGTGAGCGTCAAGGCAGTCGCCTGGTTCAATAATAAAATGACTTATTGTCATACACCAGCCCTTAAGGGGAAACAGCTCGCCAGAACCGTATTGATATTCATTGAGAAGTTAGATTAACTTTTCGGGACAACAGATCGCGTATGGCAGGGGCAAGCTTTTTGCTATATTTGAAATAAAGCTCAATGGCGCAGATTTTTTCTTCTTCAGTAAACATGTATCATCTCCTGAGAGTCCATGAAATAGTTTTCAAACCTTTGCGGGCACTCAATCAGAACAAAACGAATATGGTCGCGCAGTTGCTGATAACTGTAATCAGAATTATTCCCGTTTGATAAATACATATAATCCAGCCGTGACATGGCATTGATGTCACAGGCGCGGGCAAATATCAGCACCGGCATGGCATCCGTCTCCGCAATCTGGATAGTGTCTTTATTAAAATAAAAGAGCGTCTCTGTTATCGGTGAAATAACCGTATTGGGTGACATGTGGGATTTCTCCTGCCAGACCAGGTCATCCCATCCCCGGATGTGCTGATAAATAATGTTATCCGTATCAGCAAAACGCCCGCCGCGAAACTCGGCAGAAGGCGCCAGGACGCGCCATTGCGTGCTCAGTCGCCGGATTAACAGACTGAACTCTTCAGGCGTGATTTTAACCGCCATCACATACTCCATTACCTGTCAGTGAAGGATATATTGAGAAAATAACGATACTGTTTTTACGCTAACGCTGAAGCGTTAACAGTAACAACGGAAAAAACAGATTTTTGTTATCGTTATAATTAATAAGTGTTGCTTTAAGTACCCATATGGAATAACGCTGTTTTACGAAGTTTCCGGAACAAAAAATGCTGTTTCGTTCACGTATACGGTGCGGTGACGGGAACACATGGCGGCATGAAATATGCCGAAAACAAGCTGGCAACAGTGAGCGATTAACGAAGATATATGGCAGTGCAGAAGCAGACAGGAGTATCTGAACGGGCGATTTATGCTTTCCCTGTTCATCAGCGATTGATAAAGTTTTGCCAGCTGATTTTTTATACGGAATTCTTTTCAGTATGCGTACACGAGTTGACTATCTGGCGGATAAATACAGTTTTACAGAACTGAATGAATCTCCACGTCTTCGCCGGCAGTGGCAGGATGTTCTGGAGGAGTGCCGACAGACAGAGGCCGGGCCAGAAGAACGGTTGCGTATTGCTCTGCTGAATGTGGATTACGTCACCAGTTTTGAACTGCCTTTTCGCTTGCTGCTTACCCGGACACCGCAACTGATTGCCGCGCTGCGTGAAGAATGGGACATCAGCCAGAAAAATGTGGTGTTCAACGATAAACGGTTTGGCTGTGTGTACAGCCTGAAGGCCAGTCTTTCCGGTGTGCCGGATACATACCGGTATCATCTGTCTCATCGTATTCGTCGCGTGGTTGGGAATGAAAACACATCATTGCCATATCAGCAGGTTGCCCGGGCAGTGAAAGCGCCCCGTGAACGGCTGAAGTATGCGCTGGAGGCGGGGTTACTGGTGACTGCACTGGACGGCCTGTTCTGGTCTGGCAGTCAGCGTATTGCGGCTGATGTCCTGAGACTAAGACAGAGCGGAATGCCGGTGGTGACAACGACCGTGGAGGTGCACGATAACCTGACGGGAACAACCCGCAAAATACCGGCATACCATCTCTGATACAACCAGCAGGGGGGGAATATTGCTCTGGCAGCAGCAGTACGACATTCTTTATACTTTATCCCCGTGCCTGAAAACATGTGCTAAGGAAACGGGAATGGCAAGGTCCGATTACGATATTATCAATCTGTCTCTGGAACATGAACTGAATGAGTGGCTGGCAGAGAGAGGTTATGCCGGACTGGCGGATAACCGGAACCGCCTGGCAGAGGTGGTTACCCGGAAATTGCAGGACAGCTTTTATATCAACGTTTCCTGGGATGCGCTGAACACAGCATACAGTGAACACCCGGAGTGGTTTTCAGGGCTTGTCTCCGGGGATGAGAATTAATAAGTGGATTATGCTGCCATCAGGCAGTGTGATTGCCGGCAGGGGGTTCTTTCCGGGGTTCGGGTTTGAATTTTCCCAGGAAGTTGTACATCGGCCGCATGCAGGGATGCGGATAGCCGTCCCGCATAAACACCACCCGGGTTTCCTCAACACTGGTCACGGTGACAAGCGCACCATGATCGTCTCTGTATCGCTGATTGACTTTCGGTAATGGAATATCTTCTGACATAGATTTCAGAACGGTAACAGTTAACTAAAATTGCATGTGATATTGCTGAATCAGGAGTCTCTGCCTCCTGATGTGTTTTGTTAATCTTCTGTTTTTACTAAAAATCCCCTCACTCCTTCTTTCATTGCATTTTGTTGTGCTCTTCCTTCATATCCTTTCCGTTTTCCAGAAATCACTTCAATGATGCTGAATCGTTACTCATCGTGATTTTCCATGACCGGAATCAAAAAATGAACTTTTCTGACATAACTGGCTGTATTAAAAGCATTCACTGGAATAATTTCCTGCGGTTTTTCATTAATCATGGTTATAAGTTTTGCAATATGCTGGTTTTGCGATATCAAACAGAACAAAGATCTGCATATTTGAGTTATATCGATCGATATGTCTGCAATATTGAGATTTTACAGATCTTCGTCCTATAATGATCAAAATTAAATCAGTGCACAAGGGGAGGCATCTGCGGTGATGGAACCCCTGAGATGCAGGCTTCACAGGAGAGAGTCATGAGCAGTTCATTTCAGAATGAAATCCCGAAAGCAAGGGTAAATCTGAAATTAGACCTACATACAGGTGGTGGGCAGAACGAAAGTGGAGCTTCCG
>NZ_VCDZ01000044.1:0-8796 GCF_005845405.1 Escherichia sp. E4930 | reverse complement strand
GCTGCTGAACCGGCTGTTCAGGCACTGGTGCGTAATAGGGTTGTTGAACAGGTTGTTCCGCAGCAGGCGCATAATATGGCTGCTGAATCGACTGTTCAGGCACTGGTGCGTAATAGGGTTGTTGAACAGGTTGTTCCGCAGCAGGCGCATAATATGGCTGCTGTGACTGCACAGGTTGTTGCGGATAACCTTCCGGCGCTGGGGCAATGACCGGCTCGCCCGTTTGCGGTCCTGGCGCAGGCTGCCAGGCAACAGCAGGTTGAGCAGGTGGAACATCAACCGACGCAACAGGCGGCGTCTGAGTAACAGGCCCAACCGGAGCAGCCCAGCTTTGCGTCGCCGTGGTAGCAGCAGCTGCCGCAGCAACAGGTTCGGTAATTGGTGCACCGTTTAATAATGGATCGTATTCGTCATATTCTGGCTGCGTTGCACGG
Source organism: Escherichia sp. E4930 (assembly GCF_005845405.1). Taxonomy (NCBI): domain Bacteria; kingdom Pseudomonadati; phylum Pseudomonadota; class Gammaproteobacteria; order Enterobacterales; family Enterobacteriaceae; genus Escherichia; species Escherichia sp. E4930. Next base: position 8,362 of record NZ_VCDZ01000044.1, on the reverse strand, counting down.
TTACCCGAAAAGAGGACATCATCAGGATCAGCGGCTACGCCGCGCGCAGTGTAGGTAATGTCGTCTTCATCATCCATCCGCTTACCCGAGAACAATGCAGCGTCTGTTTGCCGCCCCATCGGATTGATGAATTTTTCCGCCAGACGTTTACGACGCGCTAACGCGCCACGAAGAATACGAGCACGGCGCGATTCATGCTGTTTGCCGTTTTTTTCGTCTTCATACTCTTCGTCGTCTTCATACTCTTCTTCATCAACCCAGGTATCATCGCGACGAGTGCGGTTACTGGCGAAAGTGAGGATGTTTAAAATCCAGCCCCCCAGTTTTTCGGCAATGGTCACCCAGGACCAGCCGGTAAACAGCGTCAGGCCAGCCGCCCAAACACAGAGCAGCGCAATGGTCCCGCCACTGCTGTGCAACAGCGGCTGCAGCGTAGTGCTTAATAAACTACCGATTACACCACCGGAGGCAAAATACCAGATGTCGTCCGCGTTGATTGCCGCAAGGCCACAGGACGTAAGGATAAGCGCCAGCACGCCAATAATTCGTAGTGAAACGGCGAAATAGTCAACGTACTCATCGCTGGACTGATGACGCCAGGCAAACCAACAGCCGCCAACAATAATGACCGGGATGGTGTAAGCCATCACGCCAAAAATGAAGAACAGCGTATCTGCCAGCCACGCGCCAGGCGTCCCGCCTAAATTATGGATAGGCTCATGCCAGGCCGTTTGCGACCAGCTGGGGTCCGAAGGGTTAAAGCTTAATAAGGCTGCCATCAACCAGACGGCAAACAGGACAATAAGAATCAGCAACGCCTCCAGAAGTCGGCGCCCGCTGCTTAACTTTGTCAATGTGACTTCTTTGTCTTCAGTGTATTCCTGGCTCAAGAAAGGCTCTCCAGGTTACAGGCTTTTCCTGCCCGATGCTAAAACGGACAACAGCACCAGGTTACCCCAGTACTGTTGCTGTATGGATTAACAGGAGTGTAATCAAAATACGCTTATTTTGCACCTGTTCCGTGTTAGCGCGTCTTAATAACCAGACGATTACTCTGCTTGACTTCTTCCATAACAACGTATGTCCGTGTGTCATTGACGCCAGGCAGACGCAGCAGGGTTTCCCCTAGCAGCTTACGATAAGCTGACATATCCGGCACGCGTGTTTTCAACAGGTAGTCGAAATCACCGGATACTAAATGACACTCCTGAATTTCTTCAAGTTTTTGCACAGCAGTATTGAATTGTTCAAACACATCCGGAGCGCCACGATTCAGAGTAATCTCAACGAATACCAGAAGTGATGCATCCAGATAATGCGGGTTCAACAGCGCCGTATAGCCCTGAATAAACCCTTGTCTTTCCAGCCGACGCACACGCTCAAGGCACGGCGTTGGGGAAAGTCCCACACGTTTAGAAAGCTCGACGTTAGAAATACGCCCATCCTTTTGCAACTCATTAAGAATGTTACGATCGATACGGTCGAGATCTTTGCCAGGGCGCTTCTTGCTATCTACCATTATTATTGTCTCTCTGTATTCCTTCCCTACTCCTGTCTGACCCTGAAGACATCACTGTTCAGAGTCGCTACCTGTCACGATAGACCGAAATCATTAAGATTCACGGCTCGCAATGCCTGGGTCTACGGTGAGAAGACCGTTGCCTTGAGGCAGCTATCGACATCACGAATGGCGTCTGTCCACGCCATGCGTAGATTTCACTAGCACGGTAAACATGGTATTTACATGCATGATTATGCGCACATAACAATACTGTTTTTTTCTTCCTCGAATGTTTTCGCAAAACACCAGGTGATTGTCAAAGCAAAACATCGTTTTTTAGTACAACATGCCAGTTATTCATTAACAGTGACGTTTAATCATCATTTAATCGGCTTATAAACCGGAAAAATTAAGTAGCAGACGTGATAATGACGGGAGAATTTGACACGATTATCGCTTTTGACGATTGCACAAATCGTTAACAAAATCGTCATACTCTTTTTTTACGTCTGTAAATTCCCTACAATCCTGCCCATTGTCTGCCAACAACTATGGGGATCTCATGGGCACGACCAAACACAGTAAACTGCTTATCCTGGGCTCAGGCCCGGCGGGATATACCGCTGCTGTCTACGCGGCACGCGCCAACCTGCAACCGGTGCTGATGACCGGCATGGAAAAAGGCGGCCAGCTGACGACGACCACTGAAGTAGAAAACTGGCCAGGAGATCCAAATGATCTGACCGGCCCGTTACTCATGGAACGCATGCATGAACATGCTACCAAGTTTGAAACTGAAATTATTTTTGACCACATTAATAAAGTGGATTTGCAGAATCGTCCGTTCCGCCTGACTGGCGATAATGGCGAATATACCTGCGATGCGCTGATTATTGCCACCGGGGCTTCTGCACGCTATCTCGGCCTGCCCTCTGAAGAAGCCTTTAAAGGCCGTGGGGTTTCTGCCTGTGCAACCTGCGATGGATTTTTCTATCGCAACCAAAAAGTGGCGGTTATCGGCGGCGGCAATACTGCAGTTGAAGAGGCGCTGTATCTGTCTAACATCGCTTCCGAAGTACATTTGATCCACCGCCGCGATGGTTTCCGTGCGGAAAAAATCCTCATTAAGCGTCTTATGGACAAAGTGGAGAACGGCAACATCATTCTGCACACCAACCGTACGCTGGAAGAAGTGATCGGCGATCAGATGGGCGTCACTGGCGTTCGTCTGCGCGATACGCAAAACAGCGATAATATCGAGTCTCTCGACGTTGCTGGTCTGTTTGTTGCTATCGGTCACAGTCCGAACACGGCTATTTTTGAAGGACAACTGGAACTGGAAAACGGCTACATCAAAGTGCAGTCGGGTATTCATGGTAATGCCACCCAGACCAGCATTCCGGGTGTCTTTGCCGCAGGTGACGTGATGGATCATATTTATCGTCAGGCCATTACTTCTGCCGGTACAGGCTGCATGGCAGCACTTGATGCGGAACGCTACCTCGACGGTTTAGCTGACGCAAAATAATTTTACAAATCAGTAACAAAAGTAAAGAAGGCGACACCATGCGACTATGGGTCGCCTTTATTTTTTCCCCGTTGTAACATTGCTCTGCAAATAATTCTGATAACTCACCTGCTAAGCGTGCAATGAATAAATCCCGTCAAAAAGAGTTAACCCGCTGGTTAAAACAGCAAAGCGTCATCTCCCAACGTTGGCTGAATATTTCTCGTCTGCTGGGCTTTGTGAGCGGCATATTAATAATTGCCCAGGCCTGGTTTATGGCGCGAATTCTGCAACATATGATCATGGAGAACATCCCCCGAGAAGCCTTGCTACTTCCCTTTACCTTGCTGGTGATGACCTTTGTGCTGCGTGCATGGGTGGTCTGGTTACGCGAACGGGTGGGCTATCACGCCGGGCAACATATTCGTTTTGCCATCCGCCGCCAGGTTCTTGACCGTTTGCAGCAGGCGGGGCCTGCCTGGATTCAGGGCAAACCTGCGGGCAGCTGGGCGACGCTGGTGCTCGAGCAAATTGACGATATGCATGATTACTACGCTCGCTACCTACGCAAATGGCGCTGGCAGTCTCAGTGCCACTACTGATTGTCGTCGCAATTTTTCCTTCTAACTGGGCCGCGGCACTTATTTTACTCGGCACTGCACCGTTAATTCCGTTGTTTATGGCTTTAGTTGGGATGGGTGCTGCCGATGCTAACCGACGCAACTTTCTCGCGCTTGCTCGCTTAAGCGGGCATTTTCTCGATCGTCTGCGCGGCATGGAAACCCTGCGTATTTTTGGTCGTGGCGAGGCTGAAATTGAAAGTATCCGTTCGGCTTCGGAAGATTTTCGCCAACGGACCATGGAAGTATTACGCCTGGCGTTTTTATCCTCCGGTATTCTTGAATTCTTTACCTCGCTGTCGATTGCCCTGGTCGCGGTGTACTTTGGTTTCTCTTATCTTGGTGAGCTGGATTTCGGTCACTACAGCACGGGCGTGACGTTGGCTGCGGGCTTCCTTGCGTTGATCCTCGCCCCCGAGTTTTTCCAGCCGTTACGTGATCTCGGCACGTTTTATCATGCCAAAGCCCAGGCTGTTGGCGCGGCTGACAGCCTGAAAACATTTATGGAAACACCGCTCGCCCATCCACAGCGTGGTGACGTTGAGTTAACGTCTACCGAACCAGTGACCATTGAAGCCAAAGATCTGTTTATCACATCGCCTGAAGGTAAAACACTGGCTGGCCCGCTGAACTTTACACTACCTGCAGGCAAACGTGCGGTACTGGTGGGACGAAGCGGATCCGGGAAAAGTTCACTATTAAATGCGCTTTCCGGTTTTCTCTCTTATCAAGGCTCGCTGCAGATCAACGGCATTGAATTGCGGGATTTATCCCCGGAATCATGGCGAAAACATCTCTCATGGGTTGGCCAGAATCCGCAATTACCCGCGGCAACAGTACGAGACAATGTGCTGCTGGCACGACCGGATGCCAGCGAGCAAGAGTTACAAATGGCCCTGGATAACGCCTGGGTCAGTGAGTTTCTGCCGCTCCTGCCGCAAGGTATCGATACTCCCGTGGGCGATCAGGCAGCTCGCCTTTCCGTAGGTCAGGCACAACGTGTGGCCGTAGCGCGTGCATTACTTCATCCCTGCTCACTGTTATTACTGGATGAACCTGCAGCCAGTCTCGATGCACATAGCGAGCAGCGTGTGATGCAGGCGCTAAACGCTGCCTCGCAGCGCCAGACAACGCTGATGGTCACCCACCAGTTAGAAGATCTTGCTGACTGGGATGTCATTTGGGTAATGCAGGATGGTCAGATTATTGAGCAAGGACGTTACGCGGAATTAAGTGTGGCTGGTGGCCCATTCGCCACATTACTGGCCCATCGTCAGGAGGAGATTTAAATGCGCGCTTTGCTACCCTATCTGGCACTGTATAAACGTCATAAATGGATGTTAAGTCTTGGTATTGTGCTGGCAATTGTCACGCTGCTCGCCAGTATCGGTCTGTTGACACTTTCCGGCTGGTTCCTCTCCGCCTCAGCGATTGCGGGGGTTGCAGGACTGTACAGCTTTAACTACATGCTGCCTGCCGCAGGTGTACGTGGCGCGGCAATCACCCGCACTGCCGGGCGTTATTTTGAACGTCTGGTGAGTCACGACGCGACTTTCCGCGTGTTGCAGCATTTGCGCATTTACACCTTCAGCAAGCTGTTGCCTCTCTCCCCTGCCGGGCTGGCCCGCTATCGCCAGGGCGAATTGCTCAACCGCGTCGTCGCCGATGTTGATACGCTCGATCATCTTTACTTGCGCGTTATCTCACCGCTGGTAGGGGCTTTTGTGGTAATTATGGTGGTGACTGTCGGGTTAAGTTTTCTTGATTTCACCCTCGCCTTCACGCTGGGCGGCATTATGTTGCTGACACTTTTCCTGATGCCGCCGCTGTTTTATCGTGCGGGAAAAAGCACCGGGCAAAATCTGACTCATCTTCGCGGGCAGTATCGCCAACAGTTAACCGCCTGGCTGCAAGGGCAAGCTGAACTGACCATTTTTGGTGCCAGCGATCGTTATCGTACGCAGTTAGAGAACACCGAAATTCAGTGGCTGGAAGCGCAGCGTCGTCAGTCCGAACTGACCGCGCTCTCGCAGGCAATTATGCTGTTGATTGGCGCGCTGGCGGTGATTCTGATGCTATGGATGGCCTCCGGCGGCGTTGGCGGTAATAGCCAGCCAGGCGCGTTAATTGCGCTGTTTGTCTTCTGTGCATTGGCTGCATTCGAAGCCCTGGCTCCGGTGACAGGTGCATTTCAGCATCTGGGGCAAGTTATTGCTTCTGCCGTGCGTATCACTGACTTAACGGACCAAAAACCAGAAGTGACCTTCCCGGATACTCAGTCCGCCGTTCCTGAGCAGGTTTCCCTGACGTTACGGGATGTTGCGTTCACTTATCCGGAACAATCCCAACAAGCACTTAAAGGGATTTCTCTTCAGGCAAACGCCGGAGAACATATTGCGATTCTCGGGCGAACCGGATGCGGCAAATCAACGTTGTTACAACTGCTAACCCGCGCATGGGACCCGCAACAGGGTGAGATTTTGCTTAACGGCAGCCCGATCTCTGACCTGAATGAATCGACATTGCGCCAGACCATCAGCGTTGTGCCACAGCGAGTGCATCTGTTTAGCGCCACACTGCGCGATAATCTGTTACTCGCCGCACCTGGCGCTACTGATGAGACTCTTGCTGAAATTCTCCGTCGCGTCGGTCTGGAGAAACTACTCGAAGACACAGGGCTCAACAGTTGGTTGGGAGAAGGCGGACGCCAGCTTTCCGGCGGCGAACTGCGTCGTCTGGCTATCGCCCGTGCGCTATTGCACGATGCGCCGTTAGTATTACTGGATGAACCAACCGAAGGCTTAGATGCCACGACTGAAAGTCAGATCCTCGAATTATTGGCTGAAATGATGCGTGAGAAAACGCTATTGATGGTTACACATCGGCTGCGTGGACTTTCACATTTTCAGCAAATAATAGTGATGGACAACGGGCAAATTATTGAACAAGGTACCCATGCAGAACTGCTTGCCAGACAGGGGCGTTATTACCAGTTTAAGCAGGGTTTGTAAGCTATTATTGAACGATCCGACTTGCGTAGTGGAGTTTTGCAGTCATGCGCCTGGTTCAGCTTTCTCGCCATTCAATAGCCTTCCCTTCCCCGGAAGGCGCATTACGTGAGCCTAACGGTCTGCTGGCGCTGGGAGGCGATCTTAGCCCTGCTCGGTTACTCATGGCTTATCAGCGCGGTATTTTCCCGTGGTTTTCTCCGGGCGATCCTATTCTCTGGTGGTCGCCTGATCCACGTGCGGTTTTATGGCCAGAATCACTACATATCAGCCGCAGCATGAAACGTTTTCATAAGCGCTCTCCCTATCGCGTCACGCTGAATTACGCGTTTGATCAGGTCATTGAAGGATGCGCCAGCGATCGCGAAGAAGGGACCTGGATTACGCGTGACGTCGTCGAAGCCTACCATCGCCTTCACGAGTTGGGCCATGCCCATTCCATAGAAGTGTGGCGTGAAGGCGAAATTGTCGGCGGCATGTACGGCGTGGCGCAGGGAACACTGTTTTGTGGCGAGTCGATGTTCAGCCGCATGGAGAATGCCTCGAAAACGGCGCTCCTGGTTTTTTGTGACGAATTTATCCGCCACGGCGGCAAGCTTATCGACTGCCAGGTATTAAATGACCATACGGCCTCGCTTGGTGCCTGCGAAATTCCTCGCCGGGATTACCTCAATTATCTCAATCAACTGCGCCCCGAACGGTTACCAAATAATTTCTGGGTACCACGGCGATTGTTTTCACCACAAGAATGAATGTTTTCGGCACATTTCTCCCCAGAGTGTTATAATTGCGGTCGCAGAGTTGGTTATGCTCATTACTCCGCTGCCGATAAGGAATTTTTCGCGTCAGGTAACGCCCACCGTTTATCTCACCGCTCCCTTATACGTTGCGCTTATAGTGCGGCTTAGCCGTGTGTTTTCGGAGTTATGTGCCAAACCTGTTTGTTGCGAATTAGCGCACAAATCTTTACTTATTTACAGAACTTCGGCATTATCTTGCCGGTTCAAATTACGGTAGTGATACCCCAGAGGATTAGATGGCCAAAGAAGACAATATTGAAATGCAAGGTACCGTTCTTGAAACGTTGCCTAATACCATGTTCCGCGTAGAGTTAGAAAACGGTCACGTGGTTACTGCACACATCTCCGGTAAAATGCGCAAAAACTACATCCGCATCCTGACGGGCGACAAAGTGACTGTTGAACTGACCCCGTACGACCTGAGCAAAGGCCGCATTGTCTTCCGTAGTCGCTGATTGTTTTACCGCCTGATGGGCGAAGAGAAAGAACGAGTAAAAGGTCGGTTTAACCGGCCTTTTTTGCGTTTGGGGTCAAGGGGAATAAATACTGGAGGATGGTGTGTTAAGTTTGAAAACTGCCTGTACGGCAGTGAACCACCACTACCCGCGCTTATGGCGAGCGAGAAATTTCTAAGCTGCCTGCATGGCAGTGAACATAAAGCCGTCAACGTTTTGGTAATCAACGGAATTTCTAAGCTGCCTACACGGCAGTGAACTACCACTACGTTACTATCCGGCCTGTTTATCGTTTCTAAGCTGCCTGTACGGCAGTGAACATGCCTCTCTGTCTAAACTCAGTAAGTCACTTTTTCTAAGCTGCCTGTACGGCAGTGAACGAGTAAAAGAGAGCTATTCCCCACCACAGTGGTTTCTAAGCTGCCTGTACGGCAGTGAACAATACATTTACCGTCCGTAAAGGCTCCATGT
>NZ_VCDZ01000043.1:0-5308 GCF_005845405.1 Escherichia sp. E4930 | reverse complement strand
GGCCGCCTTCATCTTTGGACAGAATGTACACTTCAGATTCGAACTTGGTGTGCGGCTTGATGGTGCCCGGCTTAGCCAGTACCTGACCACGTTCGATTTCTTCACGTTTGATACCACGCAGCAGAACACCTACGTTCTCACCAGCACGGCCTTCGTCCAGCAGTTTGCGGAACATTTCAACGCCAGTACAGGTAGACTTCTGAGTCTCTTTGATACCAACGATTTCAACTTCTTCACCAACTTTGATGATACCGCGTTCTACACGACCGGTAACAACGGTACCACGACCGGAGATGGAGAATACGTCTTCGATCGGCAGCAGGAACGGCTTGTCAATCGCACGCTCTGGTTCCGGAATGTAAGAATCCAGGAAGCCAGCCAGCTCCAGGATTTTCGCTTCCCACTCTGCGTCGCCTTCCAGCGCTTTCAGCGCAGAACCACGAACGATCGGAGTGTCGTCGCCCGGGAAGTCGTACTGAGACAGAAGTTCACGAACTTCCATTTCAACCAGTTCCAGCAGCTCTTCGTCATCAACCATGTCGCATTTGTTCAGGAACACGATGATGTACGGAACGCCTACCTGACGGCCCAGCAGGATGTGCTCACGAGTCTGCGGCATCGGGCCGTCAGTCGCAGCAACTACCAGGATCGCGCCGTCCATCTGAGCAGCACCGGTGATCATGTTTTTAACATAGTCGGCGTGCCCCGGGCAGTCTACGTGTGCGTAGTGACGGGTCGGGGTGTCGTATTCAACGTGAGAAGTGTTGATGGTGATACCACGAGCTTTTTCTTCCGGCGCGTTATCGATCTGGTCGAATGCGCGAGCAGCACCGCCGTAGGTTTTAGCCAGTACGGTAGTGATTGCAGCGGTCAGCGTTGTTTTACCATGGTCAACGTGGCCGATAGTACCGACGTTAACGTGCGGTTTTGTACGTTCAAACTTTTCTTTAGACATCGATTGTCCCTCTAAGACACGGATAAATCGGTGATATCACCACATCAACCAGGCAACATGCCCGACTTGTTGAATGCAATAAACAGAAGGAAAAAACAGGGAGGAGAAAAGAAGTGGTGCTGATAGGCAGATTCGAACTGCCGACCTCACCCTTACCAAGGGTGCGCTCTACCAACTGAGCTATATCAGCACATCTTGGAGCGGGCAGCGGGAATCGAACCCGCATCATCAGCTTGGAAGGCTGAGGTAATAGCCATTATACGATGCCCGCATCCTGGAACTCGGCTACCTGATTTTCATTCTGCACTGAATATCGAGAGAAGCTCTCTTTATTCGAGCCGGTAAGCGAACTTATCGTCTCGGGCTACGCCATCGCGTGGCCGAAATTGGTGGTGGGGGAAGGATTCGAACCTTCGAAGTCTGTGACGGCAGATTTACAGTCTGCTCCCTTTGGCCGCTCGGGAACCCCACCGGACTTGATGGTGCCGACTACCGGAATCGAACTGGTGACCTACTGATTACAAGTCAGTTGCTCTACCTACTGAGCTAAGTCGGCATCAAGTAGCGCGCATTCTATGGAGACATGCGAGTTCATGCAACTAAAAAATTGCATAATTTGTTTTATTGGTCACATTTTGCGCGACACGATGAATAAACAGCCGAATTGCGAGCAGATTAGCATACTTTTTCAGCATCACTCTGCATTAACAATGCGCGCCAGCTAAAACACAATTCTTTTTATCAGATGGAATATCTGTCACATTGCTTTTCAACGATAGCTTCCTGGAAGAGATTTTTTCTTATTATTCCTCCCCATCTGGTGTTACCCTCCTGCCCATTAACCCATTCAACAGAACTGTGACGCGCCATGGCAAATATCGCTTTGCCGATAGAGCTATGACCGCCAGAAACATGCTTATGAGTATAAAAGAGCAAACGTTAATGACGCCTTACCTACAGTTTGACCGCAACCAGTGGGCAGCTCTGCGTGATTCCGTACCTATGACGTTATCGGAAGATGAGATCGCCCGTCTCAAAGGTATAAATGAAGATCTCTCGTTAGAAGAAGTTGCCGAGATTTATTTGCCTTTATCGCGTTTGCTGAACTTCTATATAAGCTCGAACCTGCGCCGTCAGGCTGTTCTGGAACAGTTTCTTGGCACTAACGGACAACGCATTCCTTACATTATCAGTATTGCTGGTAGCGTCGCGGTAGGGAAAAGTACGACTGCTCGTGTGTTACAGGCACTATTAAGCCGTTGGCCGGAACACCGTCGTGTTGAACTGATCACCACCGATGGTTTTCTTCATCCCAACAAAGTGCTTAAAGAACGTGGCCTGATGAAGAAGAAAGGCTTCCCGGAATCGTATGATATGCATCGTCTGGTGAAGTTTGTTTCCGATCTCAAATCCGGCGTGCCAAACGTTACAGCCCCTGTTTACTCGCATCTTATTTATGATGTGATCCCGGATGGAGATAAAACTGTTGTTCAGCCTGATATTTTAATTCTTGAAGGGTTAAATGTCTTACAGAGCGGGATGGATTATCCACACGATCCACATCATGTATTTGTTTCCGATTTTGTCGATTTTTCGATATATGTTGATGCTCCGGAAGACTTACTTCAGACGTGGTATATCAACCGTTTTCTGAAATTCCGCGAAGGGGCTTTTACAGACCCGGATTCCTATTTTCATAACTACGCGAAATTAACTAAAGAAGAAGCGATTAAGACGGCCATGACATTGTGGAAAGAGATCAACTGGCTGAACTTAAAGCAAAATATTCTACCTACTCGCGAGCGCGCCAGTTTAATCCTGACGAAGAGTGCTAATCACGCGGTAGAAGAGGTCAGACTACGCAAATAATTTTCAGGGGAGCTAATGCTCCCCTTTCTTATTTTTCTGCACTACGCAGGGATATTTCACCGCCCATCCAGGGTTTTATTATTCCATCCTGCTCAAGCAATAAAGCGCCCTGTTTGTCTATTCCGCGTGAAATGCCAAATATTTCTTTATCACCAATGATAAGTTTCACTGGGCGATTAATAAAATTATCCAGCTTTTCCCAACGCGAAAGATAAGGTGCCAATCCTTCTTGCTCGAAGAGTTCCAGCGCCGCGCGTAATTCACGTATTAGCATGGCCGCCAACGTATTACGATCGAGATTGATCCCCGCTTCCTGCAGCGTGATCCACCCCTGATTAACGACACTCTCTTCAACACGACGCATTGCCATGTTGATCCCGGCGCCAATGACTATTTGCGCCGCATCGCCGGTTTTGCCAGTCAGCTCCACAAGAATGCCTGCCAGCTTGCGATCCTGCAGATAGAGGTCATTAGGCCATTTAACACGAACTTTATCTGCACCCAGCTTGCGTAATACTTCCGCCATCACGATACCGATAACCAGACTTAAACCAATCGCCGCCGCCGGACCTTGTTCCAGACGCCAGAACATCGACAAATATAAGTTTGCGCCAAAAGGCGAAAACCATTTCCGACCACGACGACCACGGCCAGCCTGCTGGTATTCTGCAACGCAGGCATCGCCCGATTTAAGCTCTCCGATACGGTCAAGGAGATATTGATTCGTGGAGTCAATAACTGGGAGCACGGCTACACTACCGCCATCCAGCTGACTCAATATCTGTTCAGCATTAAGTAACTGGATGGGCTCAGGCAGGCTGTATCCTTTACCCGGAACGGTAAAGACATCAACGCCCCAGTCACGCAGTGTCTGAATGTGTTTATTAATAGCCGCCCGGCTCATTCCTAACATTTCACCCAGCTGCTCGCCAGAGTGAAATTCACCATTCGCTAACAGCGCGATTAATTTCAGTGGCACGGTATTATCCTTCATGAAATCGTCTCCACTGCGCTAACTTCACCTGATGCACCAATAAAGCGAACTTCTGGCTCAAGCCAGACATTAAATTTTTCACCCACTTTCTGTCTTACATGATGTGCCAGTTGCACGACATCTTCGCTTTTTGCATTGTCTTCATTAATGAGAACTAACGCCTGTTGACGGTGCACCGCAGCCCCCCCCATTTGCATCCCTTTTAGCTGGCACTGATCGATAAGCCAACCTGCTGCCAGTTTTACTGAACCATCCGCCTGAGGGTAATTTGGTGCTGTTGGAAATTGTGCCAGTAATGCTTTAGCCGTTTCGGCAGATACAACAGGGTTTTTGAAGAAACTACCTGCATTGCCATTCACTTTTGGGTCAGGGAGTTTGGTGGTGCGCATATGACACACCGCATCAAATACTTGCTGTGGCGTTACTGTTGTAGGATCCAGACGAGTTAAGTCACCATACGTTAGTACAGGTTGCCACTCTTTTGGCAGGCGCAGACCTACGGCTACAATGGCGAAGCGGTCCTGGTATTCATGTTTAAAAATACTGTCGCGATAGCCAAAACGGCACTCTTTAGCTGTTAAACGCTCTTGCTTACCTGTTGCCAGTTCAACACAGTCAACATAAGCGCAAACTCGCTGTAATTCTACGCCATAAGCCCCAATATTCTGGATAGGTGATGAACCAACACAACCAGGAATTAATGCCAGATTTTCCAGACCAGGCATACCTTCCTGCAAAGTGTATTTTACCAGGCGATGCCAGTTTTCTCCGGCTCCTACATGTAAATACCACGCATCAGGTTCATCATGAATTTCGATACCTTTGATCCGGTTGATGATCACCGTACCGCGATAGTCTTCCAGAAAAAGTACATTACTTCCTTCACCCAGAATAAGAACGGGTTGTCCTTCTGCGGTTGCATGCTGCCAGGCATTGAGTAATTGTTGTTCGTCTTCGGCACATACAATGTGCTGAGCATTATGATCAATGCCAAATGTGTTCCAGGGTTTTAAGGAGTGGTTCATAGCTGCTTTCCTGATGCAAAAACGAGGCTAGTTTACCGTATCTGCGGGGGGATGGCTTGTAGATATGACGACAGGAAGAGTTTGTAGAAACGCAAAAAGGCCATCCGTCAGGATGGCCTTCTGCTTTATCTGATGCCTGGCAGTTCCCTACTCTCGCATGGGGAGACCCCACACTACCATCGGCGCTACGGCGTTTCACTTCTGAGTTCGGCATGGGGTCAGGTGGGACCACCGCGCTACGGCCGCCAGGCAAATTCTGTTTATTAACCCGCTTACGCCGGTTAATCTAATCTGTTATCAAGCTTACTTATCGATGTCTCATCCGCCAAAACATCTTCGGCGTTGTAAGGTTAAGCCTCACGGTTCATTAGTACCGGTTAGCTCAACGCATCGCTGCGCTTACACACCCGGCCTATCAACGTCGTCGTCTTCAACGTTCCTTCAGGACTCTCAAGGAGTCAGGGA
>NZ_VCDZ01000042.1:0-14659 GCF_005845405.1 Escherichia sp. E4930 | reverse complement strand
GATTATCAGACCAACAACACGAGTGGGACCGTGGTCCCAGACTAATAATCAGACCGGCAATACGAGTGGGACCGTGGTCCCAGACCGATAATCAGACCGACGATACGAGTGGGACCGTGGTCCCAGACCGATAATCAGACCGACAACACGAGTGGAACCGTGGTCCCAGACTAATAATCAGACCGACGATACAAGTGGAACAGTGGTCCCAGAGAGAATATTCAGGCCAGTTATGTTTTCTGGCCTGTAACAAAGGACATTAAGTAAAGACAGATAAACGTAGACTAAAACGTGGTCGCATCAGGGTGCTGGCTTTTCAAGTTCCTTAAGAATGGCCTCAATTTTCTCTATACACTCAGTTGGAACACGAGACCTGTCCAGTTTAAGCACCATTTTATCGCCCTTATACAATACTGTCGCTCCAGGAGCAAACTGATGTCGTGAGCTTAAACTAGTTCTTGATGCAGATGACGTTTTAAGCACAGAAGTTAAAAGAGTGATAACTTCTTCAGCTTCAAATATCACCCCAGCTTTTTTCTGCTCATGAAGGTTAGATGCCTGCTGCTTAAGTAATTCCTCTTTATCTGTAAAGGCTTTTTGAAGTGCATCACCTGACCGGGCAGATAGTTCACCGGGGTTAGAGAAAAGAGCAACAACTGATTTAGGCAATTTGGCTGTGTTGATACAGCGGGTAATAATCTTACGTGAAATGTTTTCCGCATCAGCCAGCGCAGAAATATTTCCAGCAAATTCATTCTGCAATCGGCTTGCATAACGCTGACCACGTTCATAAGCACTTGTTGGGCGATAATCGTTACCCAATCTGGATAATGCAGCCATCTGCTCATCATCCAGCTCGCCAACCAGAACACGATAATCACTTTCGGTAAGTGCAGCAGCTTTACGACGGCGACTCCCATCGGCAATTTCTATGACACCAGATACTCTTCGACCGAACGCCGGTGTCTGCTGACCAGTCAGTAGAAAAGAAGGGATGAGATCATCCAGTGCGTCCTCAGTAAGCAGCTCCTGGTCACGTTCATTACCTGACCATACCCGAGAGGTCTTCTCAACACTATCACCCCGGAGCACTTCAAGAGTAAACTTCACATCCCGACCACATACAGGCAAAGTAATGGCATTACCGCGAGCCATTGCTCCTACGCGCGCAATTAACGAATCCACCATCGGGGCAGCTGGCGTCGATGACGAAGTATCTTCAACCGGTTGAGGATTGAGCGTATGTTTTGGAATAACAGGCGCACGCTTCATTATCTAATCTCCCAGCGTGGTTTAATCAGACGATCGAAAATTTCATTGCAGACAGGTTCCCAAATAGAAAGAGCATTTCTCCAGGCACCAGTTGAAGAGCGTTGATCAATGGCCTGTTCAAAAACAGTTCTCATCCGGATCTGACCTTTACCAACTTCATCCGTTTCACGTACAACATTTTTTAGAACCATGCTTCCCCAGGCATCCCGAATTTGCTCCTCCATCCACGGGGACTGAGAGCCATTACTATTGCTGTATTTGGTAAGCAAAATACGTACATCAGGCTCGAACCCTTTAAGATCAACGTTCTTGAGCAGATCACGAAGCATATCGAAAAACTGCAGTGCGGAGGTGTAGTCAAACAACTCAGCAGGCGTGGGGACAATCAGCACATCAGCAGCACATACGACATTAATCGTGCCGATACCCAGGTTAGGCGCGCTGTCAATAACTATGACATCATAGTCATGAGCAACAGTTTCAATGGCCAGTCGGAGCATCAGGTGTGGATCGGTGGGCAGTTTACCTTCATCAAATTTGCCCATTAACTCAGTTTCAATACGGTGCAGAGCCAGACAGGAAGGAATAATGTCAAGCCCCGGCCAGCAAGTGGGCTTTATTGCATAAGTGACATCGTCCTTTTCCCCAAGATAGAAAGGCAGGAGAGTGTCTTCTGCATGAATATGAAGATCTGGTACCCATCCGTGATACATTGAGGCTGTTCCCTGGGGGTCGTTACCTTCCACGAGCAAAACACGTAGCCCCTTCAGAGCCAGATCCTGAGCAAGATGAACAGAAACTGAGGTTTTGTAAACGCCACCTTTATGGGCAGCAACCCCGATCACCGGTGGAAATACGTCTTCAGCACGTCGCAATCGCGTACCAAACACATCACGCATATGATTAATTTGTTCAATTGTATAACCAACACGTTGCTCAACCCGTCCTCGAATTTCCATATCCGGGTGCGGTAGTCGCCCTGCTTTCTCGGCATCTCTGATAGCCTGAGAAGAAACCCCAACTAAATCCGCTGCTTCACCTATTCTCCAGCGCCGGGTTATTTTCCTCGCTTCCGGGCTGTCATCATTAAACTGTGCAATGGCGATAGCCTTCGTCATTTCATGACCAGCGTTTATGCACTGGTTAAGTGTTTCCATGAGTTTCATTCTGAACATCCTTTAATCATTGCTTTGCGTTTTTTTATTAAATCTTGCAATTTACTGCAAAGCAACAACAAAATCGCAAAGTCATCAAAAAACCGCAAAGTTGTTTAAAATGAGAGCAACACTATAAAAGGAGATAAGAAGAGCACATACTTCAGTCACTTATTATCACTAGCGCTCGCCGCAGCCGTGTAACCGAGCATAGCGAGCGAACTGGCGAGGAAGCGAAGAAGAACTGTTCTGTCAGATAGCTCTTACGCTCAGCGCAAGAAGAAATATCCACCGTGGGAAAAACTCCAAGTAGAGGTACACACGCGGATAGCCAATTCAGAGTAATAAACTGTGATAATCAACCCTCATCAATGATGACGAACTAAACCTCGATCTCAGGTCACATGACGAAGGGAAAGAGAAGGAAATCAACTGTGACAAACTGCCCTCAAATTTGGCTTCCTTAGCAATCACAGTTCAAAAAGTATGAGAAAGTCCATGCAGGCTGAAGGAAACAGCAAAACTGTGACAAATTCCCCTCAGTTGGTCAGAACAAATGTGACGAACCACCCTCAAATCTGTGACAGATAACCCTCAGACTATCCAGTCGTCATGGAAGTGATATCACGGAAGGAAAATACGATATGAGTCGTCTGGCGGCCTTTCTTTTTCTCAATGTATGAGAGGCGCATTGGAGTTCTGCTGTTGATCTCATTAACACAGACCTGCAGGAAGCGGCGGCGGAAGTCCGGCATACGCTGGTAACTTTGAGGCAGCTGGTAACGCTCTATGATCCAGTCGATTTTCAGAGAGACGATGCCTGAGCCATCCGCCTTACGGTACTGACACAGGGATTCGTATAAACGCATGGCATACGGATTGGTAATTTCTTTTGTTTCACTAAGCCGAAACTGCGTAAACCGGTTCTGTAACCCGATAAAGAAGGGAATGAGATATGGGTTGATATGCACACTGTAAAGCCCTCTGGATGGACTGTGCGCACGTTTGATAAACCAGGGAAAGGATTCATAGCCTTTTTCATCGGCGGCATCCTCTTCAGGGCGATAAAAAACCACTTCCTTACCCGCAAAACTCTTCAATGCCTGCCGTATATCCTTACTGGCTTCCGCAGAGGTCAGTCCGAATATTTCAGCATATTTAGCAACATGGATCTCGCAGATACCGTCATGTTCCTGTAGGGTGCCGTCAGATTTTCTGATCTGGTCAACGAACAGATACAGCATACGTTTTTGATCCCGGGAGAGACTATATGCCGCCTCAGTCAGGTCGTTTGACTGGACAATTCGCGGGCTATTTTTACGTTTCTTGTGATTTATAACCGCTGTTTCCACCATGACAGATCCATGTGAAGTGTGACAAGTTTTTAGATTGTCACACTAAATAAAAAAGAGTCAATAAGCAGGGATAACTTTGTGAAAAAACAGCTTCTTCTGAGGGCAATTTGTCACAGGGTTAAGGGCAATTTGTCACAGACAGGACTGTCATTTGAGGGTGATTTGTCACACTGAAAGGGCAATTTGTCACAACACCTTCTCTAGAACCAGCATGGATAAAGGCCTACAAGGTGCTCTAAAAAAGAAGATCTAAAAACTATAAAAAAATAATTATAAAAATATCCCCGTGGATAAGTGGATAACCCCGGGGGAAGTTTTTTCAGGCATTGGGTGTAAGCAGAATATATAAGTGCTGTTCCCTGGTGCTTCCTCGCTCACTCGAGGGCTTCGCCCTGTCGCTCGACTGCGGCGAGCACTACTGGCTGTAAAAGGGCAGACCAAACATCATGGTTCTGTGTTCATTAGGTTGTTCTGTCCATTGCTGACATAATCCGCTCCACTTCAACGTGACATCGCACGAAGATTTCTATTGTTCCTGAAGGCATATTCAAATCGTTTTCGTTACCGCTTGCAGGCATCGTGACAGAACACTACTTCCTATAAACGCTACACAGGCTCCTGAGATTAATAATGCGGATCTCTACGATGTCAGCGCCAGTGATATAAGACGGTAATGGGGATGCGGACGATTTCCTGGACTCTCAGGAGATAAAACATGTTTACTGAAGAAGAAAAAATCCGCGCCATTGAGCTTTATTTCAAATATGGTAAGAAGCTGGCTCCCGTTGTACGCGAACTGGGCTACCCTTCGAAAAGAAATCTGCGTCGTTGGATCCGCTCATGGGAAGCAGTTGGTGGCGCAAAAGAATCCATTCGTCATAAGCACCGTTATTCCGATGAGCAAATACAGGTTGCCGTTGAACATTATCTTAACCACGGCTGCTGCCTGGCGTTTACCAGCAGAGCTCTGGGTTATCCCTGCACTGATGTGCTCGCTCGCTGGGTTAATGAACTTTATCCCGACAGACGACGTATTTTTACCAGTAAGGCCAACCCGGTTGCACCCTTTGAATCAGAAGTCAAACGTCAGGCTGTCATGGCACTCTGTACACGACAAGTATCAGCCAGTGAAATCGCCAGACGTATTAGGGTCAGTCGTGCGGTATTGTATAAATGGAAAGATGAAATTATCGGCAACAGTGCTTACCAGACTATGCGTAAACATAACGAACCTTCCCTGGAGGCAGAACACGATGCGTTGCGGGAGGAAGTCGCCCGACTGAATCAGGAAATACGCCGCCGGCAGATGGAGCTGGATATTCTGAAAAAGGCGGAGGAAATCATAAAAAAAGACCCGGGCATCAGTATCAGTCACCTGAACAACAGAGAAAAAACAAAGATCGCTGATGCCCTGAGACAAACATATCCCCTGACAGAATTACTGCATGTTCTGGGCCTTGCCCGTAGCAGTTATTTTTATCACCGGGCTGCACTGAAAGCCGGTGATAAATACGCCACGATACGTACGATGCTGACAGATATCTTTAACAGTAATTACCAGTGTTATGGCTATCGTCGCCTGCATGCGATGCTCAGGCATGAGGGGGGTCGGCTATCAGAAAAGGTTGTACGCAGACTTATGGTGGAGGAACAGCTTGTCGTCAGCCGTAACCGTCGTCGCCGCTACAGCTCATATTGCGGAGAAATCGGACCGGCTCCGGATAACCTTATCGCCAGAGATTTTAAGGCGGAGCAACCTAATCAGAAATGGCTGACAGATATCACGGAGTTCCACCTCCCTGCAGGTAAAGTCTGACTGTCACCGGTGGTGGACTGCTTCGATGGAAAAGTTGTGAGCTGGTCTCTCAGTACACGCCCCGATGCTGAACTGGTCAACACTATGCTGGATAGCGCTGTCGAAACGTTAAATGCTGGCGAACGACCGGTGATACACAGTGACAGAGGTGGGCATTATCGCTGGCCAGGCTGGCTGGAAAGAGTGAATGCAGCAGGTCTTATTCGCTCAATGTCCCGTAAAGGATGTTCACCTGATAATGCCGCATGCGAAGGCTTTTTCGGCAGACTGAAAACGGAAATGTATTATGGGCGTAAATGGTCGGGCATCACGCCAGAAAAGTTCATGCAGCATGTAGATGCTTACATCAGATGGTATAACGAGCGGCGTATAAAATTATCGCTGAGAGCAGTCAGCCCTGAAATGTACCGCCAACAATGCGGGCTGGCATAATAAAGCAGTCCAGGAAATCGTCCGCATCCCCATAACGGTCAAACATCGTGGCGTTGACAACGATAATGAGAAATTATGGGAGATTTTCCCGACTGTCTCGTTCGCTTCTCAGTGGATAACAGCCAGCTTCTCTGTTTAACAGACAAAAAACAGCATATCCACTCAGTTCCACATTTCCATATAAAGGCCAAGGCATTTATTCTCAGGATAATTGTTTCAGCATCGCAACCGCATCAGATTCCGGCATCGCAAACTGCACCCGGTGCCGTGCAGCCACATCCAGTGCAAACACCTTCGTGTAGACCTCCGTTGAGCTGATGGACTTATGCCCCATCAGGCTCTGCAGGACCTTCAGCGGTATACCGGCATACAGCATATGCATCGCATAGGAATGGCGGAACGTATGTGGCGTGACCGGGACAGAGAACGTCACACCGTCAGCAGCAGCGGCGGCAACCGCCTCCCCAATCCAGGTCCTGACCGTTCTGTCCGTCACTTCCCAGATCCGCGCTTTCTCTGTCCTGCCTGTTCGTTTATTACGCCGTTCCATGGGGATTTTCAGTGTTGCCACCATCGTCTGCAGCTGGCTGACGTACCAGGAGTCGGAGAGCGGAACCAGCCGGTGAGTCTGCTGCCCGGCTGGCGTTCTTCCTGCCGTCCTGGCTGCTTTTTCGGTCCGTTGTTTCAGGGTCGCAAGCTGCACAAACGGATACGGGGGGGCAAGCGAAAAATTCCCCCGCGTCAGCGCCAGTGCTTCATTAATACGCGCACCGGTGTTCCACAGTGTGGCCAGCAGCATCTTGCGGCGCAGATCCGGGACGTAATGGAGCAGGGCACTCACTTCCGGAGCCAGCAGATATTTTGGCAGTTCATCATGGACCATCGACATCTGGCGAAGTGCCAGAGCTGCCGGATAATCAATGGCAACAGGAAGTTGTGCAGACTGTCCGGCAGAATACACTGCCGGTACCATGGCAGCAGACTGGCTGTGTATAACGGAGCCTGACATTTATATTCCCCAGAACATCAGGTTAATGGCGTTTTTGATGTCATTTTCCCGGTGACTGAGATCAGCCACTTCTTCCCCGATAACGGAGACCGGCACACTGGCCATATCGGTGGTCATCATGCGCCAGCTTTCATCCCCGACATGCACCACCGGGTAAAGCTCACGGGAGACTTTATCTGACAGCAGGCGGGCACTGGCCAGGGGGATCACCATCCGTCGCCCGGGCGTGTCAATAATGTCACTCTGGACATCCACAAACAGACGATAACGACTCTCTCTTTTATAGGTGTAAACCTTAAACTGCATTTCACCAGTCCCTGTTCTCATCGGCAAAAGAGCCGTTCATTTCAATAAACCGGGCGACCTCAGCCATCCCTTCCTGATTTTCTGCTTTCCAGCGTTCAGCACGCAGACGACGGGCTTCGTTCTGCATGGTTGTGCTTACCAGACCGGAGATATTGACATCATATGCTTTTAGCAACTGATAGCTGTCACTGTCGACGGTGACTGTAATGCGCTGCTTCATAATACACCTCGTGTTGCATACTTGTTGTATGTAATTAAGTATACAACATCTTTACGCATGCAACATGCATCCAGCATTGCATTATTATTACCAGGCTATCAGTATCTTTATTATCATTAACTCGAGCAATAATTATCTTATCAATAATAAGAAAGTATATAGATACAAAGTTAAATTACAGGGTGACCGTTTCGCTATGATCCGATTTTTTATGTATTTAAGATTTTCCGGAAATGAATCACGATCAGTGAATAAGCGAAATGATCTTTTCTGCCGCTGATGACTGGCTCGCGAACACGGGAATAAACACAACATACAGTGTTATGCCAGCGTGTGTGAACACAACATCCTGTGAAATCTGGCCGACGGACGGCAGCGAAGGATCCGCGGATCCGGAACTCACAGAAACCGGATCTTTCAGATGAGAAAGAGATATTAATGTTAAAAATGCATCAATTTATGAGTATTTTTGCGAAAAACTCATTAATGCTGCAAAGGCCAAAATATTTAATTTTTATTGCGCTAATGGTAAAAAACTGTACGCACCTAATCCCGCACCTCTGACATGCTGATGAACAGCATGTTCCTGCGGAACTCATGGTGAGCATTCACCTGAGAGAAATTGAACTGCCGGCAACGAATGTTGTAATATCCCCAATCTCTGTCCTTCTCCTGCATATAACCCCATGCAGCACGGACAGTACGAATATTTATACAGATGTAATAAATACAGATACTGAAGTGTTCAGCATATGATTATCGAAAAACTCCATCTGAAAAATTTCAGGCATTTCCCCGAAGTTAACATTAATTTTAACAGAGGCTTTAACTTCATCAGTGGACCTAATGGTTGTGGGAAAACATCGATCCTGGCTGCTATTGGACATACTCTCAACAGTCACACAGAATATTCACGCCATGGCGAAAACTGTGAATACTGGATTGATGTAACTGAACAGGGAAGGAAATTTCGGCCGGGAAAAAGTGCTGGCTCCATTATACCTGTTGGCTACAGAAAAGACTCTCTTTCCGGTATAAATAGTCGCCCTCCCGTAGAACAGGGGCGTAAACCAATTTATTACTACGAAGTGAAAGAAATATTAAAGCTGCCCCCCTTGATTATTGGTGCACAGAGAAAAATAACATATAAAAACATTACAGGAATGACCAGGGAAACAGATGCAACAGGCAGTAGAAAACATTATTGTGACAACTCCCTCCATTATCTTTACAACTCAGTTGAAAGAAATATTAAACAATGGATGATTAACCGATATTTTGTTATCGATAAGGACTGGGCTGTTGAGGAAAAAGAAAACTGGGCACATCTCATCAGAACACTTCCTGAAATAGCCCCATTCAACAGTAATTTTAAATACATCAGAACCGGGCGGGATCTTGAGCCTGTTTTTTCGATATATGAAAAAGAATGCTACCTTGAAGAACTTTCTTCTGGTTTTCAGGCCATTTTATACATAATAATAAGCATATTCGAGTGGATAGAGTCCTGCATGCCGGAAGGTGAAAGGTGTGTAAAAAATGCTGAAGGCACTGTACTTATTGATGAGCTGGATAACCATCTGCATCCGGAATGGCAACTGACCATTCGCAACGGTATCTCAGCCTTGTTTCCTCAATTGCAGTTTATTGTAACGACGCATTCTCCACACCTTCTGGCCTCTGCGAATAAAAATGAAATCATTCTGCTTCCGCCGTCTTATGAAAAAGAGAAATATAATATCTATCCACTGGATAAGACATATTCAGGGTGGTCTACGGATTTAATCCTGACGGGATTAATGGGGGTTCTCAGCCTCGACAGCAAGGAGTATGAAAAACTTGTTAAAACCTGTTACAAAAATATTGAAGAAAATGATATTGATGAACTGAAGCGTAATTATTCACGACTTGAATCTATCAGTCATCCGGATGACAGTATCCTGATTGTACTTAAAACCCGGATTGCAGGTATGGAGGCTATCAGATGATAAAACTGAATCGCTTACCATCGCCAGTGGTTCTCAGGGATAACTGTACCGCCTGGACAAAGAATTTAATGGCACTGGTTGATAAATACGGCGGGTATAACAAAATTCCTGCCAAAGAAAAAGAATCTGCCCTCCGGTTCTACCGGCACGAAGATATCAAGCAAACGCTAAAAGCAAGCACACATGGAAAATGTGCTTTTTGCGAGGGTATACCTGATGAAACAGGTTACGCTGAGGTGGAGCATTTTTATCCAAAATCGTTGTACACAGAAAAAACATTTGAATGGGAAAATCTGCTCTACGCCTGCAAAGCATGTAATAATCAAAAACTCAATCATGATACATATCATTTACCTATTGTTAATCCGTATGATAACGATCCTGATGAATACTTCACTTATAATGATATCATGATCAGACCTAAAAAAGGGGCTTACCAGGAAATTGCAGAAAGAACAATTAAAGTCTGCGGATTAAGCTCACCCAGACTTATTACTGCCAGGAGTGATATTCTTGTCAGCTTTCGTATTTTCGAACAAGAACTCTCCACTGCTTTAAGCAAATTCCATGATGCCAGAACAGAGAAAAGTAAAGAAGACAGAGCCAGAAAGATCAGTGAAGCATTAGATACCATTGAAAGCATGGCTAAACCTGATGCAAAACTCTCACATTTTTATCGTTTTTTGTTGAACAGTTCAGCAGTTTACCACCAAGCGAAAGATGAACTGAATAATTATCTCTGTGAGGTGTTGTAAGAAACATACCACAGAGATAAAAAATATTAACAACTTCTGTCTCCAGGGATGAAAAAACAGGATAAAAATTGGAACAGGACAAATAAATGATGACTGATAATATTCGTGCAGTAATGCACGAGTGTTATCAACAGATACCCCTCAATATTAAAAAAGGAAAAACCATATAGCCTGTCAGGCTTGCTGTCAGCACTAAATAGTGTCAGTTAGTCGACGTTAACTTTATTTATTACTTGAGTGTAACTTTATTATATAATATTTTTAATATTAACTACTGCTCGCGTTATACATGTGACACTCTCGAATGCACTTACGTTAGTTAAAAGTAAAAGGGTTAAACTACATGGATTCGATTAATCACATTCCCTTTGGTCTCAGAAAAGAAGACCAGATGTATGTAGATGTTGCTGATGTTCCAAAAGGAAGGAGCTGTGGTTGCCTTTGCCCTTCATGTCATATCCCTCTTATCGCCCGTCAGGGTAAAGTAAATCGTTGGCATTTCGCACATGCCAGCAGAAAGGTCAGGGATATAGAGCAAAGTTGCCAGTATTCGTTTTTTGTTTCTGTTCGGGCAATGGCTAAACAAATTATTGAACCCGGGTTCCAGCTTTCCACGCCGGGTTACACGGACGAGGTATCCGAACGACGTTATGGCATCAGATTCTCTGAATCATTTTGCGTCACTACCTCTGGTACTATTACGTTGGACAACGTACAGAAAGAATGCCTGTTTGAAGAGACTATTGTGGACATCTGCGCTGAAATTAACGGCTATCCACTTGTGATTTATTTTTCTCATCCGGAACGCAGAGTCCCTGTTTCACTTAAAGTACCGGACAATAAGCAATGTGGTGTCCTTGAGATAGATTTATCCAGGACGAGAGAATTGTTTCTGTCTAAAAATGCGACGTCTGACCGGTTCGATTATGTACTCAAAACGTTTATTGAAGGGGATAATCACTCAAAAAAATGGATCTTCCACCCCAGGAAACATTCCACTATGTGCCGAGCCAGAACCAGGCTCGAAAAGCGGATCACAAACTGGAGGCCACCGCAAGAACGAACAAAAATCAGAAAAAATCCTTATGTCCGTTTTGAACCTGGCAGGGAGCATTACTACGAGTGCCTGATTTGCAAAACAAAATGGTCAGCATATGAATATGAAAAACCAGTATGTCCAGTTTGCAGGATACATTTATATTCAAGACAAATTTATTGATTACGTTGATTATCCAGACCGTACAGCTCAGTGGAAGCGTATCCAGGACAATCTGCAAAACGGTGACTATCAACTGGCCACTATTCAGCTGAACAGCCTCTGCATTCAACAGGACAACCTTCGATTGTCTCATTACACACAGTAATAACTGCCATCAACAATATGCTTATCACCCTGATAGCAGCAATGTCGCATAAGGCCTGGCTGAGTCGCCACCGGCAGCAAAAAACAGGGAATTGAACGCGCCACACGCTGGGTAAATACCAGAGCAAGCATGTCGCTCAGGAACGACATCAGAAAGCCCTGTACTCCTGCGTACAATCAGCCCCCTAAGATATGAAGCAACTGATAAGGTAAGCCTGTGCTGTAAACAAGCTTACCACTTACTTTTATATATCTTCAGCGTCGTAGTATTCAGCCTGTTCAGTATCAGATACTGCATTGATAATTTTAAAATCCTCATCAATGAAGCTCCATTTTTCATCACGCCATAACAAACTTATGTTGGCATCGACTTCAAATTCAGAACCTGAGTAGGCATGGTCTGGCAACTGATCCCCTTGATAGAGGAAAGAGACCTTCAAGTTTAAAATTCCTTTATTTTCATCATAATGCGTTTCTGTCACAGTCAGGTCTTCCACCGTGAAGCCAGCTGCATTTGTGGAGGCGATCTCGCCTGAAAGTTCGTTCTCTACTGCCATTTCAAACGCAGCATAAGGACCATCAGTATAAGTATCGTAGTAGTTATGGATTACATCCGCGAAATCAGAATCACCAAATGCAGCCATCAGCAAACGAGATTCCAGCGGTGCGTATTTTGCTACCCTGGTAAGTTCATGATAGTTTGAAAAATTTGACTGCTTGGCGATGATCTCTAACGCCTGACTATGCGTGAGTACAGAACTGGCACGCGCCATCTTTTTAGCTTTAGTGCTGATGATTTTGAGACAAGAATAACGTGACATGGCCGTTCTCCAAATTTTAGACGCTTTTGGAAACCGATAGCCTGCTAACCGGACTCCGCGCGTCACAAATGTGGGCGAGCCAAGTATTGTATGGGTAGAACTTAAAACTGATGGGCTATTGCTTTGCGAGACAGGCGCCAGGTGACCATCACCACCTCTCGCTATGATGGCAAAATCGTCTTGTTAAGTCAAACCAGACAATATTTTGCAGAATGCAGAATGCAGAATGCAGAATGCAGAAAGAGAAAAGCCACCCATAGGGTGGCTTTTCCAGTACTAACTTTGGCGCTCAGGTCCGAAGAAATCTGAGCCTTGATGGAAAAATAGTATGCTAATTTGACGTATACGTCAACCGTAATAAGATGGAGCAAAATAGCGGAGCCGTGTATGAATCTGGAAGACTACATCTCAGAAGAGCGTCTAAAAATATATGAAAGCATTCTGAAGCTTAAAAAAGAAGAAACAATAGAAGCGTATAACTGGAACAAAGCCTTAAGCAGTGCCATGCATCCACTCATGCACTGCCTTGAGGTCACACTAAGGAACAGTATTGACTATAGCATACGTCATACCCCGCCTCCTGGAGCAGCTCCGGCAGGATCTCCGGCACTGTATCGGACAGACAAAAACTGGATTTTTGACCTGTTTCGTTACCTGGGCGATAAACAATTCATCAGGCAGAATAAGCGCTATAAATTCGATTCGAACGGGCAAATACAGTATCTGGCAAATGGCTTTCCGGTGTATAAAACGACAACCTGGGAAGAGAAGACTATAAGGAAGGTATCCAAGCGTATCACAGATGCTGGTAAGCAGGTAACAGCTGAGCGTGTTATATCAGGGCTCGATTTTGGCTTTTGGACAAACTTACTGACAAGCTCGTATGAAGACCCACGCACCAGAACATTATTATGGCCAAATCTTTTGACCGAGGTGTTTCCAGGTGCTCCCGCTGGCACTAAGCGGCATATACTTGAGAATAAATTCAACCAGATAAGGGAGCTACGGAACTGGCTCTCACATCACGAGGCTATCTGGAAGTTCCAATATGAAGATCCTCGTACGGGAAAACCAGATTACAACAATCCCGTGTTCGGTCTAAATGCATCGCTCATTTTGCTATCAAAAAACTATGACAACATGCTGGAGTTACTTAAATGGTTAAGCCCGGAAAGGTATGAGTCATTTTTGGATAATGGACATGATTCCCGCTTTAGAATTCTATGTACAAAAGAAGGGTTATACAGCTTTGTCCGCCCAACAAAAATATTAGACTCGTTAGATATTGGCCAGAACCGACAGTTGCTCAAGCTACTTAAAAACCTGAAAAAGAACAAAGCGTATAGACTGATGGACAGGAAAAAACTGGTAGCCATAATCGGGCAGGATTATCTACGCCGCTAACTCAAAATCAGATAGCACCCGATAAAGAGGTCGTCTAAACATCCCTCCCTGGCTCTCCCTGTCTGGCTATCAAAGTAAACAGGTGTGGCAGGGAGGCATCCCCTTCAGGCTCTGCCTGCCAGCCACACCGGTTAAACAGCTTCACCACACCAGCCACATTACCGCTCAGACGTGCTGTCAGCGGATTTATTTGTTGGCCGCTGTCGTTAAAAGGTAAGCGGCTCGTCAGAACCGTATTGATATTTACTGAGAGCTCAGATCAACTTTCCAGGGCAACAGATCGCGTACCCGGTTTGCCGGCCAGTCCTGGATATGCTCAATGACGTAACGCAGCCATTTTTCTGGTTCCACATTGTTCAGACGGCATGTGCCGATCAGCGAGTACAACACCGCCGCATGTTCGCCACCGCTGTCGGAACCCGCGAGTCGAGTCAGCCGGAGAGAATTTCACTCCCCGGCTGCTCACGGAACCGTACGTGACACTCTCGCGTCATACGGCTCTTGATCACTCATTTGATGCACGTAGTAAATACCAGTGGACAAATAGCTTCGGATACTCCTTCCTTACCAGCGTCAGCTTTCGCTGAGCCTTCCGGTTCGAAAGTCTGTATTTAGACTGCATCCACTTGAGCAGACGTGACTGCATTGCACTCCACAGTCGATAGTTGAAATTTCTGGACCAGAACTTTCCGTAGTACTCGATCCAGCCTCTCACTATCGCATTGTAGCGCCTCGCAAAATCCAGCAAACTCTCAGCTGTTGAG
>NZ_VCDZ01000041.1:0-8541 GCF_005845405.1 Escherichia sp. E4930 | reverse complement strand
GGTATTAGCTTTACTCCCTTCCTCCCCGCTGAAAGTACTTTACAACCCGAAGGCCTTCTTCATACACGCGGCATGGCTGCATCAGGCTTGCGCCCATTGTGCAATATTCCCCACTGCTGCCTCCCGTAGGAGTCTGGACCGTGTCTCAGTTCCAGTGTGGCTGGTCATCCTCTCAGACCAGCTAGGGATCGTCGCCTAGGTGAGCCGTTACCCCACCTACTAGCTAATCCCATCTGGGCACATCCGATGGCAAGAGGCCCGAAGGTCCCCCTCTTTGGTCTTGCGACGTTATGCGGTATTAGCTACCGTTTCCAGTAGTTATCCCCCTCCATCAGGCAGTTTCCCAGACATTACTCACCCGTCCGCCACTCGTCAGCGAATCAGCAAGCTGATTCCTGTTACCGTTCGACTTGCATGTGTTAGGCCTGCCGCCAGCGTTCAATCTGAGCCATGATCAAACTCTTCAATTTAAAAGTTTGATGCTCAAAGAATTAAACTTCGTAATGAATTACGTGTTCACTCTTGAGACTTGGTATTCATTTATCGTCTTGCGACGTTAAGAATCCGTATCTTCGAGTGCCCACACAGATTGTCTGATAAATTGTTAAAGAGCAGTGCCGCTTCGCTTTTTCTCAGCGGCGCGGGGTGTGCATAATACGCTTTCCCGCTACAGAGTCAAGCATTTTTTTTGCTTTTCCCTATCGGAATTCTCAGGAGAATCCCGCTGACCCGGCGGCGTGTTTGCCGTTGTTCCGTGTCAGTGGTGGCGCATTATAGGGAGTTATTCTGAGCTGACAAGAGGAAATTTAAAATAATTTTCCGAATGCGCGTTTTTTACTCTTTGTGCTTATTTCGACGCCGATCTGTTGGTTAATTGAGCTATTTCTCGGGCAAAATTCGCGACCTGCTCCCAATCGGTATAGACAACCTCTTTGCGCGTATCAGTTTCTCCGCCTGACATCTTCATAATCAGCTTGATCATAAAGCGGTCGTACCAACGATAGCGTGGATAACGCAGCGCCCCGGCAATAACGGCACAGCGATCGGGGCGCCATTGTGAGTTCATCAGAAACTTTCGTGCGTAGCTGTTGGTCTGCACAGTCCGCTTCTCCGGCTTGCGTGCCACCAGGTTGACGGAGTAAAAGGCGCTCGGCATTGAGTTCAGCCGGGTGGCATGCTTTTTGACAAATGCCTGGAACGCAGAATGGTAATGACCGTAGCGAATAGAAGCGCCAATCACCACGCGATCGTAGTTTTCCCACTGTGGTTCTTCAATGCGGTGCACATTAGCGACATCCGCCTGGATCCCCAGTTCTTTCAGTTCCGAAGCCAGGTAGGAGGCAATCTCGCGCGTTTGTCCGTCCCTTGTTGAGAAAAGAATTAATGTTTTCACGTATTACTCCATCATTCACGCCAGAAAGTCGGGGTAAAGAGCACCAGCAATGTAAAGACCTCGAGACGACCAAACAGCATGTTGGCAATCAGGATCCATTTAGCCACCGGGTTCATGCTGGTAAAGTTATCAGCAACCACGCCAAGCCCTGGCCCCAGGTTATTCAATGTCGCAACAACCGAGGCAAAGGCAGAAAAGTCATCCACGCCCGTGGCGATTATCGCCAGCATACTGACAATAAACACTAATGCATAGGCGGAGAAAAATCCCCAAACGGCTTCGAGGATACGTTCCGGCAGTGCACGGTTCCCCAGCTTAATGCTGTAGACGGCGTTCGGATGCACCAGTCGTTTCAGCTCACGGTTCCCCTGCTTAAACAGCAGCAGGATGCGGATCACTTTCAGGCCACCGCCCGTTGACCCGGCGCAACCGCCGATAAAAGCTGAACATAAAAGCAGTACCGGCAAAAAGAGCGGCCAGCGGGCAATGCTGTCAGTCGTAAACCCAGCGGTTGTCGCCATCGACACCACCTGGAAAAACGCCTGGTTAATTGTCATCAGCGCTGAACTATAGACATTATGAAACCACAGCACGAGGGTACAAATAACCACCAGCGTAAACTGTACGCCGATAAACATGCGAAATTCCGGATCGCGCCAATAAACCTTCAGACTACGCCCACTTAACAGCGAAAAGTGCAGACCGTAGTTACAGCCGGAGATCAGCAGGAAGATAGCAATGATGGTGTTAATGGTCGGGCTATCGAAATAGCCAACGCTGGCATCATGAGTCGAGAAGCCGCCAATAGCGATTGTCGCAAAGCTATGACCGATGGCATCAAAGGCATCCATTCCAGCAAACCACAGCGCCAGTGCACAGGCGACGGTCAGCAAGACATAAATCAACCACAGGGTTTTCGCCGTTTCCGCAATTCGCGGACGCATTTTGTTATCTTTCAGTGGGCCGGGCATTTCCGCGCGATAGAGCTGCATCCCACCCACGCCGAGGATAGGTAGTATCGCAACCGCCAACACGATGATCCCCATCCCGCCAAACCATTGCAGCATCTGGCGATAAAAGAGGATGGCATGAGGGAGTGAATCCAGCCCCACCAGCGTAGTGGCGCCCGTAGTGGTCAGGCCAGAGAAAGATTCAAAAAACGCATCGGTAATCGTGAGGTTCGGGCTTTCCGAAAAGATAAAAGGGAGCGCACCGACGCTACCCAGCACGGTCCAGAACAGCACCACGATCAGAAACCCCTCACGGGATTTCAGTTCGCCCTTCTCTTTACGGTTCGGCCACCACAGCATAGAGCCAATGGCGAGGGCGACAAAAAAGGTCTGGGTAAAAGCGCGGCCCGCTCCATCCCGGTAGATGAGTGCTACCAGCCCAGGAATAATCATCGTCCCTGAAAATAAGATGACCAGTAGTCCAACGATTCGGGTAATGGCGCGAAAATGCATCTCTGCCGCTTCCTTAGTTCTGCAAAACGAAGTGGGGATTATTCTTCAATCGCTAACAATTGCAATGAACCACGGCTAAAATCCGCCAGCTTTGCGGAAAATTCAGCCACTTTCGCTGCCGGAAGCGCCACCCGCAGCAAAACGAATGCCTGATAATCACTGTTGATAATTTTGCCGTCACACTGCCCCAGCAACGCTTCAATGCCGGTTAACTGACTATATTCACATTGCAAAGTATATTCGGTTAATGGCGTCTTGCGTTGGGTCGTTAGCTGGCGCAGCGCCTGATTCACGCCGCCGCCATACGCTTTCACTAACCCACCGGTGCCAAGCAATATGCCGCCGTAGTAGCGCACCACCACGGCGGTAATTTCCCCGACGCCGCTGCCCATTAGTTGGGCGAGCATCGGTTTACCTGCCGTTCCCGCCGGTTCACCATCATCAGAGAAACCCAGCTGTTGTGAATCGTCAGGCGCACCCGCCACCCACGCCACGCAATGGTGGCGGGCATCGGGGTGTTCTGCCCGCACCGATTCAACAAACGCTTTCGCCGCCTCAACGCCATCGGTATGCGCCAACAGCGTTATGAAGCGGCTCTTTTTGATCTCTTCAACGACCGTGACCGGTGCCGCAGGAATTAACCAGCTTTCCATCACGCCAGTTTCAGATCCCGGGTCATGTTTTCCACGCTGTTTTCGTGGATCACCACGTTGTCTTCGATACGAATGCCGCCGAACGGTTTCAGTGCTTCAATTTTCTGCCAGTTGAAGTGTTTGCTGAATTGCCCTTCACGCCACGGTGCCAGCAGCGATTCGATGAAGTAGATACCCGGCTCAATGGTTAACACCATGCCCGGCTGGAGAATACGGGTGCAGCGCAGGTACGGATATTTTGCCGGTGCCGCGAGGTGCGTACCGCTATCATCCTGCATAAAACCGGCTACGTCATGCACCTGCAGGCCCAGCGGATGGCCGATACCGTGCGGCATAAACGGTCCGGTGAGATCGTTTTCGACCATCGCTTCTTCACTCATATCGGTGATGATTTGATGTTTACGCAGCAGTTTGGCAATGCGCTGATGGAACTGGATGTGGTAATCCACATAGCTGACGCCGGCTTTCATGGTGGCGATCAGCGCCAGTTGTTCATCATTGACGTCTTTCACCAGTTGTGCGTAGTCGTTGTCGCTTTTTGCCGACCAGGTACGAGTCAGGTCAGCCGCATAACCGTTATATTCTGCCCCGGCATCCAGCAGGAAGCTGCGCATCTCTTCCGGTGCCTGATGATCCAGTTTGGTGTAATGCAGCACCGAAGCGTGTTCGTTAAGCGCCACAATGTTGCTGTAAGGTACGTCGGTATCACGATGACCGGTCGCGGTCAGATAGGCAATGTTGATATCGAACTCGCTCATGCCAGAACGGAACGCTTCTTCTGCCGCGCGATGACCGTTGACCGCCATTTTCTGCGCTTCACGCATACAGGCCAGTTCGTACTCGGTTTTGAAGGAGCGGTAGTAATGCAGGTAGTCGATCACCCCTTTCGGGTTGATGTTGCTGGCCTCAATCCCCAGTTGCAGCGCACGTTCCGGCACCGGACCGATATAACCGATATTGCCGCGCGCAGCAGGCAGCAGGCTACCAATGCCATCGGCTTTCGGCAGCGCGATCACTTCCACATCTTCAGTCCAGAAGGAGGTCGGCAGCGGTTCGACGTTGTGCCAGTAATCAACCGGCAGATAGAACCACAGTTTCGGCTTGTTCACGCCATCCACAAGCAACCAGCAGTTTGGCACCTGAGTTACCGGCACCCACGCTTTGAATTGTGGGTTCACTTTAAACGGGTAGGGATGATCGTCGAGAAAAACATTGAACAGCTCGCCGGAGTGAATAAGTAACGCATCCAGCTTGAAGCGCGCCAGCGCATCGCGAGTCCGTTCTTGTAAGGTAGCTATATGATTTTTATAGAGCGAGGCCAGTGATTCCATTTTTTACCCTTCTGTTTTTTTGACCTTAAGTCTCCGCATCTTAGCACATCGTTCATCCAGAGCGTGATTTCTGCCGAGCGTGATCAGATCGGCATTTCTTTAATCTTTTGTTTGCATATTTTTAACACAAAATACACACTTCGATGCATCTGGTACGACCAGATCACCTTGCGGATTCAGGAGACTGACATGCTTTACAAAGGCGACACCCTGTACCTTGACTGGCTGGAAGATGGCATTGCCGAACTG
The DNA here is from genome assembly GCF_005845405.1 of Escherichia sp. E4930. Lineage (NCBI taxonomy): Bacteria > Pseudomonadati > Pseudomonadota > Gammaproteobacteria > Enterobacterales > Enterobacteriaceae > Escherichia > Escherichia sp. E4930. Next base: position 3,452 of record NZ_VCDZ01000041.1, on the reverse strand, counting down.
GTATTTGATGCCCCAGGTTCAGTTAATAAACTCGACACTGCGACCGTCGCCAGCCTCGGCGAGGCCATCGGCGTGCTGGAACAGCAATCAGATCTAAAAGGGCTGCTGCTGCGTTCGAACAAAGCAGCCTTTATCGTCGGTGCTGATATCACCGAATTTTTGTCCCTGTTCCTCGTTCCCGAAGAACAGTTAAGCCAGTGGCTGCATTTTGCCAATAGCGTGTTTAATCGCCTGGAAGATCTGCCGGTGCCGACCATTGCCGCCGTCAACGGCTATGCGCTGGGCGGTGGCTGCGAATGCGTGCTGGCGACCGATTATCGTCTGGCGACGCCGGATCTGCGCATCGGTCTGCCGGAAACCAAACTGGGCATCATGCCGGGATTTGGCGGTTCTGTACGTATGCCACGTATGCTGGGCGCTGACAGTGCGCTGGAAATCATTGCCGCCGGTAAAGATGTCGGCGCGGATCAGGCGCTGAAAATCGGTCTGGTGGATGGCGTAGTCAAAACAGAAAAACTGATTGAAGGGGCGATGGCGATTTTACGCCAGGCCATTAACGGCGACCTCGACTGGAAAGCGAAACGTCAGCCGAAGCTGGAACCGCTAAAACTGAGCAAGATTGAAGCCACCATGAGCTTCACCATCGCTAAAGGGATGGTCGCACAAACGGCGGGGAAACATTATCCAGCCCCCATCACCGCAGTAAAGACCATTGAAGCTGCGGCCCGTTTTGGTCGTGAAGAAGCCTTAAACCTGGAAAACAAAAGTTTTGTCCCGCTGGCGCATACCAACGAAGCCCGCGCACTGGTCGGCATTTTCCTTAACGATCAATATGTAAAAGGCAAAGCGAAGAAACTCACCAAAGACGTTGAAACCCCGAAACAGGCCGCTGTGCTGGGCGCAGGCATTATGGGCGGCGGCATCGCTTACCAGTCTGCGTGGAAAGGCGTGCCGGTTGTCATGAAAGATATTAACGACAAGTCGTTAGCCCTCGGCATGACTGAAGCCGCGAAACTGCTGAACAAGCAGCTTGAGCGCGGCAAGATCGATGGTCTGAAACTGGCTGGCGTGATCTCCACGATCCACCCAACGCTCGACTACGCCGGGTTTGACCGCGTGGATGTTGTGGTAGAAGCGGTTGTCGAAAACCCGAAAGTGAAAAAAGCCGTACTGGCAGAAACCGAGCAGAAAGTACGCCCGGATACCGTGCTGACCTCTAACACTTCAACCATTCCTATCAGCGAACTGGCCAACGCGCTGGAACGCCCGGAAAACTTCTGCGGAATGCACTTCTTTAACCCGGTGCACCGGATGCCGTTGGTAGAAATTATTCGCGGCGAGAAAAGCTCCGACGAAACCATCGCGAAAGTCGTCGCCTGGGCGAGCAAGATGGGCAAAACGCCGATTGTGGTTAACGACTGCCCCGGCTTCTTTGTTAACCGCGTGCTGTTCCCCTACTTCGCGGGTTTCAGCCAGCTGCTGCGCGACGGCGCGGATTTTCGCAAGATCGACAAAGTGATGGAAAAACAGTTTGGCTGGCCGATGGGTCCGGCATACCTGCTGGATGTCGTGGGGATTGATACCGCGCATCATGCCCAGGCTGTCATGGCAGCAGGCTTCCCGCAGCGGATGCAGAAAGATTATCGCGATGCCATCGACGCGCTGTTTGATGCCAACCGCTTTGGTCAGAAGAACGGCCTCGGTTTCTGGCGTTATAAAGAAGACAGCAAAGGTAAGCCGAAGAAAGAAGAAGACGCTGTCGTTGACGATCTGTTGGCAGAAGTCAGCCAACCGAAGCGCGATTTCAGCGAGGAAGAGATTATCGCCCGCATGATGATCCCGATGGTCAACGAAGTGGTGCGCTGTCTGGAAGAGGGCATTATCGCCACTCCGGCTGAAGCGGATATGGCGCTGGTCTACGGCCTGGGCTTTCCTCCGTTCCACGGCGGCGCGTTCCGCTGGCTGGACACCCTCGGTAGCGCAAAATACCTCGATATGGCACAGCAATATCAGCACCTCGGCCCGCTGTATGAAGTGCCGGAAGGTCTGCGTAATAAAGCGCGTCATAACGAACCGTACTATCCCCCGGTTGAGCCAGCCCGTCCGGTTGGCGACCTGAAAACGGCTTAAGGAGTCACAATGGAACAGGTTGTCATTGTCGATGCAATTCGCACCCCGATGGGCCGTTCGAAGGGCGGTGCTTTTCGTAACGTGCGTGCGGAAGATCTCTCCGCTCATTTAATGCGTAGCTTGCTGGCGCGTAACCCGGCGCTGGAAGCGGCAGCTCTCGACGATATTTACTGGGGCTGTGTGCAGCAGACGCTGGAGCAGGGTTTTAACATCGCCCGTAACGCGGCGCTGTTGGCTGAAGTACCACACTCTGTCCCGGCGGTTACCGTCAATCGCTTGTGTGGTTCATCCATGCAGGCACTGCATGACGCAGCACGAATGATCATGACCGGCGATGCACAGGCATGTCTGGTTGGCGGCGTGGAGCATATGGGCCATGTGCCGATGAGTCACGGCGTCGATTTTCACCCCGGCCTGAGCCGCAATGTCGCCAAAGCGGCGGGCATGATGGGCTTAACGGCAGAAATGCTGGCGCGTATACACGGTATCAGCCGTGAAATGCAGGATGCCTTTGCCGCGCGGTCACACGCCCGCGCCTGGGCCGCCACGCAGTCGGGCGCATTTAAAAATGAAATCATCCCAACCGGTGGTCACAATGCCGACGGCGTCCTGAAGCAGTTTAATTACGACGAGGTGATTCGCCCGGAAACCACCGTGGAAGCCCTCGCCACGCTGCGTCCGGCGTTTGATCCAGTAAGCGGTACGGTAACGGCGGGTACATCTTCTGCGCTTTCCGATGGCGCAGCTGCCATGCTGGTGATGAGTGAAAGCCGCGCCCATGAATTAGGTCTTAAGCCGCGCGCCCGTGTGCGTTCGATGGCGGTCGTTGGTTGTGATCCGTCGATTATGGGTTACGGCCCGGTTCCGGCCTCGAAGCTGGCGCTGAAAAAAGCGGGGCTTTCTGCCAGCGATATCGGCGTGTTCGAGATGAACGAAGCCTTTGCCGCGCAGATCCTGCCATGTATTAAAGATCTGGGACTGATTGAGCAGATTGACGAGAAGATCAACCTCAACGGTGGCGCGATCGCGCTGGGTCATCCGCTGGGTTGTTCCGGTGCGCGTATCAGCACCACGCTGCTGAATCTGATGGAACACAAAGACGTTCAGTTTGGTCTGGCGACGATGTGTATCGGTTTGGGTCAGGGTATTGCAACGGTGTTTGAGCGGGTTTAAACACTTGCCGGATGCGGTGTAAACGCCTTATCCGGCCTACGGTCCAGGACTATTGTAGGCACGATAAGACACGCCAGCGTCGCATCGGGCATTGTTTGCCGGATGCAGCATAAAACGCCTTATCCGGCCTACGGTTCAGGACTATTTGT
>NZ_VCDZ01000040.1:0-6332 GCF_005845405.1 Escherichia sp. E4930 | reverse complement strand
TACGAGCGCGGTGATATCTGTAGGTSGATAAGATGCGGCAGCATCGCATCCGACACAATGCCGGATGCGGCGTGAACGCCTTATCCAGCCTACGAGCGCGGGATGTCTGTAAGTCGGATAAGATGCGGCAGCATCGAATCCGACACAAATGCCGGATGCGGCGTGAACGGCTGTCCACCGCGGAGAGGTAAAAGAAAAAGGCCAGCGCGAGGCTGGCCTTTGAAAGCAGGTGAAGAAAGATTACTTCAGACCGGCAGCATCGCGCAGCAGTTGCGCTTTGTCGGTTTTTTCCCAAGGGAAATGTTCGCGACCAAAGTGACCGTATGCTGCGGTTTCTTTGTAGATCGGGTGCAGCAGATCCAGCATCTGAATCAGACCGTATGGACGCAGGTCGAAGAACTCACGTACCAGCAGGGTCAGCTGTTCAGAAGGCACTTTCTCGGTACCGAAAGTTTCCACCATGATGGAGGTCGGTTCAGCCACACCAATTGCGTAGGAAACCTGAATTTCGCAACGGTCAGCCAGGCCAGCAGCCACGATGTTTTTCGCGACATAACGTGCTGCGTAGGCTGCGGAACGGTCCACTTTTGATGGATCTTTACCGGAGAACGCACCGCCACCGTGACGCGCCATGCCGCCGTAGGTATCAACGATAATTTTACGACCAGTCAGACCGCAGTCACCCATCGGGCCGCCGATAACAAAACGTCCGGTCGGGTTGATGAAGAATTTGGTTGCGGAAGTCAGCCATTCAGCGGGCAGAATCGGCTTGATGATCTCTTCCATTACCGCTTCTTGCAGCGATTTCTGGTCGATATCTTCAGAGTGCTGAGTGGAAAGCACGACAGCATCGATGCCGACGATTTTGCCGTCGTCATACTGGAAAGTCACCTGGCTTTTCGCGTCCGGGCGCAGCCACGGCAGAGTGCCGTTTTTACGCACTTCAGCCTGACGCTGTACCAGACGGTGTGCATAGGTGATAGGTGCTGGCATCAGCACGTCGGTTTCGTTGGTTGCGTAGCCAAACATCAGACCCTGGTCGCCCGCGCCCTGTTCCAGCGGATCGGCACGGTCAACGCCCTGGTTGATGTCAGGAGATTGTTTGCCGATAGCGCTCAGGACCGCACAGGAGTTAGCGTCAAAGCCCATGTCGGAATGTACATAGCCAATTTCGCGAACGGTGTTACGGGTGATCTCTTCGATGTCTACCCAGGCGCTGGTGGTGATTTCACCGCCAACTAAAACCATGCCGGTTTTTACGTAGGTTTCGCAAGCAACGCGTGCTTTCGGATCCTGTTCGAGGATCGCGTCTAAAACGGCATCAGAGATTTGGTCAGCAATTTTGTCAGGATGCCCTTCAGAGACGGACTCGGACGTAAAAAGGTGTTTTGCCATATTTAATATCACCTAAAGAGAATTTGGTTAGCTCAAACTGTTGTGTGGATTTTCTGTGGTAGCGGATCCTACCACGACTCTGCAGGTTAAAAACACTGGCAGTCTGAGTGTTAATCAGTATGGATGGATTAACATCTGGATGGCTATTTTAGGTCAATCCTTCACCCGATTTCCACTTTTTTTTGAATCGTGTCTCATTCTGTTAGAAACGTGGCTGGAAATTTTTCCTGACAATGCTGGCATTCTTCGTATTTATCTTTTGCAATTTTCTGCCATTGTGGGGTATAAAACGCGGCGCGCGGCTTAAATAAAAAGCACACGACGTTTCTTTCGTGTTGCCACTTCCAGCCGGGTTGAAATCAGAGTTTTGGCTTGTGGGTTCGTCTTAACGGGCGGCCGTGGAGGTGATACGAAATAATGAACCGTTGTCTGCTGCTTAACCTGTCTCACCGTTCTGGTGAAGATTCGTTCCCCGCACTCTGCATCTCTGCTTTGCATACCTGCCGATGTTATACCCATCTCGGCGCTTCTCAGGATTCAAGAGCTGGTTACAGTTACTGAGGACTGAACAAGGGCGCTCTTGTAAAAACAAGAGTTTTCTCGTGGTTTCGCCGAACAGTCACACTTACGTTCGGTTATGTGCTTAATAATGTTATGAAAAAGAAACCGATTGCGCAGTCGGAGCGTCAGCATACACTGCTGGAAAATCCATGTGCTTATGGGTTGTTATCGCAGTTTCAGGCTGCGATAGTGGTTAACTGTTTTACACTTAATAAAATAATTTGAGGTTCGCTATGTCTGACGACATGTCTATGAGTTTGCCTTCGTCAGCGGGCGAACACGGTGTACTACGCTCCATGCAGGAGGTTGCAATGAGCTCCCAGGAAGCCAGCAAGATGCTGCGTACTTACAATATTGCCTGGTGGGGCAATAACTACTATGACGTTAACGAGCTGGGCCACATCAGCGTGTGCCCGGACCCGGACGTCCCGGAAGCTCGCGTCGATCTCGCGCAGTTGGTGAAAACCCGCGAAGCACAGGGCCAGCGTCTGCCTGCACTGTTCTGTTTCCCGCAGATCCTGCAGCACCGTTTGCGTTCCATTAACGCCGCGTTTAAACGTGCGCGGGAATCCTACGGCTATAACGGCGATTACTTCCTCGTTTATCCGATCAAAGTTAACCAGCACCGCCGCGTGATTGAGTCCCTGATTCATTCTGGCGAACCGTTGGGGCTGGAAGCAGGCTCGAAAGCAGAGTTGATGGCGGTGCTGGCGCATGCTGGCATGACCCGCAGCGTCATCGTCTGTAATGGTTATAAAGACCGCGAATATATCCGCCTGGCATTAATTGGCGAGAAGATGGGCCACAAGGTGTATCTGGTCATTGAGAAGATGTCTGAAATCGCCATTGTGCTGGATGAAGCAGAACGTCTGAATGTCGTTCCTCGTCTGGGCGTGCGTGCACGTCTGGCTTCGCAGGGCTCGGGGAAATGGCAGTCCTCCGGCGGGGAAAAATCGAAGTTCGGCCTGGCTGCGACTCAGGTACTGCAACTGGTTGAAACGTTGCGTGAAGCCGGGCGTCTCGACAGCTTGCAACTGCTGCACTTCCACCTTGGTTCGCAGATGGCGAATATTCGCGATATCGCCACGGGCGTTCGTGAATCCGCGCGTTTCTATGTGGAACTGCACAAGCTGGGCGTCAATATTCAGTGCTTCGACGTCGGCGGCGGTCTGGGCGTGGATTATGAAGGTACTCGTTCGCAGTCCGACTGTTCGGTGAACTACGGCCTCAATGAATACGCCAACAACATCATCTGGGCGATTGGCGATGCGTGTGAAGAAAATGGTCTGCCGCATCCGACGGTAATCACCGAATCGGGTCGTGCGGTGACTGCGCATCACACCGTGCTGGTGTCGAATATCATCGGCGTGGAACGTAACGAATACACGGTGCCGACCGCGCCCGCAGAAGATGCGCCGCGCGCACTGCAAAGCATGTGGGAAACCTGGCAGGAGATGCACGAACCGGGAACTCGCCGTTCTCTGCGTGAATGGTTGCACGACAGCCAAATGGATCTGCACGATATTCATATCGGCTACTCTTCCGGCACCTTTAGCCTGCAAGAACGCGCATGGGCTGAGCAGCTTTATTTGAGCATGTGCCATGAAGTGCAGAAGCAGCTGGATCCGCAAAACCGTGCTCATCGTCCGATTATCGACGAGCTGCAGGAACGTATGGCGGACAAAATGTACGTCAACTTCTCGCTGTTCCAGTCGATGCCGGACGCATGGGGGATCGACCAGTTGTTCCCGGTTCTGCCGCTGGAAGGGCTGGATCAAGTGCCGGAACGCCGCGCTGTGCTGCTGGATATTACCTGTGACTCTGACGGTGCTATCGACCACTATATTGATGGTGACGGTATTGCCACGACAATGCCTATGCCGGAGTACGATCCGGAGAATCCGCCGATGCTCGGTTTCTTTATGGTCGGCGCATATCAGGAGATCCTCGGCAACATGCACAACCTGTTCGGTGATACCGAAGCGGTTGACGTGTTCGTCTTCCCTGACGGTAGCGTGGAAGTGGAACTGTCTGACGAAGGCGATACCGTGGCGGACATGCTGCAATATGTACAGCTCGATCCGAAAACGCTGTTAACCCAGTTCCGCGATCAAGTGAAGAAAACCGATCTTGATGCTGAACTGCAACAACAGTTCCTGGAAGAGTTCGAGGCAGGTTTGTACGGTTATACCTATCTTGAAGATGAATAATTAAGATTATTCCGCTGGCGGGTCGATTTATTTACGTAAATCGGCCCGCTTTCTTTTTATATATTCTTAAAAATAATTTAGCTGCTTTTCTTATTAAATAATCTCCCTACAATCGCTGCATTAATTAAATGCAGAGGGAACGGTTATGAAAAAATGGAAAGTACGTAGCGCGTTGGTGGCATTAATCGTGCTGCTGGCTGGTTGTTCCAGTAATGCGCAGTATAATAGCAGTGCATCTGGCAATGTCGGCACCGCCTGGGGTGGGGATGTGCACTCAACGGTTCAGGGCGTATCTGTTGAGCGAGCCTGGCGCGATCCGGCGGAGATGATCGTTATTAGTTATTCGACTAATGTTCCTTCCGGCTACGACCGCGTTTATAGCATTCGTATTAACGAACTGGAATATGCTATTCGCGATGGTAATTTTAATTCTCTACCTATTACGCGGGTTTATGATTCATCCAATAATGAACCACGCTATATTGTCCATGCCAGAGTAGGAATGAATTATCAATTATATGTCCGCAATTACAGTCGTAACACCAACTACGAGATCGTTGCTACGGTTGATGGCCTGGATGTTCTGAACGGTAAGCAAGGTTCGCTGAATAACAACGGTTATATTGTGAATGCCGGAGATTCGTTAGCGATTAAAGGATTCCGCAAAGATAAACATACCGAAGCGGCTTTTCAGTTCGCCAACGTTGCTGATTCCTACGCAGCCAATTCGGCGCAAGGCGATGTGCGTAATACCGGTGTAATCGGCTTTGCCGCCTTTGAATTACAAGGCCCGGCGCAAAACGCGATGCCGCCGTGCTCTGGACAAGCGTTTCCGGCGGACAACAATGGCTATGCGCCGCCGCCGTGCCGTAAATAGTAACCTTGCTTGATGCCTCGCCCATTTAAGGCGATAATTAGCACAAACTTGTGTTTCGCAAATCCAACCCTTCCTCGTCGGGCCTAACGACGCGGAAGGGTTTTTTTATATCGACTTTGTAATAGGAGTCAATCCATGAGCACCTTAGGTCATCAATACGATAACTCACTGGTTTCCAACGCCTTTGGTTTTTTACGCCTGCCGATGAACTTCCAGCCGTATGACAGCGATGCTGACTGGGTGATTACTGGCGTGCCGTTTGATATGGCCACTTCTGGTCGTGCGGGTGGTCGCCACGGTCCGGCAGCTATCCGTCAGGTTTCGACGAATCTGGCCTGGGAACACAACCGCTTCCCGTGGAATTTCGACATGCGTGAGCGTCTGAACGTGGTGGACTGCGGTGATCTGGTATATGCCTTCGGCGATGCCCGTGAGATGAGCGAGAAGCTGCAGGCGCACGCCGAGAAGCTGCTGGCTGCTGGTAAGCGTATGCTCTCCTTCGGTGGTGACCACTTTGTTACGCTGCCGCTGCTGCGTGCTCATGCGAAGCATTTCGGCAAAATGGCGCTGGTACACTTTGACGCCCACACCGATACCTACGCGAACGGTTGCGAATTTGACCACGGCACCATGTTCTATACCGCGCCGAAAGAAGGTCTGATCGACCCGAATCATTCCGTGCAGATTGGTATTCGTACCGAATTTGATAAAGACAACGGCTTTACTGTGCTGGACGCCTGCCAGGTGAACGATCGCAGCGTGGATGACGTTATCGCCCAGGTGAAACAGATTGTGGGTGATATGCCGGTTTACCTGACCTTTGATATCGACTGCCTGGATCCTGCATTTGCGCCGGGAACCGGTACGCCGGTAATTGGCGGCCTGACCTCCGATCGTGCCATTAAACTGGTACGCGGCCTGAAAGATCTCAACATCGTTGGGATGGACGTAGTGGAAGTGGCTCCGGCATACGATCAGTCGGAAATCACCGCTCTGGCTGCGGCGACGCTGGCGCTGGAGATGCTGTATATTCAGGCGGCGAAAAAGGGCGAGTAATGCGCACGGGTAAAACGTGCCATTAATGTCGGATGCGGCGTGAACGCCTTATCCGACCTACGTTCGGCACCCGTAGGCCGGATAAGATGCGCCAGCATCGCATCCGGCAATGTGCACGGGGTACAAATGTGCCATTAATGTCGGATGCGGCGTGAACGCCTTATCTGACCTGGTTTCGGCGCCCGTAGCCGATAAGCATGCGCCAGCATCGCATCCGGCAATCGCACGGGGTA
>NZ_VCDZ01000039.1:0-4710 GCF_005845405.1 Escherichia sp. E4930 | reverse complement strand
TATCTCGTGATCTCTTGAATCTCTGCTGGCGATAGCGTTAATTCGTACATGTGGTCACGTGCCTTACAGCATGACCGCCGTCAATATAATCCGGAGATGGCGGTCATGGTTGAACATTAAAATCAGCCTGATTTGGGATCAGTTTTTGCCAGATTGCTGAAACTTGTTTTGCCTGGTGGCGTGCATCATCGAGTGCATTGTGAGGTACACCTTCGAATGGAATAGCCGTCCTGACATCGAAGTCCAGGGCTTTTCCCAGCTCAACGATTGTGCGCACATCGCGATCGTTGTAGTAACGCCACGGGCAGGGGATCCCCTGCCGTTCATATGAACGGCGTAAAATCACATTGTCGAAGTTGGCTCCATTTCCCCAGATTTGGACAAAACTTTCGCCGGAGTTTTCGTTGATAAATTCCCGTAATTGCAGTAGAGCGTCATCTAACGGGATTTCATCGGTAAAAATGGCAGATTGCGCTTCGCGTGATTGCTTCGCCCACCACTTTATTGCTTTCCGGTCGATGATTCCGCCAGATGTTTCCAGATCGATAGCTTTGCTGAACTCCGGTCCCATCTCTCCGGTTTCGGGATCAAAAAATTTACCGCCAATAGAGTTGATTGGCGCATCAGGATTTGTTCCCATCGTTTCAAGGTCGACCGACAGGTGACTCCATACTCTGCTGGTGGATGTGGTTTTATGATGACCGTTCACCTTAACTAAGGGATCTGTCGCCACGCCAGTTTCACTACCGCTGGAGTGGTGATGATCACCGACAGCATTCTCCTTGTGAGGATGTTCAGCACCTTCCATTTCTTCAGGATTATTTTCCTGAGCTTCAACCTGATTTTCTCCATTGAATGTTTTCTGATATGTCGCGTCGCCCATCACCGCGCCACAGTCAGGGCTGTTGCCGCCGCCGGTCTGATCGCAGGCGGTGCAGATCTTTTCCGGTTCCTGTTGCGCTACTGGTTCAGGTTGTTTCGTTTCTGGCTCGTTTTGTTGCGTATTTGGGCTGTTTTGTTCCGCTTTCTGGTCGTTCTGTTCCGTTTCTTGCTGGTTCTGGTTCACAGAATCGCGGGTCTGGATCCCCTTAACCCATTTCGGATCATTCGGGTCGCTAATCCCTGCAACAAATTCACCACGTGATGCAGCGAGCAACTGATTGGCGTCAGGCTGGCTGATATTGGCTGCCTGCATAATTTTGTTTACTTCGTCAGCGGTAACTTTTACCGGCTCTGGTTGTGCGGTCGTGTCAGATGCACCAGTATTTTGTTGTGAACCTGAGTATGTGCCGTTTTTGCGGGCAAAATATTCTTCTTTCGTGATTTCAGTAGCCCCCGCAGCCAGCGCCCTGTCCAGGCCAGAAAGTTTGTTTGCGCGACCGTATTTTTCGCCATCCTTATCGGTGAAGAGGAAATAGAACGGCCCCTCACGCTCTACAGATGGTTCGACTTCCACTTTGCATTCGGTTTTTTCGTTGTCCGGAATTGCCGTTTCCACTGCATCAGCTTCTGGTACTGGCGACGGGAGAGTATTAGTTGTGCTCTGATTTGTTCCTTCATCTTCAAATACGCCCTTTGTAGTCAGGTATTCAGTAATGTATTTGCTCAGCGCCACGGGATCCTTGTGAATGTCGATCGGACGTTCACGAACAAGACCAAAAATCGTCTGACGAGTGTAGCGAATGGCATCAGGCTGTTTGCGCATTGATGCGGAGATGCGCTTCCAGTCTTCGCGATCTTTGGCGATAACTTCATTTTTTGCCCAGCGGTGGATGTTGCCGTCAATGTTTCCGGCATCCACGTCTCCAGGCCAGAGAGCGTAGGCCAGTTCGTCGTCCAGCGTTTTCCATGTCTGCTTGTATTCGCGACGAATGGTAGCAGTGACAGGGGGGATTTTTCCCGCCGGGTTTTCAGTGTGCTGTCGGTTGACTTTGGCGCGGGCAAGATCAACAACAGAAGTATATGCACCACCTTCTTTGCGCTCCTTTTCCAGGCGTTTTTTACGGTCGAGAAAATATGCCTGAACGTCGGGCCATTTGGCGGTTGGTTTTAAATCACGTCTGGCATCGTTGATGTATTCAATCTGACGTTCCGGATACATGGCGTTAATTTCTTTAGTCCGGATAATTGCCTCTGCGAGGTGTCCGTCAAAGGTCATCATGTCGTCATCGCCAAGAAGCCCGCTTGCGTTGATGACCATATCCACGGTGACGTTTTCATGTGCGCCAAACTTAACGAGAACAGCGGCCTGTTTGTCGTCGGATAACTGATCAAAGTTAACAATTTCTGTATTCGGCTCTGGTTCGACCGGGACAAAGGAAGACGATCCCTCATCCCAGCGGTTTTCCTGCATATATTCGGTATCCCAGGAATCAATGGCAGGGCGGGGCATGCCAGGTTTATCCTCACAGACAAGAAATTTATAAGCGCAGTCCTGAGCTGCCGGATATTGCTCCAGGAATTGCCATGCAAATTTTGCACGGGCGCGGCGCTCGTCGCCGGCTTCAATGGCAGTGGCTACAGCAACTGCACCTTCTTCCTTTATTGCCTGTTCGTCCGGAATGGCGGCGCAAATAAAGACTTTACTCATTTTGTTTTAACCTCATTACAGATTTAAGGGTGAACAAATCCCTGCCATTGCTGGCATATAAAAATGAAACCGGATATTTATTACGGTGCTGGTTTAAAGCCCTGCCGGGACTTCGTTATTATCCATGCGAATAACTTTATCAACCGGATAACAGTTGCCGGGAATTTTCTGTTCCGCTGCGGCAGCCATGCACTCTTTCATTGAACCATATATACCCGTAACCACATCAACCGGTTCGCCCGTATTAAGAAAAACGGTCAGAGTGAGAGCAATAGCAGTATTCATTGCCAGTATCCTTTTTGCATCAGGCGTGAACGGGCCAGCATTGAAGCAATGCATACCTTATTTAATAAATTCGGTTCGCGCTTTATCTGGTTAATGGCATCTTCAATAAACTGTTTTTTGCCAGTAATAACGCCAATTTCAAAACGAGTTTCAGGCGTAGTGGAATTGAGTAATAACGTTTCCATTATCGCGTCCTCAGGAATGAATTTTGTGATGCGGTGCCTGGTGCCTCCAGGTGACGTTAACCAGTTAACAATTAACGCCGGATGTATAAGGAGTTTCGTTACGCCAGTAAAAGGTCACTTTACTGTTTTAACTGAGCCGCATTCACCGCATCACAAAATTCACTTTAAAAAGGGCGGGTATCACAGGGAAAACAAAACGGATACCCGCCAAAAGGTAATCAACATGGGTTGTTGTAGCTGATTGCCACAACCGGAAGCGCACGGACTAAGATGCCGGCGGCACGCAACAGAGGGAGAAGTGACTTCGCCGTGCGCTTTCGTGTTGTGTGCCTGCTTTTAACCACGTCAGGCGAGGTGGTTCCTGTTATTCCCCAACAACAAGAAATTTGTATAATCCGGATATCCCCAACAACGAGAAGAGTATGTAACGTGATAGTTGAGTTCTCAGCAGCAATGTCGGCAATCAAAGAAACTGCGGTAATGGCAAAGGGTATTCTGAATGCCAAAAATCAAACTGAGATAAATTCCGCTGTCAGCGATATGCTTTCAAAACTTACGTCTGTTCAGTTTGAATGCGTATCGCTCATTGAGATGGTGCGCTCTTATCAGGAAGAAGCCGCATCTCTCAAAGCAAAAATTGCAGAGATAGAAGACTTTCAGCAACAGGCGGAAGGTTACAAACTTAACAAGCTTGATTCTGGAACTCTTGTGTATTCCAAGAAGCAATTTATAGGCGATACTGAGATAACAGTGCATCTTTGCCCACAATGTTTTGGAAAAAAGGTAATATCTGTACTGCAACCAATGGAAATAATGCGCCTTGATGCTCATTTTCGTACTTTTTGCCCCGCTTGCAATAATAAGTTCTGGATGAACTCAAGATAATTAACCGCTTAATAAGTTGGGACTATCCAGATTTTTAAAGAACATGCCGGATGCTTATCCGTGTCCGGCGCCCGCACTTCATCTGTGGAGAAGTGCTTGAGCTCATTGGTCAGTAGTTTTAATCACTCGCGAAACTGGAAAGCGCCTGTTTAAACTCACTGAAGCTGAGAGCTTCTTCGCCTTCGGCAAGGCCTTCGAAGTATTCTTCGTAAGCCTTTTCCATGATTGCGTCGAAATCCATATCACTCACCTGAGTTTCTTTCCAGCCAGCGACGGGCACCATTTTCGGTTTTAAACGTTTTGCTTTTGGTATACGTCATCGCGGTGAACGTACCGTCCTGGTTAGGAAACACGCCGTATGCCAGAGATTCGTTGTTGCCAAGATCGATAGTATCCATGTTGACCTCATTTCCCCTTAACGCCAGGGTGGCGGAACTGTTTGCTGAGAACACCGTGCGGTGTCTTGATGGAAGATAATTTAGTTTTCTCATGGTAATAGGTCAAGTGTTTTTGATGAGAAAACTCAATGTTTAATGCAAAACAAAGCCAATACATTGAAATGTAAGGCTTTAAAATTTGTGAAGGAGTGGGTTATTGATGTTTGTTACGTTTGCGAGCTTCTAGTAGCTCGGTAAATAGGCGATTAAAATTCTCAACACGGGCACGGAGTTCGCTGATTTGTGCTTGCTGCTCTGATTTTGGAAGTGCGCGATACAATCGCAACATCTCCAACTCATCTTCCGATAAGTCTAAGGAGCTGTTGAG
>NZ_VCDZ01000038.1:0-15964 GCF_005845405.1 Escherichia sp. E4930 | reverse complement strand
GCTGTGACGGGCTGTGGCCCCTGCTGACACTGAGTCAGAGCCAGTTGCAGCGTCTGTCCCCGCTGCTGGATGCGCAGTCTGATGAGCGTCCGGAGAGATTACAGGATGCAGAGCCTGTGCTGCCTCAGGGAGACAATGTGACCTTTATCGGGCGTCCCGTCGGTGCGGATACGGCGGGTATACCGTCAGGTGACCTGCCGCCGGTGTTACAGCGTGCGCTGGATAAATTCACCCGGGACATCACGGCCAGTGCGAGAGAGGGGAAAATTGACCCGGTATCGGGGCGCGATACGGAAATCCGTCAGATGGTGGATATTCTCTCCCGTCGCCGCAAGAACAACCCGATTCTGGTGGGGGACCCCGGTGTGGGGAAAACGGCTCTGGTGGAAGGGCTCGCCCTGCGTATTGCGGAAGGTAATGTGCCGGAATCACTCAGACCCGTCACCCTGCGCACCCTTGACCTCGGCCTGCTGCAGGCCGGTGCCGGCGTGAAGGGTGAATTTGAACAGCGCCTGAAAAACGTGATTGATGCCGTGCAGCAGTCACCGGCCCCTGTTCTGCTGTTTATAGATGAAGCCCATACCCTTATCGGGGCCGGCAATCAGGCCGGCGGCGCGGATGCGGCCAACCTGCTGAAGCCTGCGCTGGCGCGGGGTGAACTGCGCACCATTGCTGCCACCACCTGGTCTGAGTACAAACAATACTTTGAACGTGACGCGGCCCTGGAGCGGCGTTTTCAGATGGTCAAAGTGGACGAGCCGGATGATGAGACGGCCTGTCTGATGCTGCGCTCCCTGAAATCCCGTTATGCGGAACATCATAACGTGCATATCACCGATGAGGCGGTACGTGCTGCCGTCACACTGTCGCGCCGTTATCTGACAGAACGTCAGTTACCGGACAAGGCCGTTGACCTGCTCGATACTGCTGCTGCCCGTGTGCGGATGAGCCTCGACACGGTGCCGGAACAGCTGACCCGTATCCGTTCACAGCTCGCTTCCCTCGGTATGGAAAAACAGGCACTGCTGGAAGATATTGCCGTTGGTCATCAGAATCACGGCGAACGTCTGTCTGCCATTGAGCAGGAAGAGAACGTGCTGATGACAGCACGTGATGACCTGGAGCAGCAGTACGCCCGGGAGTGCGAACTCACCGGTGAGTTACTTGAAAGCCGCCGCGATATTTCCCGCCAGAGTGAGACACATCACCTGCAGCAGGCACTGCACGACATTCAGCAGAATCAGCCCCTGCTCAGTGTGGATGTTGATGTACGCACCGTGGCCGGTGTGGTCGCGGACTGGACCGGGGTGCCGTTATCCTCACTGATGAAGGACGAACAGACGGAACTGCTGCATCTGGAAAAGGATATCGGCAGACGGGTGGTCGGACAGGACGTGGCACTGGAGTCCATTGCGCAGCGTCTGCGTGCGGCGAAAACGGGTCTGACATCCGGTAACGGTCCCCAGGGCGTGTTCCTGCTGGTTGGTCCCAGTGGTGTGGGAAAAACCGAAACGGCACTGGCGCTGGCAGACGTGATGTACGGCGGCGAAAAATCACTGATTACCATCAATCTGTCGGAATACCAGGAGCCCCATACGGTTTCCCAGCTTAAGGGCTCACCGCCCGGGTACGTGGGATACGGTCAGGGCGGTATTCTGACGGAGGCTGTGCGTAAACGCCCTTACAGCGTGGTGCTGCTGGATGAAGTGGAAAAGGCCCACCGGGATGTGCTGAATCTGTTTTATCAGGTATTTGACCGGGGCTTTATGCGCGACGGCGAGGGGCGTGAAATTGACTTCCGTAATACGGTCATACTGATGACCTCCAACCTGGGCAGTGACCTTCTGATGCAGCAACTGAGCGAAAAGCCGGAGACAACGGAATCGGAGCTGCATGAGCTTATCCGTCCACTGCTGCGCGACCACTTCCAGCCTGCCCTGCTGGCTCGCTTTCAGACCGTGATTTACCGTCCGCTGACACAGTCTGCCATGCGCACCATTGTGGAGATGAAGCTTGCACAGGTCTGTGAACGCCTGCACTGCCATTATGGACTGAGTACATCGGTTGATGAACGTGTGTACGATGCCCTGACGTCAGCCTGCCTGCTGCCGGATACGGGCGCCCGGAATGTGGAGAGTCTGCTGAACCAGCAACTGCTGCCGGTACTGAGCCGACAGTTGCTGAGCCATATGGCCGCGAAGCAGAAACCACAGGCGCTGACACTGGCATGGAGTGACGAGGACGGTATCGTGATTGAGCTGCGGCAGGAATGCGCGTTATGACAGGCTATGGCAGAAATCAGGACGCCGGCGCAGGTAAAAATCAAAGGGAAGAAGGCTCACTGCGGTTACTGACGCCGGGAGAGATTGTGCTGGCGAGGCTGGTATTCAGGTCGACAATCCCTTATGAAAAGGTCTGGATCCACCATGACAGTTTTCTGCCTTTTGGTCTTCAGAATAAGCAAACTGCCATGGCCCCCGATGGTGAGATTTATTTCCGTGAGCACTATCGGGATGATTATTCACTCAGCGTTCCCTTTTATCAGCATATGTTTATTCATGAAATGGCGCATGTCTGGCAGCGTGAAAAGGGAATGAATGTCATCGGTCGGGGGATGCTCAGTTGGGCTGTGAATTACCGTTATGTTCTGGACGGGCGTCTGTTAAGCGAATATCCCATGGAGCAGCAGGCACAAATTATTGCTGATCATTTTACTTTGCAGGCTGAAGGATACGGGACATGGTGTGATATGAGAAGGGATGGTGATATCACACTGGACGGGAATATGTCTGAGTATGTTATTCGCAGCCTGTATACCAGCACGTTGCGGGGGTTCCCATGGTGAAAATAAGAGCCTTTCGTTATCGTTCTGCTTTACTGCTCTGTCTGACGTTACTGACTGGATGCCCCGGACGCGGGGATTATTATCGGTTTGATGAAACAGTAACGGTCAGCACAAGAGGCGACAATGTGTGTTTCAGCGTCCCGGAGCCAGAGGACTACCAGCCAGTCAGCATTTCCATCGCTCCGCGGGGAACCCGATTCAGGGAGCGGCAAATTACATCTGAACCCTCGCTTCGTATCGTGAACGGCCAGCTGTGCATTCCGCCTTCATTCTATCTTTTTCCTGATAAAGGCCAGTTCATTGTCAGGTCTGTTCTGCACTCTGAGCGCGATAAGGACACACCGCGCATCATAGTTGCCGGCATAGAGATTGCTGACGGGTGTATTTTCGAGATCCCGCTTAATGACATGGAGGCCGTGAGGCCATACGGTGAGCTGAAAAGCAGTAATGTTCAGACTGACCAGAGCGAACGTCATGGTCCCTGCAAATACCCTTTCAGAGCTGTTCGTGGAGTGAAAAAATAATGAATCTCACTGACTCCCTGCAAAATGTTTTATCCGGGGCGGGAACCCTGAACCGCTACAGACTGGATATACCTTCCTGCCCGTCACCACTGGATGTTGAAGATTTCAGCGGAACTGAAGGCATAAGTAAGATTTACCAGTATGACATCATTTTTACCAGTACGGACAGGTATCCTGATGCTGCCTGGTTCCTGCGTAAATCCGCAACCCTGATAATGGGGACCGGATTACTGGGAAGCCTAACTGAACAGAAAAAAGTGCACGGTGTTATTACTGATTTCAGACGTATTTCTGGCTCTGAGGGCCAGGCACAATACCGGATCACACTTAAACCTTTCATTTCCCTGCTGGATAAACAGTTCCGTACACACCGTTTTTTCGTTAATAAATCAGTGCCTGAGGTGGTGGAGCAAATCCTGACGGAACACGGGGTGAAAGGCTGGGAGTATGAGTTCAGCCTCAAAAGGACGTATCCGAAGCGCGAACAGATTAACCAGTATCAGGAAAGCGATCTGAGATTTATCCAGCGCCTGCTGGCAGAAGTTGGCATTTTTTACTTCTTTACGTTGCACCCGGATGCACAGACAGAGGTGATCCACTTCGGTGACACCCAGGCGGCGTTGATATTTGATAAAACACTGCCCGTTAACAGCCCGTCCGGTATGAGTGACAGTGGTACAGACTCAGTATGGGCACTGAATGTGGAGCACCGGGTGGTGGAAAGCCGTGTTATCACGAACGACTATAACCACCGCGAGGCCCAGAACATACTGATGTCTGTACCGGCAGACATGACCCGTGGAGAAGGTTATGACACCAGTTATGGCGAGGTTTATCATTACCGGCCACGCCATACAGAAAGGGGCGATAAAATTGACCCTGCGCCGGAGACGGCTAACTTCTGGGCCCGGCTCGATCACGAGCGTTTTCTGGCTGAGCAAACACATATCACAGGTAAAAGTACCGATGCCAGTCTGTTACCGGCACAGGTGTTGACTATTACTGACAGTACTCCACCAGTGTTGCCTGCACCGTTACAGGAACCGGTTCTGCTCACGCAGCTTCTGTTCACCGGTAGCCGGAAGTCTGCGCTGCAGGTGATGCTGAGTGCTGTTCCCTACAGCGAGATTGTTTGCTGGCGACCACCGTTACTTCCTCGTCCGAAAATCACCGGGACCATGACGGCCCGTGTGACCAGTGCAAAAGAAGGGGATATCTACGCCTGGCAGGATGCATCAGGTATGTACCGGGTGAAATTTGATGCTGACCGTGATGATAAAAATCCAGGACAGGAAAGTATGCCGGTACGTCTGGCCAAACCCTACAGTGGTGATGCTTATGGTTTTCATTTTCCGCTGATTCAGGGAACGGAAGTGGCCATTGCCTTTGAGGAAGGTGATCCGGATCGTCCCTATATTGCGCATGCCCTGCATGATTCACGTCATGTTGATCATGTTACCGATAAGAACGGTACGCGCAATGTTATCCGTACGCCGGCAAATAACAAGTTACGGATGGAGGACAAACGCGGTGAGGAACATATCAAGCTCAGTACCGAGTATGGCGGTAAGACACAACTTAATCTTGGCCATAACGTTAATGCCTCCCGGGAACTCAGGGGAGAAGGCGCTGAGCTGAGGACTGATGACTGGATAAGTATCCGGGGAGGAAAAGGAATATTTATCAGTGCAGATATGCAGCCTCAGGCACAAGGAAAGATGCTGGATATGAATGAAGCTATCCGCCAACTGGAGCAGGCATTATCTCTGGCCCGAAGTATGGCGAAGGCCGCAACTGCTGCAAATGCTACTCAGGGAGATATAAGTTGTCAGCAACGATTGAATGCATCGCTAACAGATCTCACTGCGCCGGGAATGCTGTTGCATGCTCCTGATGGGATTGGCATGGTTAGTGCGCGGGCGTTACGAATTGCTTCGGGTAGTGAAAGCGTGGGCATAATGTCGGGAGATAACACTGATATTAGTGCCGGGCAGTCATTTACAGTTGTAGCAGAAGGTGCTGTTAGCCTGTTGAGCAGAAACCAGGGGATGCAACTGTTAGCAGCAAAAGGGCGGGTAAATATTCAGGCTCAAAGTGACGATTTGTCAATGAGTTCCCAACAGAATCTTGATATTCAAAGTTCTGAGGGCAAAGTGACTGTTTCTGCTAATCAGGAACTGATACTGGCATGTGGTGGAGCTTATATCAAACTAAGCGGTGGAAATATTGAGCTGGGATGCCCGGGACAGATCCTGTTAAAAAGCACGAATATGCAGAAGATGGGACCAACAAGTCTTGATATTGCGTCTGTTGAAATGCCGCGAGGGTTTGGGGGCGGTTTTATTCTTACCGATGAAGCGGGAGTGCCGCAACCTTCGACGCCTTATCGATTAACAACGGCTGAAGGTGATATTCTACAGGGGATCACCGATAAAAATGGTAAAACAGCGCCAGTCAACACCTCCATTCCGTCAGTAGTAAAAGTTGAGTTTGGGAAGGTAAAAATTCATGGAGAAACAGAATGACAAAATATCAGGGATATGACGTAACAGATGCCACCCATAAAACCAGTATTCATAATGACTGGAAAGTTGTTGTTGCAAAGAAAAAACCGGCGCGGGGTGTGACTTTAACCATTGGCATATTTTTCGATGGTACCGGAAACAATCGGGAGAATACAGCATCTCGTCTGATGAAATTTAATGAGTGTAGTGCAGCCAGACAGGGGGTAAATCAAAAAGATGCACAAAGCTGTGAGGACTTTCTTGAAGAAATTAACAAGAACAGTATCTCGAATGGCAGTTATCGTGGATATTATTCCAATATTCACTGGCTAAATTCACTTTACGTAGCAGATCAGACTTTGTTGGAAAGTCAGGTTGAAGCACAAATTCAGACTTACATTTCCGGGATAGGGACTGCGGCTGGTGAAGCAGATTCAGTCATTGGCATGGGATTAGGCACCAGTATTCTGGATATATTTGAAGGTGTGGTGACGAAAACCGACGAGGCAATGGAACGAATCACCCAGGCGTTATCAGAATTTATGGGGTTCAATTTAAATCCTGATTTTTGTATCGCAAAAATCCAGTTTGATGTTTTTGGTTTTAGCCGGGGAGCAGCGGCGGCAAGGCACTTTGCCAATCGGGTTATGGAACAGGATCCTGCTATTGCCAGAGCTATTGCTAAAGGGCTCAGAGGCGATTTTTATGATGGTAAACCTTCTGGTGAGGTCCGTTTTCTGGGGCTTTTTGATACTGTCGCAGCTATTGGTGGAATCAGTAATTTCTTCGATATTAATGGACGTAGCAACCCGGGAGTAAAGCTGGAATTGCGTCCTTCAGTCGCGAAGAAAGTTTTCCAGATTACTGCAATGAATGAATACCGATATAATTTCAGCCTGAACAGTATTAAAGGTATGTGGCCCGAACTGGCTTTACCAGGGGCGCATTCAGATATTGGAGGTGGTTACAATCCGGTAGGTTCACCTCTGCAGGAAAATGAAAGTCTGTTTCTGAGTTGCCCGGAATTTGAAATTGTCAGTGACGATACCAGAGAAACGGATACGCGAGTATACCGTAAAGCAGAGCAAGCCAGAAAAATGTTGATGACTCTGCCAGCCTTAAAACATATTTTGCCTCATGGAAAACTAACCACCAAAATTCGTTCCGTAGGTGTGAACAACAGTAATCAACGTCGGGCTGGCGTGATACAAAAGCAGGTGGGAGCCGTAGTATTTTTTGAGCGTATGGCAGTACCTAATGACTGGGCTAATGTTTGCCTGCGTGTGATGCTGGATGCTGCTCAGGAAGCAGGGGTATTGTTTGAACCAATTCGACAAACAAATACTGAGTTACAACTTCCATCTGAACTAATATTTCTTGCTGACAAAGCCATTGCTCAGGGAAAAGCGGTACGTTTGGGGCAAGAGCCTCAGGCTTTTACTGAGGAAGAGTTGTATATTATCGGAAAATACACCCATTGTTCTGCCAACTGGAATATTGAGTCTGATGGTAATTTATGGGTGGATCCTACAACGGGAGAGATTTTTATCCATCGCTTTGGTCCTAAAGGTAATAAGGCGTTCGTTTTTCCGAATAAACCAAATGATCGCTGGATTCGTTCTGTATGGTACATGGATGATCAGCAGCGATTGAATGATAACGCAGTAAAAAATACTAAAGTTATGATGTCTGGTGTTTAACGCTACAGGATGACAATACATGACCAGAGATAAAATCATTTTTATCGCACCATTATTGGCATTGTTAACTGGGTGTAATTCGGTTAGCTCACAGTATGCTGATTCGGATAAGACTGAATGGGGTTATAAAAAATTACCCTATGATGAATGGAAATTTCTCTTTATTTATCCAAAGGCTCTGCCTGCGCTGGCCACCCAGGCGTTGATGGTGGACGGGGAAGGTTATAAGACGACTTATCAGTATCTTGATACCACAAGACCGAGTCAGGTCAGTGTAGGGCGCTGGAATGACCATCTGGGCGCGACTGAGTCGTATTATAACAAGGGGAAAGCATTACCCCTGATGTTGCGTTTTTGCTGGGATTCAATAATTGATAAAAAGAGTTATGAAACTCTGATTTTTTTTAAAAAAGGGACCTGGGAGCAGATGGTTACGCCTTACACAGACAACCGCTGGAACGAAACCTATTATCGTTCAACGATGATTATTGGTCTGGCTCCTGAAGGGAAGGTAAGAGTCTGGCTGGGAGATCGCGGTAATCCGGTGGTACCTCAGTTGGATGCTAAAATTACTACAGTATCGGGTGATAAAATGAAGATGTGTAAGGGGGTTACTAAAAGTGATTTCTCATATGGATATGATGAAGATATTAAGGAGTTTATCAAAGATAAAACTTATCCTTACGGTAACTGGTGACTCAAAGTGAAAATTTATTTTTGAGAGTATTATGTCTAAAGGTTTTGTATTGCTTGGTGATAATACCACACATGGTGGTAAAGTTATTTCTGCATCTTCAACCATGATTGTCGATGGTAAAAAAGTAGCTCTTGTTGGAGATATGGTTAGTTGCCCTGTTTCCGGACATGGTACCAATCCTATTGTGGAGGGCTCTCCTGAATGGATATCTGATGGAAGAGCTGTTGTGATTGATGGATGTAAATGTCTGTGTGGGTGTAAGGTTATATCCAGTGCACCGGAATGTGCAATAGGATAAAACATGGGATGGAGCAGAACAAAATCATTATCAACAGAATTACCTCATAAACCATCAATGATGTTGTGGTTTATGACAGGGGCATTTATGGCTGTTGTTGGTGCTCTGTTGTTTATTATCCGGGCATCAGAATATGTGAAAGCATTAAATAATTTCAGTATCTGGTGGCTTGCATTGACTCCTCCGGGGGGCTGGTTTTTCCTGTTTTGCCTGCGACACTGGCAGTGGAGCAACCAGATGGATGAACATTTGTTTCTTAAAAAAGAGGGGGAGTATGCTCAGAAACAGTGGGAATCCTGGGCCGAAAGGTATCTTGTTATTACTGCCAGTTGTGTTTATTTGCCTGATAAAATAACGGTAGCTACTCTTTGTGATGAATTGCCTCTGCAGTACGGCCTTGTAAAGAAAATAGATTATATTTCTGACAGTGGGCATAAGGTTGAAGCCTCTTTACGTGTCTTGCTTAGGGAGATAACGGATAAATTTTGTCAGTTACCTGCCGCTCTCCCTGTAAATGTGACGCTGATAACCGATCAGCCTGATTCTGAAATCAGATCTGCTTTTGTTTCTGCATGGGAAGCGTTATTTCCCCAACGCGTCGTTCCTGACAATATCGAGGTTACTCCTGACTTTTCCATGGGGTGGGTTGATGAGCGTCTGAAACAACCAGTGCTGACTGTGGATTTGATACTGGTAATACAGCTTAATGGGGGAAATACATACTCTGACGGACTGGCTGCACTTTTGTTGACCAGCGATGATGTTGCGCAAAAATATAATCTGCCGCATTCAGCCCGTCTGCTACGCCCGATGTCGCTGGATATCAACAAGTTTAATGATGAATTCACACTTTTCCTTGAAACCCAGACAGCTGCCTGTCGTACCGCTCGTGTACTGGGGGACTGTTATCACTGGGAAAAGATTGCTGCACCGCTGATGACTATTGGAAACCAGTATGGTGCCGGATGGGAACCGTCCGGACGTATGTTACTGGAAAAATGGTGCGGTATCCCGGGACCTGCTGCTCCGTGGCTGCTTACTGCTCTGGCAGCCGATCTGGTCTGTCTTGGTAATGATTCTCTCCTGACTTTATTCTCATCCGGAGAAGAACATTTTATCAGTACTGTTACATCAGGAAACCAGAATGAATAAACTGGCCTGTCTGTCTGGTCGCTTTGGGCGACCGGGGATTGTATTTATTGGTGTGGCTGCGCTCTGGTGGCTGATAACCCGATATGGAGCATTTCTGGGGGCAGAAACACGCCGGGATCAAATACTACTGCTGATATTGCTGAGTCTGGGGTTGCTCTTTGTCTGTTACCTACCTGTGATGAAAAAATATGTTCAGGAGCTGACATATCGGCGCAGGGCCCGTAAGGAGCAAAGGTTACCTGACGATGAAGAGCGACTGGCTCAGACGCCACCGCGTTATGTTACTGTTCAGGATATTCGTCATACTCTGCGGCACCAGTATGGCAGATTCTGGGGACGTAAAATACGCATTCTGTTGATAACAGGTACTGCCTCAGAGATTGAGTTGCTGACCCCGGGCCTGACAGAACAGTTCTGGCAGGAAGAGCAGGGGACAGTGCTTCTCTGGGGAGGAGACCCCTCGCAGCCGGAAAACGCAGACTGGCTGACTGCGTTACGTCGTCTGCGTTACCGGCCTGCTGATGGCATTGTCTGGGTAACTTCCGGACTGAGTGAAGCATTATCCGCACCACTGACGGAAGATGCCCTTGACAGGGTTTCCCGTGCGGTCAGTTCATGTTGTGAGCGCCTTGGCTGGCGTCTGCCGCTGTATGTCTGGTCACTGCAGGAGAGCCCGGATGAGC
This sequence comes from Escherichia sp. E4930, assembly GCF_005845405.1. Classification (NCBI taxonomy): domain Bacteria; kingdom Pseudomonadati; phylum Pseudomonadota; class Gammaproteobacteria; order Enterobacterales; family Enterobacteriaceae; genus Escherichia; species Escherichia sp. E4930. The sequence continues at coordinate 5,561 of NZ_VCDZ01000038.1, read as the reverse complement.
GAGGGCGTATTACTCAGCCCGTGGGATGCCTTCTGCCGGCAGAATGTAGTTCTGACAAACTGAAAGCACAACTACAGGCCATGCTCCCCGGGCTTGTTGCTCAGGGGATACAGCAGATATGCAGTGCCCCTCGGTATTATTTTTTGTTGTCGCTGGCAGAGCGATTCAGACGAAATATTGATGCTGTGGTGGAGCCATTATCCGTATTACTCCGTCCATACCGTCAGTTGTTGCTGGCGGGTATTGTTTTCAGTCCGGCAACTGTCGGCGGTGAACGAAGTGTCAGACATCGCTGGCGAATGGATAACCGCTGGGAGGCGTTGCCGGAGACAGTGCAGCAATTACCTGTCCGGCTACAGCCTTCCCGCACAGGTCATAACTGGCGCAGAAGTCTGACTGTTATGGCGGTCATACTGATGATGGCTCAGGGAACCGGAATGGTGGTTTCCTTTCTGGCAAACCGGAGTCTGGTTGCTGAAGTGCAGGAACAGATTCGTCCAGTTCAGAACCAGCAACAGTCTCTTGCAGAACGTCCGCAGGCGTTGCTGAATCTGCAGAAATCCCTGGTCCGCCTTCAGTATCGTGAGGAGCACGGGGCGCCATGGTACCTGCGGGCCGGTATGAATCAGAATGCAGACCTGCTCGCGGTCGTAATGCCCCTTTATGCACAAAATGCACATCTTTTACTGCGTGATGCCGCTGCTGCTCATCTTGAGCAGCAGCTCAGGACATTTATTCGTCTTCCTCCGGACAGTCCGCAGCGGGGGAAAATGGCAAAAGCCGCCTGTGACCAGCTCAGACTGTATCTGATGCTGGCGCAACCGCAACATATGGAGCCCGCCTGGTTCAGTCGTACGCTCATGCGCGAATGGTCACAGCGTGACGGTGTGAGTGCCGCTTTCTGGCAGGCTAACGGCCCGACGCTGCTGGCGTATTATGCCTCCGGGATTATTACCCATCCTCAGTGGAAGCTGACGGCTGATGAAGAGCTGGTCAGCCAGAGCAGGACTCTGCTGCTTCGCCATCTGGGAACGCAGAACAGCGATGCCATGTTGTATCAGAAAATGCTGGCACGGGTGGCACATCAGTTTGCGGATATGCGTCTGACGGATATGACCGGTGATACTGATGTCTCCCGCCTCTTTTTCACCGAGGAAGTGGTTCCCGGTATGTTCACCCGCCAGGCCTGGGAAGAGGCCGTATTGCCGGCCATGGATACCGTGATTAATGAGCGTCGTGAAGAAATGGACTGGGTACTGACGGATGGCAGGCAGAAGGCACCGTCACCGGTATCGCCGGAAGCACTCAGACAGCGCCTGACAACGCGCTATTTTGCTGATTTTGGTAATGCCTGGCTGAATTTTCTGAACAGCCTGCAGTTACGCCAGGCTCAGACGCTGTCTGATGTGACAGAGCAACTGACGCTGATGGCTGATGTGCGCCAGTCCCCCCTGGTTGCACTCATGAATACGCTGGTGGTTCAGGGGCGTACTGGCCAGCCCCGGGAAGCAGTTACTGATTCACTGGTTAAATCTGCCAGAAACCTGCTTTCACAGGAAAAACAGCCGGTGACAGCGCAGGAAAGCCGGCTTCACGGTCCTCTGGCGACGACTTTCGGGCCGGTGCTTGCACTGATGGATAATCAGAACAACAGCGCGGATATGCTGAATCTGCAGACGTATCTGACCCGGGTGACACAGGTTCGTCTGCGTCTGCAACAGATTGCCGGTTCTTCTGACCCGCAGGCCATGATGCAGATGCTGGCACAGACAGTATTGCAGGGGAAATCGGTTGATTTAACCGATACCCGGGATTACGGCAGCCTGACCGCTGCCGGACTCGGACAGGAGTGGTATGGCTTCGGACAGACGGTCTTTGTTCGCCCGATGGAGCAGGCGTGGCAGCAGGTTCTTACACCCGCGGCAGAAAGTCTGAATACCCGGTGGCGTACTGTGGTGGTGGATGGCTGGAATAATGCATTTTCCGGGCGTTATCCGTTTAAAAATGTCAGCAGCGATGCTTCGCTTCCCCTGCTGGCAAAATACCTGAATACGGACACAGGACGTATTGCCCGTTTTCTGCAGAATAACCTGAGTGGTGTGTTGCGCAGGGAAGGCAATCGCTGGGTACCGGATACCATTAATACCCGGGGACTGACATTCAATCCTGCGTTTCTGAAAGCCATCAATACCCTGAGTGAAATAGCGGATGTGGCGTTCACCACAGGTAACGCGGGGCTGCATTTTGAGCTGCGCCCGGGAACTGCTGCCGGTGTGATGCAGACGACACTGATAACCGATAATCAGAAACTGATTTATGTTAATCAGATGCCGGTATGGAAGCGATTTACCTGGCCGGCTGATACGGAAGCACCTGGCGCCAGTTTAAGCTGGGTAAGCACTCAGGCCGGTACCCGTCAGTATGCAGACCTGCCGGGAAGCTGGGGATTGATACGTCTGCTTGAGATGGCCCGACGGAAAGCCGCACCGGGCGTTGCCAGTGGCTGGAGCCTGAGCTGGCAGGCGCAGGACGGTCGTATGCTGAATTACACACTGCGAACTGAAGCGGGGGAAGGGCCGCTTGTATTGCTGAAACTCCGCAATTTTGTTCTGCCGGAAACGGTTTTCGAACTCTCCGGCACGTCGGCGTTCACAGGCAATGACGAAGATGCCGGGGATTCCGTGGAGGAGACTGACTGATGGCTTCCATTCATTCGCTCCTCAGTGTATGCCAGACGACACCCCGGGATGTGGCTGAACCGGCTCAGGCGCGTATTGCGCTGTGGGATAAATGGCTTGCTCCCGTGACGCCAGATAATCCCGCAGGTGATGATGCGGGGTACGATGATGATTTTCAGCAGATGCGTGAAGAGGTCAATAAACTCTCCGGAGCCGATGCCGGAATTGTCAGCCAGCTTGCGGAAAAATTACTGACCACCAGAACCAAAGATATCCGGGTGGCAACCTGGTATATCTGGGCCCGTCTGCGGCAGGATGGTGAAAAAGGGCTGGCCGACGGTCTGGAGCTGCTGGCCGGTTTGTTGCAGCGTTTTGGAGAGCACCTGCATCCACAACGGTCACGGGCCAGGAAGGCGGCGCTGGAGTGGTTATGCAGTGCCCGCATACTGGACAGTCTGTCTCTGTATCCGGAAGTGGTGAAGGCGGATACCCTGCGCATTGCCGGGGCGCTGTGGCTGACAGAACAGACTTTTACGGATGAGGCTTCCGCCCCGGTGCTGAACGGGTTATATCAGGCACTTGAAAATCGCCTGATGAAGGCCGGTGGTGTTGATGCAGTGGTGCCTCAGGAGGCTGCCGCGCCGGCACCGACGATAACATCCGGCAGCGTCACGGCACTATCTGCCATCACCTCCGGGCAGGAACTGCTGTCACAGGCTCGTGTTCTGGCAAAATATCTGCGTGACCAGCCTGAGGGCTGGCTGGCGGCTCATCGGCTGATGAAAAGCGTCCGGCATGACACGCTGCATCAGTTACCGCCGTTATCTGCTGATGGACGGACCCGTATTGCCCCACCGGGGCCGGACCGGCGTGCGTCACTGAAACGGTTGTGTCTGCAGCAGAACTGGTCGTCACTGCTTGAGCAGTGTGACGATATGTTTGCCCGGGGAGCCAGCCATCTGTGGCTGGACCTGCAGTGGTATATTCATCAGGCGCTGTTGCAGACCGGAAAAGAAAATTATGCTGCCATTGTTCAGTATGACCTGAAAGGATTGCTTCTGCGCCTGCCGGGGCTTGAGACACTGGCTTTTAACGACGGCATGCCGTTTGCCGATGACGTGACGCTGAGCTGGATACAGCAGCAGGTGATGGAGTGTGGTGAACGCTGGGCGGAAGAACCGTCTGTAACGATAACGGCAGCCCCCGGAGATAACGACATTTTATCTCTTGAGCCGGAAGTCCTGCAGATTGCGGATAATGAAGGAACAGAAGCCGCTTTAAGCTGGTTACAGGCACGTCCCGGTATTCAGTCTGACCGCAGCAACTGGCTACTGCGCCTGTTGATGGCCCGTGTTGCCGAACAGACTGGAAAAAATGACCTTGCCCTGCATCTGCTTGCGGAGCTGGATGAACGTGCAACCCGGCTGACCCTGTCACAATGGGAACCTGAACTGGTATTTGAAGTAAAAGCCCGCCGCCTGAAACTGTTACGTATGAAGTCTGCAAAAACTGAAAGTGACAGAGTGCGCCTGCAGCCTGATATGGAACATCTTCTTGCCGGGCTCATCGCTATTGATGCTGCCAGAGCTGCCGTGTTGTGCAACCCGGGGAGCTCATGAGATGTCTGTCATGCATTATCTTCAGGACAAAACATTTCAGGATATAGTTAAAAATCTGGTGTTACCGCTTCTGTCGATCATTATTATTCCTCTTGTCAAATGGTTTGTGCAGCATTATGGCTATGCGCCGAATATCAGGAAATACAGATTTGAGAAAATCCCTGTATCTGAAAAGGAGTCCTTTCTTGCCCGTATTGACAAACTGACAAAAGAGCCAGCAACGAAAAATACACTGGTAAGAATAAAACTCTGTTATGAACAGATGGGGATTTATTTGCCAGTATGGCATTGTAATCAGCTCATTCGTTACATGTCAGACCAAAATATCTGTTCAATGGATGTAAGATTGCATTATTTTCTTAAATATCCTGTGTTAGGAATGTTTTTAGATAACGATTTTAGTATTAATTTTAAACGTGTATATAGGTCGCAGTTGGCAATTTTTATATTTGGTGTTTTGTCTTCCGGGATTCTGATTATTTCTGGATGGAGCACGATGGCCCCTTTTTCTCAGGGGTATCAGACAGTATTATATCATTTATTTTTTCTGATTTATTTGGTGATAATATTTCTGATAATTATATTAGCCTGTAACACGCTTATGGAAATCAGACTTGCCGTTCAGTTCGGACGATTGTTTGAGGCATGGCTGAAGTCAGAGCGCGAGTCTCCGGAACAGTTAGCTTTATTCTGAGAAGATAATGGACGATTTAACCCTGCGTTATTTTGACGCTGAAATGCGTTACCTGCGTGAAGCCGGAAAGGCGTTTGCACAGGCTCATCCCGATCGGGCGGCGATGCTGGATCTCGATAAAGCGGGTACGCCTGATCCCTGCGTGGAACGCCTGTTTGAAGGTTTCGCCTTTTCCATGGGACGGCTGCGCCAGAAAATCGACGATGATTTGCCGGAACTCACCGAAAGTCTGGTCAGTATGCTCTGGCCTCATTACCTGCGTACTATCCCGTCCCTGTCGGTGGTGGCACTGACCCCCCGGTTATCCGTCATGAAAATGGCTGAAACCGTACCAGCCGGACTGGAAGTGACTTCCCGCCCTGTTGGCTCCGGAAATACAGTCTGTCGTTACCGTACCACCCGGGCCATACCACTGAATCCACTGGCAGTGGAGAAGGTCGTCATGACTACGGAGCCGGACGGGCGCTCAGTGCTGAAAATAGGTTTTGCCTGCAGTGAACTGGCTGACTGGTCTCAGGTCGATTTGCATCGTCTGAGCCTGTATCTGGCAGCAGAAGCCCCGGTCAGCAG
>NZ_VCDZ01000037.1:0-33614 GCF_005845405.1 Escherichia sp. E4930 | reverse complement strand
ATCGACAAAGTGAATGCCGCACTGGAGCCTTTCATTCGCGAAATTGAAATGGAGCTGTGTGATGTTCAGGTTGATGATCCGAAAGCCGGATACCTGGCAATTGGCGGACGCAACATTGTCGCCTGCCAGGGTAACCGGATTTGCCAGAAAGCCAATACCGACACCACAGGTTTATCCCGGCGGCTGGAAAAGCTGATTTATCCCAGCGCCTATCACCTGAAAACCGTCATTGCCGGGTGTCCGAATGACTGTGCCAAAGCCTCCATGTCAGACTTTGGCATTATTGGTGTGGCCAGAATGCGTTTTACGGCAGAACGTTGCATCGGATGTGGCGCCTGTGTGAAAGCCTGTGCGCACCACGCCGTGGGGTGCCTGTCATTAAAGAACGGCAAAGCCACAAAGGAAGAATCGCTCTGTATCGGATGCGGAGAATGTGTTCTGGCGTGTCCCACCCTCGCCTGGCAGCGTCAGCCACAGGAGTTCTGGCAGGTCCGTCTGGGCGGGAGAACCGGTAAAAAAACGCCACGGGCAGGGAAAATTTTCCTGAACCAGGTTACTGAGGATGTCATCAGACAGGTCATCACCAACCTGTTCGAATTTGAAAAAGAAATGCTGGGAGGTAAACCGGTTTACCTCCATATGGGGCACCTTATTGATAAGGGGGGCTATTTGCGCTTCAAAGAGCGTGTACTACGCGACGTACAGCTAAACCCTGAAGCCATGGTCGCCGAACGTATTTACTGGGCAGAAGATGAATCCGTCGCACGACTCCACCTTAAACCTGTCAGCACAAAGTGACATGACATCATTATCGATGTTATCAAAAGTCATATTGATGATATCTGAACGCATTGATTGTGATCCTGTAGTCACTTTATTTATTAAAAATACCATGCAGGATGGAATTAGCTTATGAAAGAAATCGTGGATAAATGCAGTACCAAAGGTTGTTCTGTTGATATAGGTACCGTCATCGACAATGATAACTGCACACACATCGTATCCCGTTTTTTCAACGACACGGAAGCAGCAGAAGCGTATATGTCAGCGCTGCGCGAGCTGGCATCTGTTGCCTCGACAACAAAAGAAGGCGTGGTGATAAATTATGGTATTAAAAAATCTGAAGAGAAAGTGTTGCTTGAAGCCACATTCACCTTTTCCTGCCAGGCTGAATTAATTATTTTTGAATTATCATTAAGAAAACTTGATTAAAACCTGTGAAATACGATATGGATATTAAAATGACATATAAAAACATACTGGTTGCTGTTTCAAATAATGATGAAGATAACATCCTTTTGAAGAAAGCATATGAAATGGCGAAAAATTTTAATGCCAGCCTGACGGCAATTCATATTGATGATGGGTTAAGCCACTTGTATCCCGGTGTGTATTCACACTTTTCTGAAGAGATGTTTGACGGTCTGAAAAATGCGTCAGACAGAAGATTGTTTGACCGCCTGAAAGATTTCAAAAATATAAGACTGAGAATTGAACAGGGAACAATACCTGAAACACTCCTCAGTCTTGTACAGGAGGAAGGATTTGATCTTCTGATATGTGGCCATCACCATACATTTATTAACAGACTGATGCCCGCTTATCGGGGACTCATTAATAAATCCCCGGCTGATTTACTTATCATTCCATTGTCAGATGAATGATTTCTGACATTATTTTTTAGCGCTGACATATCTTCCAGTGAAACACGGCGACCTTTTGTCGCCGTAAACGTCAACACTCCGGATCTGTTTAACCAGACGTAAACAGGGTATACGTTGCCACAATCTTGCTGATCATTTACCTCGCTGTACAGGTACAGTTCGGATTTAATGGGTACCGGATGCGTTAATGAACGCACATGCATCATCAATTTTCTCAGGACACTGAGGTTCTGACAACCAGGAATTTATGGTATTAAAGAGGATCTGAAGGTTTGCTATAAAATAAAATTCACATATTCACTAACGGGATCCGAACCGGATGGGAAGTATGTATATCAGAGTATATTCAACTCTTTCAACTGAATACAGATATACCCGGCAGATAATTCTTATTTAAAACTCAGGTTATTTTTATTTAAATTGAGAGCAGTTATAATTATAGTATTAACATTCCTGGATGGAACATGCAAGTTGGTTTGAATTTTTACGGACTTTGTAGCTTCGTTCCTTTTTTACCTCGTAACTGTCAGAGTCTGGCTGATATTTTTTACTTTGTTCGCCAAAGGTGATTACGATATCGGGTGTGAACCCAGACAATCAGAAAATGAACAGAGACATGGCAAACCATATATCAGAGATTACTATAGAAAAAATTATTGAGCGTATTGAAGCTGAAATTGAGAGAGGCTCCCGCCTTTCTGTCAGAGAAGTGGCTCTGTGGTCTGGTTATAGTCACAGACACCTGCAGCGTTTGTTTCTGATGTATACGGGGATCCCTTTGGGAGAATATATTCGCCGCAGGAGGTTTAATCGGGTGGCATTGCTCCTTCGTCTTTCTCAGCGTTCTTTCCAGGATATTGCTCTGAGCACAGGTTTTGATTCCCAGCAATCAATGAACCGTGACTTCAAAAAGAATACAGGTCTGACACCAAAACAATATCGCTACAGAAAGCTTTTCTGACCAGATTGATGGCAGGGAGTAAACACCTGAACAGTATATTAATTACACTGACGGATAAAAAAAACCACCTGCTGTGAGGTGGTGGTCAAAATACACAAGATATATTTTAATTATTGGACGTATCACCTGCTACTATAATAAGTGTTATCCGTACGGTTGATGCCCGCTACGGCGACCACTGAATGTGCAGTGGAATTTATTTTAACAATGTAATCCTTTTTACATCAATTTCAACACTGTTCCAGTCTTTATCAACATCCCCTTCAATGCGAACTTTGTCATTCGGAGAGATATTTTGTCCCCGCCAGTAACTGGCATCAATATCGACATAAATCGAGCCGCTATTGTCACGAAATTCATACAACTCATTACCGACCTGCCGGACAATGTTTCCTTCCAGAACAACCTTTACATCATCTCTGCGCATTTTTGCCTGAGCGACTGATGTTGCCTGAGAAGCCGCGCCCGGCCCGCTAAATCCCCCCTGTACCGACACACTTTCAGAAGAGACTAATCCTCCGCTCTGCGCAAAAGCCGCAAAAGAACATCCCGCAAACAAAACAGCAATCAATGTCTTTTCCATTATTCAATTCCTTAAATTTTACTAAAAAGCGACATCAAAAAATTATTCTGGATAGAGAAAAATACAGACAACTTTCTGTATTCATTCTTAACGAGCCAAACCTTTTGTTGAACTTCGTTTTTTTATAAAATCACAAACTAGGCGAAATAACCGAATAACATAAAAGCTCACCTTGTCAAGAATAAGGGTGGCAGAAACAGTCAGGGTAAAACAGAATATTTGCATGGCATAGGGCATATTAGTTCTCTCTGCCAGATACACTGACAAACTTTCAGGCGCGAACATTAATATCAAAAAAAATCTTATAATCGCAACAATGAATCTGCCAGTTATCTTTTCGGTAAAAAAGACAACTAAAATTGAAGTAATTTTTAACATGCAGAAATTCCCGCATGGCACTATCTCTGTCAATATCTGTCTCTCATTCTGTACAGATATCTTTTCTCAGAGATGGCTGTCAATTCAAATGTGCATCTGAATTACCACTTCCCGTCTGATGGTTACATACGGTTGCCAGCTTACACTTACACTAGTGAATAACAGATATTCAATGTCTGATAATGATTCTTGTATGGGCAACTAAATGAATAACTCTGTTTAAAGAATTATTCAACCACTCCCTGAATCAGCTTCATATCCAGATACGATTGCAACAGTTTCGCGAATTTATGTTGCATACCCAACCACTCACTGCCGCAATCGCATCGTATATTAACAGGATTACTCAACAGGACCACATCCACCAATGATTTTTGATACAGAGATGGCAGGATGCAGTAAATAATCATATTCGCAGTTTTTTTCTTTGTTATAAACACTGCCACTACAACCTGACAACAGCGCCAGTATCACTGCAACTGAGCCAATCTTTAAAAGATTCTTCATGCTTTTCCCTCTTTGGTGGTAAAAAGTTTATGAAATATATTCTGCATAACGAGCAAACCTGTGTCAATATTAACACAATAAATAAAAACACATAACTTTTTAGATATTTTCTATATTTTAGATATTATGCTTATCCTGCAGCCCGATATATCCACTGAAGCAGATGGATGTATATTTTCACAACAGTCAGCAACTGAAATTTACCGGCTGGCGATTGGTTTTTTTCTGCCAGCTTTTTGGTTACCCTGCAGACAACTGTATCCGGGGCCCGGGAATTATTACCATATCGCCTCCCCCCCCGGAATACAACGTAGTAATGCTCCTGTTGACAGGCAGGATGCACACGCCATTACTGATACACATCAGAAAACGCATTGATATGATGCCCGTCAGGACCTGACTTATAACTAATCCTTTCATTTGCGCAATGGTTGTCCCGTTTAATGACATTTAGATAATTCACACAAAAGACAAAAACAAACCAGGATTTACCCAACATTACAATTTATTTTCTTGTGTGTATATTGTGGATTCGTATTATTGCTTCGTTGTAAGCGTTCCGAAAAGAATGTTTCCTTCTGGTGACTCATAACACACAATGCATTTATTCAGGTATTCAGGCGTGTGCGCATATGCGTGGGTAATGGTGTATACCCTCCTTTATCTGCCGTTTCCCATTCTGTGACAGCAGGCCAGTTACAGTTTACGCGCCATTTTTTTACCACCCGACCAGTCAGCACTTACCTGCTCTCACTGCCGCGCCGTTATGAACATCAGATGCACAGCTAAGCGTAATAACATCATGAGTGATGGATGCCTGAATACATTACATAAATATAACCCGGAATATATCGATTATGCGTGCCCGACAGCAGGGAGGCGTCCGGTAATTATCCCCCTCCTGTTCTCTGTCAGGTAACCGGATAATCCCCCTTAAGCATTCCTTAAGAAATACCTTCTGAAATAAAAGAACAGCCATTATGGAGAAAAAACGTGAATAAGAAACTTTTATCATTTTTTATTTCCGCTGCTCTGGGTGTTTCAGGCGCACCTGCCTGGGCGGTACCACTTAATCAGGCAGAAGATTCATCTGCCAGCGTTACAGCCACAGAAGATGATGACTCCTCGTTATGGTGGTGGCTTGGAGGCGGCGCTGGTGCTGCTGCAGCTGTCGCCCTTGCTGTCGGCGGCGGAGGCGGCGGTGGTGGTGGAGATGACCATGACGACTTCGATGACTACGATGATTATGTGGAGCACTACCTTGAGTATGGTGTCTGGCCGCAGGGCACTCCTCAGTGGGTGATTAATAAATGGAACGGTAGTCAGGGTGGCCCGGGGAATGCCGTTGTAAACGGAACAGAAGTTTATTTCAGTAAACAACCTCAGGATGCTGTTACCGGTATCAGCTCTTTTACCTATGCAACTAATAACGGGCGCCTTGTGATTGACAAAGATACCGTGTTCGATGGCAGGAACAAGCGAGCCGTTGTTGTGACCGGGAAATCCGTAAAGGTGGATATTCTGGATGGTACAACGACAACCGCCAGACGTGACGCAACGTCCATTCTGGCAAAAGGGGGGGATGTCACTTTCGATATTGCCGGCAAACTGATTGCAGATGGTGATGATGCGACGGTTGTGGATATTGAGGGGCATAACAGTCATGTCACGCTACAGAAAACAGGTTCAGTCCTGACCACAAACAGCGCAGATGGTGTGGAAATCAGTGGTCAGAATACCCGGGTTGATATTCTGGGAACCGTATCTGTTACAGGTACGGACAGCACGGGTATTGATATTGAAGGAAATAACGCCAGCCTGACTGTTGACAGGGATGCCCGGTTGTCTGTTCAGTCGTCAGGTAATGCCTGGGGAGAAGAGCGCGAATCCGTTCTGTTTGATGTTGAAGGCGATAATCTCAGTATCGTTCAGGCCAGCCAGTATTTCAGTGTCGGACAATATGGCACCGGCATTAATGCTGAAGCAGAAAATGGCGGACAGGTTCTTCAGGCCGGCCGGATGATGATAAACGGTACAGGCGCTACAGGTATCAGCATTGAAAGTGAAGGCGCAATTAAAGGTGTTCAGGCCATAAACCAGGGAGACCTTCTGGTCGAAAATGGCGGGACAGGCATGAAAGCTTCCGGCAGAAATGCAGTTCTGATTAATACAGGGAATATTCGCGTACAGAATGGTGGCACTGCTCTTGATGTCAGAAAAGGTGCCATGGCTGTTAACCAGGGAACCATCGAGCTTTCAGGTACAGGCTCCACAGCCATGCGGGCAACAGGAACAGGCAGTCGCATCATTAATGACACCAGTGGCGTGATAAGACTGGAAGGCCAGGGAAGCACACCCTTTGCAACGCTGGCCGGGGGCGAGGTTTACAATAATGGCAAAATTTATGCGGATGGTGTGGATATAACCGGACAATACGTCATCGGAACATCGTCGCAATCTGGTGCAGGAGTATTGTATACGAATAACAGTTCGGTATCCGGTGCCCGGATTGATACAGCATTTACCCGGCATACAGATGAACGAATTGTGCATTTTGATGATGTTATCGTCGGAACAGGGCTCCGGGACGAAGACAAAATCACCTCAACAAGCGTTGTCTGGTCTGCCCGTGCAGAAAAGGATGACAACGGCAATGTCGATGTGGTTATGGCCAAAAAAACCTATGACAGTGTGATAAGCGATACATCGCTTACCGCAGACGCGCAGGCCCTGGAGAAAGGCTATAAAGGAAATGCATTGTTTGCCAGCCTGAACCAGAACAGCAGCCATGCGCTTGATGAAGCCATTCGTCAGATTTCTGGCCGGAATTCAGGGATGAGTAATCTTCAGGTCAGAAGACTGGATAATCGCTTCCGCCAGGCGCTTTCTGATGAAATCAGGTCTCCGTCAGGTGCCGGATTTAATGTCATCAGCCGGTATACCCCACAGGGGGAACTGGGGAGTGGCAGTAAGTTTGATATGGTCACACTCAGTCAGAAATTCACTGACGGACCAACAAGCTATTCTGTATCGTACGGTATCGCAGACCTGAGGAATTCCACAAATGATTCCCCGGACGGTATTACCGGTGGTTACAGTCAGTTCTTCTCCGTGGGCTGGCAATATGATGCCGGGGCGTGGCGCTGGGAAAACCAGCTGGATGCGGCTTTTCATGCGCTGGATACATCCCGAAAAATTGTTTATGACGGCGTAAACCGACAGGCTGACAGCGCCCGTAAGCAGCAGAATTTTACATTAACAAGCAAAATGAGCCGCCCCTGGATTGCAGAAGAACAACTGCATGTCACGCCTTACCTGGGGGTGAAGGCCAGATATAATCATGTATCATCTGTGACAGAACATGGCGCGGGTGAATGGAACCTCAGCCTGAGCAAACAAAAACAGGAAGTTCTGGAGCCTCTGGCAGGAGTTACAGTGAACTGGAAAGCAGCTGATAAAACAGATTTATATCTGACTGCTGAAGGAGGAGTCCCGGTAATCAGTCGTGTGAATAATGGATATGCGCAACTGGCAGGAGCACCAGCGGTGCGATTTGATAAAACAGCAGATGCAAATACTGATTTTAACAGTCTGATTAAGGCCGGAGCACAATGGCGAGGGAATAACGGTTCTTTATCCCTGAACGCCTGGCACTGGCAGGAAGATGGCAATACTGACAAAGGCCTGCAGATGAATGTAAGTTATTATTTCTGAAGCATTTTTAACATCCTTTGTAGTTTGTGGATTATAATGCTGTTCATATGTTTGCCCGGTACATTTCCGGGCTTTTTATCGTTTTAAACCGTTACCGGACTCACTTCCCCGTGAAACCCGGGATTACCGGAGCGACTGGCATCCAGTCTGTCACTCCGGATGCATGCGATTCAGATGCCATCTCGCAGCTGAAGTACAGCTTACGTATATGTGCGCATTATATTCATAGTAACCACCAGGTTCCCGGGCGTTTTCGTGGTACCTTCGTAGTTAAGATCATATATCAGTTCGCGCGATGCGCCAGTACCAGGAATATTTATGGTCCAGGCCGTGCCTAATTTGTTGCTAAGTCTGAGCTCATACGACGACTGGAATGACAGCATACCAGCCCATGAATCTGTTTTTACACGAAAGGTATTGTGAAATTTTCCGGTCGAGTCAGCAGTCAGGTTTTGTACTGTTTCATCCAGTTGCAACAACGGGGTGTTCTTTGGCCGAAATTTAAAGGTCATGGTCTCAGTTATGTGGTGAACCACAGCATTATTACGGTTTTCGACTGCCTGAGTACACGTCAATGTAAGTGTCCCCGTCGGATCCACAGAAGCGTAGGGCGATGGCAAACTCAGGGTTATCCCCCCCTGTTTCTGGATGTTCCAACTGTCGTACGGAAGGGTGCTGGGGTTGTTTGATTCATATTTTGTGGCTGAACTTTTATAAAAGCCCGACGCAGTTATCACTGCACCGTTCGGCCCCGCCCCCCCGGACCAGGTACAGTCAGCGGATTGGGGCAGATGGGATTCCTTCACTTCAAGTTGCATACCATTAGTGAATGAGATTCTGGGAGGTTCCCCGGTTTCATTCCAACTTATACTGGACACCCCGGAACTGCTTGTTACACATTTGTCCGGCGATCGCGTGGAAAGTTTGAATCCGAGCCACCCCCCAGGGATCTGTGCAGTAATTGGGTTGCACACATCCAGTGCCACGGGTAATGAATTGCCGTCAGAAACAGTTACATCATTACTGATGTCGATAGCCGCAGATGTATATAAAGGAAACATCATAACGACACTAAGGAATTTATTCGTCATATTTAACCCCAAATCATAGTGATGATAAATCAGAATGAACAGGACGGGAGCCCGTCACAGAGACCAGGTATATACGGAGAAACATCAGGAACGTTGGTATTCAGGGCGGTACAGATGATGGGAATAATATTTTTTATTGCGGGTAAAGATGGGGGAATTAAATACGGAAAGGAATTAAGGGACTTGACTTGACTTGACTTGACTTGACTTGACTTGACTTGACTTGACTTGACAGCATTGTAATACCCAGATTAATTAAAAGAAATAATACCCTTAAAAATTTTCATTGATAATATACAACTTTATAAGTTACAGACAACAATAATCAATAAGATAAACAATGTTTGTTTTTATATATTTTATATATTTTATATATTTTATATATTTTATATATTTTATTGTGCCTGTCGCGATTGCCGGAATACAACTACCTGCAGAAAAACAAACCAGCACAGAAGCTTCTGCTTCGCGAATTAAATCACTTATAACAGCAGGCTTTCAGACTAACGCGGCAGGCGCTATCATGAATAATCCCGTAAAAATAATCACGTCCGCCACTGATTTTTTAGCGTATTTGTCTGTCTGGTGTGCAATAAAAAAGCAAAGCATCCCGCTTAACACAAACCACATTCCGTTAATCTCCTTTTTCTGCAGACGTTTCCTGACTTATCCGGAGCAATGCCCCGGGAAAACATTAACCGCACTGGTCTGTTTTTCTGCCTCTGCGATTCAAAAACAAAAACCTTTACGCCCCGGGAACCCGATTTACATGGCACCGGGTGCACGGTTACTCTTTTCTTCCGGTATTTTCCTTAACTTTGCCAGAAATTTATACGCCGGCCATCAATATTAACAATTGTTACCCGCACCTCACGGTCATGATTCCCCGTAGCCGGAAAATCATTCGCTTTCTTTTTCTTTTCTCTTTTCGCACCGACGCTTTAACTCCGGATTCGCAATCCCCACTAACACGAATACCACTAAAACAAACTGTACAGTCAGCAGTAGCTACAGAATCTGTACAGTAATGTTCAACATCTCGGTGCAGACCTGAGGCGTGTCAGATTTTAGTGAAAAATACATTTTTATTAAATTATTGTAACTCGTATTCTTCCAAGCACCTTCATCCCAGGGAGTGTGATACTTGTTCCACACATACAGCTCGCATTGGCTCGCCCTCACACGGTTCCACGTTATATACGGTCTTGGCAGGTTCTGATATGGGGGGGCAGCAAGCTCCACATCGAAGTTACCCTTAACAGCTTCACCAACACGTCCGGACAGGTTAATTACCTCCGGAGTAATTTTAACCACTCCCGCCAGCGATTTTCGCTGCCACTTATATGAACATGTGACCCGAAACGTGTTCACTTCATCGTTCACGTCCTTACCAGTTGCGGTCAGACGCATCCATGTGGTGACAGCTTCCTCATCACGTTCAGCCTGCATCAATGTTCCCGGCGAACCGCATACAAATCCAACTGCTGTTTTTTTTCCGTTTATGACCGTCAGGTCTTGCCATCGACGCCCCTGCTCTATGGTTCCATCAGGTTTGTTTGTGTATTCATCAAGGTCATAGTATCTATTGACGTTATCGGGATGCAGATTCAGATGTATCCGGCCACGGTCACTAATTGAACCGATGGCGTCGTAGCTTTTAACACCGCGGAGGTCAGTTTCCAGTTTAAATTCGGTTGGCGGCTGCATGGTTTTTTCAGTTTTTAGATTACTATAATTGATAGACCCACTTCCGTAGTAATCAGTGGAATAAATAGTGGCATCATTTTGTTCCACAACTATACTACCGCCCTGATATTCATAAAGGGTGGGTTCACTCGCCGAAACACCCCGGGTAATCAAACACAGAAAGATTAATAACCGTTTCATAAGATATTAAACACCCTCTTCACTCTTCAGACACCCTCCCCCGAATCATGAACGGCAGAGCAGTAATCATACTGACAAAGTAACCGCACCAGTGCAGGGTCGCTGTGGTATTTATCCATCAATTCGTAACAGCAAACCATATTTAAAAAATTAACATAAATACAACTTAATCTGTGGCAAATGAAACTAATAATCATGAGCCCTTTTACAGAAAAATTATATTATTCGCTCAGAATCATCACATTATTCCGCCAGAGGATTTATATATTAATGTATATCATTTGCATCCTGATTTTCTTCAGAATCACTGTAACCCCTCTGCAGCACAGAAATTACACACAACTCGACCAATAATATTATTTTTATAAATCACACTACCTGTTACGGCACTGGACATATCACAATAATGTCAACGTAAAGTTGACATTTATTTGTGATTCTCCAACCGGATAATGCTCTTTAGAAACCACGTATTTGACTGGTATTCTGGATTCCGTATTATTGATGTGTAAATCAATACCCGAAAGCACATCTCCGCCTGTCGTTATGTCGGGGACAGATTCGGCTGTCACTGATGCTGGCCGGCAATCGTAGCTGCTCTGCATATACCCCGCACTCTTTAACGGAATGCCTGCAGGCTGCTACTGACCGAACCGCTCAGTAAAGCGTTGATTGCTGCCCCTTCGGCTCATTTTGTTATTGCGGTCAGGGCATAAACGTTGTTTTTTACCCTCAATAACCCAGGTGTAATACTTCTTCTTAAAGCTTGTACCACAAATATCACAACTAACCGGTGTTAACATTGCACCGAGAATAACAAACACAATAAAACCACCGACAACCCATTCCATAAAACCCTCAGGTCATTTTAACGATGCAGTCAGAATCAAATTGCACATATATTCTCCGGGAGTTCCATTTCCATACGCCTGAATATTTGCAACTGCCTGTACGCCGTCGTCTGCGTCATTTGTCTGTAATGTAACAACACTGCCTGAAACACCCATCGGGGTACCCTGTAAAGTCAGTGGACAACGACTCGGGTCTACAGCAGATACGGTAATATCGGCATTACGCCCGGCCGCATCTCTCCACATTTTGTCTACATTACTCGTTACCTTTACATCCACGGACGCAGACTCACTTTTTTTGAGAGAAAGAACCGATGGCGACGCAGTCACAGCAAGGGCTGGCTCTTCTGCTGTGAATGGTTCGATGGTAGCATCCTGAGCGTACCTATGATTATCAGAATACCACCATGACCAGCGATGCCTGAATTTAGGTTTCTTCGATGCACCTATTAATCCGGCTCCACCTGTTGTGGTAAAAGCTGGCGGGAGCTCCAGCGTATACTCAACTGCAACAGCGTATATAATAGATCCCATATCGATACCAAACATCTCCTGTTCAGTACCATCTGCCTTCAGAGTACTCTGTCCACTCTTTGTCCATCCAGTCCACTCCGAACGCAACGTGTACGTAACATTTATTGTGTCCAGGGTTTTTGTTTGTCCATCCTGTACATAATACAGAGGGCCATCAAGAGTTAAGTACAGATGATCAACCCGCCGGTACCACTTATTATATCCCCCATCCCTGCAACTGAACGTTACATGCCCGTTTGGTTTCATGGAAGTTGTACAGAAACTCGGCAGGCCTGACCAGTGCGGACTTAACATATAGTTAAGCCCATCAGGTATCCAGCTAACCCCATTTCCGGATGCTATTGCTATATGCATCGAAAATAAGCATATTAATAATATTAATTTTTTCATCAAATGCTTGCCCCATTATTATATATAACAATGCCATTCTAACCGAAGTTCAACGAAACGGGCGCCAAATATAATTGATATGGCATTAGTTACTTTAATATTAAAGTATATTGGCATTTGTCAGTATCTTACATAGTACGTTGTCAAGACACCTTCACTCAATAGGGCAACTGCTACCGAAATTACCACGGTACAATGAAAAAGAAAGAGTCGTAAGTCCGTAAGTTTTGTCACACAAAGCCGACCACGACCCCATCCAGTGCACGGGTTTTTACATTTGGGAAACTCGTATATACACATATTGTCAGCAGACGTTCTCGCATTATTATAAAACGCATATAGTGATATAATGCACGTAGTATCACACTGGAATTTTCATGTAGCAGAATACTGTATTCCCGGCAGCAATCTTATTTATCATTCAATAAAAAGGGCGCACGCCCAAATCGCTTCCTCAAACTATAGTTCCTTTCGTGTTGATTCTCTCCATTACGGTTCAATTACCCTCATCGGCAGCGGTTGCCCCCCCCCGCCGGAGGGACCTAACTTAGCGTCATCGTCACGGGTACGCTTATGGTCGTGGAACCAGCCACAGAGCTACGTACACGGATTCGTTTGTTTATCTTGTTTGCGCCGTCTGTCACAGATACCGATTGTGTGTGTCCCTTCACCCACACCCCAGCCTGCTCGTATTCGACAGTGTTTACTTCAGGCCACAATATCTCTACATTAGTCCCCCCAGACGTTGTCACTATTAGGTCAGTGCTATTTTCGATGTAAGTATTCACAGTCCCCGTCATGGAGATCGTTTGTGGTGAGAATTCTGCGCTTAGCGTGACAAGGGGTTTATATGTTACGCTTAGCGTCTGAGTGGTGCGGCGCCAATTTGGAGTTCCGCCATCCCACCATTTCTGCGCATTGCCGAACCCCGTCACGGTTGCGGTAAATTCCCCTAGCCCAGGGTCGCACTCAATGGTACCCGGAAGAAAGATGTCAACACGCGTTTGATTACCTACAGCGTTAACCGGTTCGAGATGCGCCTTTAATGTCAATCCATCTAGTTGTCCGGTCGTTACTTCGTTGCTTTGTGCTACGGCAACATACGTGGTGTCGTTCTTTAATAGTAGGATCTTCGTTTTTGCTTCATAGACGCTATTACTAAATCTACAACTGGGCGGATAAGACAATACGTGCTGGGAGTCCAGCCACTCCATGTTATATTGGTAATGGTTAGGCTCGTTAAGCCACGTATCCGGGAACCACCCTTCCGTTTGTCCTGGATTGGCGTATACGATCGTCGTTGAGGTGCTGGGACGCTCACCGTTACTGTCGATCCATGATTCTGTCTGGCTGCCGGTCCCGCTTGACGCGATATATCTAGCCCCGAATCCGGCTACCGGCAAAGTTAATATCAGTACGCCCAGTGCTGTTATTATCGATCGGTTCATCGTTAGTTCACCATATATGTTAAGACAGCAAAGCGGCCTTCAACTGTCGCTCTGCCCACAATGTCCATCGTGCCTCATACTGTTGCACCCGCTGACGGACAGCCTCTTCAGACAGTCCTCTCCAGCGGGCCTGCTCCTCAAGCCGCAACCGACGTGCACGATGGTTCTCTTTTGCACGGGGAGCTATCCCGGTGGGCCCCGTTGCATCAAACCAGACGCCCAGCCAGTCAAAGCCGCGTTCAGTCCGACCGGCCAGCATTTGCGTTATCTCTGCCAGCGAGTCCCGGCCGCCCCGGTGCCCCGCAGTATGAACACACCGTTTCTGCAGGGGCAGCGGGTCCTGTATTTCCAGGGCCACCCACTTCATCACCATGGCATCAGCGGCAGACCACAAAACGATATAGTCCTGTTTTCCGGTCCGGATAAGCTGTGGTGGTAACAGCTGTATTCGTCAAAGTGAGCATTAATAATATTATTATTTTAAAAAAAAACACCACCAGGCACCTCCTCAAGTCATCAGGAATGAATATGCTGCTCCAAACGAATTCAGACAAAACAGACATCGTTGTTACGCATTTTCATGGCACTCAATAACATTGATAGAGATCACTTTTAAATCGCTTTGTTATTCGGTAATCTCTATCAACGATGATAATACGCAACTATAATTCAATAAAAATATTCGCTTTAAATATTAATTTAAAGAAACATCAGCCTGTACCAGGCATTGCACAACACCCAATGCGTCTTCACTTTTCACCCGAACTGAAAATCTTCAGAAGTAACTCCGCCTACAATTTCCGGAAACTGAGCTGTAATCACATTAGTATTAAGAATCTTCCATCCACAAAAGGACTACGAGAAGGTCACAATCAAAGACACAGGAATTATTGTATGTACAGGTTTACTCCGATCAATGGTAAATTCGATATCATGGTCTCCAACACCTACTGACCCAATCGGCAGATTATTACCATCAATCCGACCAGAAGTTATCAGAGCTGAGTCGGTCTGGTACGATACATATCCTAAAACATCTGCACCGGGTATGTTACTTTCCAGAGATAACACGGTACGTACTGTTATTGGTTTGCTCGAAACTTCCGCGTTTACCTCAACTATATCTGGATTGAGATATAACTTTACGTCAGCGATTGCTCTTTCATAATTCCCCACACACAGAACAGTGACTTTGTCGCCAAAGGCCAGATTTGGACCACCATTATATGCAAACGAGCCCACAACCCCAGTTCGATTTAATAAACTCATGTTCTCTGGTTTCGAAGTGAAAACAATTGTCGGAATATCACATTGAATTGAGTAAGAGTTACTCCCTTCACCTGGAGTATATTTGTAATTCCCTAATCCCACACCAGCATTTGATGTCTGGAACGAACCAAACCCCTTCGAACTAACAGTGGCTTCAATAGAAACGTTCTTACTTATTTCAGATAATCCAGGATATTCATTAATATAGTCTACTCTATGATGCCCGGGTGACATGTAAAATGGAGTAAAACCATATGTACCATTACGAACAATTCTATGAATTTCCTCCACTTTGTGTGACCCGGAATAGGGTATGTTTTGTTCATTTAATATCCATTCACTAGGGCGACCATCGCGATTAATAGCAATCGACACAGATGTGCTGATCAATTTATTAGCAAAATCTGCTACTGCATATTCACTGAAAAACAGATTCGTTAATATTAAAGATAAAAGCAACGTTAATTTCTTCATGTTATTGTCTTCTTCCTCGTGATTTATAATCAGTTAATTGTCAGTTAATTGTTTTTTCAGTATCCGGTTATTGTCCGGTCCGACAGTTCATGAACGACCCCGTTTTCTTCAGCATTGGTTTATATCTGAGCAGAATATCCAGCCAGAACATCATGTCATTACGTATCCCCAGCTTCCGGTATATCTGCGACTTCTGATATGACACCGTCTTCAGGCTGCGATTGCGACGCCGGGCTATTTCTGACACACTCATCCCCTGCATCAGCATCCGCAGAAGTGACAACTCCGTGGGCGTCAGTGTGTCCGGTAGTCTCAACGTCGCTTCCGCGTTATAACCCGCTAAATAAACGGTCAGCGTTACCTTCGCCATTTTTCCACCCCCCTCCCCTTTAGCTTTACTCCTGCTTCAGCAACGCACTCACCACATCCGCAAACGACTTCCCGTAATCCTGTTCACTGGATGGCTTTATGGCGCCGTTATTCACCAGGTATTTCCCTTTTACGAAGAACGACGGTGTCCCTGTCACACCATAGGCCCTGGCCGCTTCCTGCTGTTTTGCCGTCAGGGCACGTACCGCCATGCTGTTTTTCGCCGCATCATAGTCTCTTGCCGAAATACCGGCATTGATGAACACATCACGGATACTGGCTTCCGTCTTAATGCTCCGGTTTATCTGTACCGCCACAAACAGCGGTAACTCCACTTTGTCTTCCACACCCAGTACTTTTGCCACCGACCAGGCTTCCGTCAGCTCCGGTCCCATCGGCCCCATGCTACTGACGTGATACTTCACCACCTTCTCCCCGGACGGCAGGATTTTGTCCACAGCCTGGCTGACAAAAAAACGGCTGCTGAAGGCCGCACAGGGCGGGCAGTAAAAAGAGAAAAACTCCACCACCGCCGGTGCGTCTGCCACCGGGGCCTTCAGCACGCTGTAATCCTTACCTTCCACGGGCGCTGCAGCCTGCGTCACTGCCGGCATACAGGCGATGCCCAGCCCACAGAACAGCAGAAACATCAGTTGTCTGAACATCATTAATTACCTTTCACTGATTACTTTTCACTGACTACTTTTTTCACTTTGTTTATTCACGGATTACAGCATTATCTTTCTGCCCGGCAGGCCATGCCGGGTCAGTAATAACTCTGCAGCAGAGGCGTTTCAAACCAGATATATCCCCAGAGAAAACAGTTCAGGATGAACAGTAAAATCTCTCCGGAATATTCTCTCAGCCATCCCCTCTCCTCCTGTTTTCCGTACACTTTTTCCCTTTCGGCTGGCATTTGTTTTATCCTTTGCCTCCCTTACGGATAACCCACCTCAAAACGCAGTGTGGCGAATGCCGGTCCTAACGCCCCTGACGTCCCCTGACTGGAAACCTCTGTAACCGGGGTCAGCGTGCAGGTGCGTATGCCGGTGACGTCTTTCGAATTTCTGCAGAAATAACCTCCGCCTGACGGACCGGTCATTTTTATCAGTGTCCCTGCGGCTTTATCTCTCAGAGAAAGAGCCGCCCTGGAGTTTCCGTTACTGGAGTTTCCGTTACCGGCCTTCAGACGTACCACCTTGTTGTCATTTTCCGCCGACCCCGCGAGAATCTCAGCCGTCAGCGCTGTTTCCATCGGTGTGTTTCCCTGACACTCCCAGGTGATAGTCAAATCACCATGGTTCTTTGTTTCTCCTGGCGTCAGAAGCCCCAGGTTATATGAAGCGGGCACCTTAATGTCACAGCTCGGCTGGGTGAAGGTGACATTAATTGTCAGCGTCGCTGTGGCGGTGGTGGCCGCCTGTCCACTGCCTGCCACCACCATCATCAGTGCTGCCAGGGCAGCTTTAGTTAATCTCATAGCTCTGAACTCCGCCCCAGTCATTTACAGCATCCACGCTGATTTTCCCGCTCACCGTTTTCCCCAGACTCACGTCACTGAACGGCTTCAGCTGCGCCACGTTTTTCATCACGCTGTCGCTGAGGGAGGCCGCCTTACCATCATGCTTCACGTTCACAATGGCCATGTAGTACGGCGTCGGGTTTTTCAGCCAGGTCTCATTACCACGCTGCTCCAGCTTCAGCTGCTTCTCCGCATCCTTACGACCATCCTTAAGGGAGGCCGGACGATAAATCAGCTTCACGCGGGTGTTCATGGCAATGGCCAGTACGCTGCCTTCACCATCCTTCACCTCCGGCTTCGGTGGCACTTCCTGGACGTTCAGCCAGAACAAAGATTCACGGTCCTTCGGCAGGTTGCTGTCCGTGTTCATGACACGAATAACCTGCTTTTGCTTAGCCCCCACCTTAAAGAACGGCGGCTGTGGGACCATGTAAACGCCGCTACCCTGGTTGGTGTTATCAATCCACACCTGACCACCGTAAGTCTTGTCTGCATTGTTCGTCACTTCAAAAGAAACATTCTTCTTTCCCTCTTCATAAATGAAACGGGTTCCGTTCAGCACAAACGCCGCCATGGACTGGCTGCAGAAAGAGAGAGAAAGGAGGGCAGCCAGTGCTGCCTTACCCAGTTTATTCACAGCGAACCTCCTGAACTTTGTTGGTATTTGCTTTCAGTCCTGCCATGGAGAAACGGCACTGTTTTCCGTCTCCTGTATTCACGCTGACCGTTTTCGGTTCAGCCAGCATGTTCATCAGCAGAACACCATTGTTTGAAATAAACCCTGCATTCAGCCCCTGTTCCGTTTTCGCATCACCGCCGGTCAGGTAGTTGCCCTGTGCATCCTTCACGCGCAGGATATAACGCAGCACATTCTCGAAGCCGAATTTGCGGTAAACCATCGCTTTTTCGGTTGGCACCACGTTGTACGACGTGGTCTCAAACTCCATGTTGTCCGGTACGTTATCCATGTTGATGTTGATGCTGTTCTCTGAATACTCAGACAGCCACACCACCGTGTTACCGTCGCTGTTCGTCGGCATGGAGCCGTTAACAGAAACCCCTTCAACACCCGGAATGCTGACAATACCCACGGTGTCAGACGACTCTTTGGTAAAGAGCGGACCCGTTTCTGTCGTACCCAGCACAGAACCGGAAACACTGCCGGAGAAACTGGTCTGGCTGTTCCCGTGCTTGTTGTAGGAACGGGACACACCCATGTTGGTCTGAATGGCGTCAAACGCATAGCTGGCCGATGCAGACGCACCACGGTCCCCTTTCGAGCCGGCGTTCGCAGCCAGACTGTAGTTAAACCGGTCAGTCGGTGTTGCAGACACACTGGAGTTAAAGGTTGTTCCGCCGTTCCGGGTATAACCCACACTGTTACTGCTGTAGTGACGGGTTCCTTTCAGGTCAAACGGCACGCTCACACTCAGTGAAACGGAATAATCCGGCTTGTCCGACCAGGCATACTTTGAGTAAGACCCGTTCAGGAACAGGGACACTGAATCAAAAACAGACGTACTCATTGACACCGTACCGCCTGCATCGTGGCCTTCGCGCATCCAGTAGTCCTGCCACCAGTAAGAGCCACTCAGGTATGTGCCATCAAAGCGCTGCGACAGACGCGCCTCATAGCGGGAACGCTGGCCGCCATAGCGTGCATACCGCCAGATGTCTTTCGGATTAAAGTCAGCAAACTCCACATACCCTTTACTCTGGTAACGGTACGTCAGTAACTGCAGGTCCGTTTTGTCTGAGAAACTTTTGGCGTATTTGGCACTGAAGCTTTGCCCGGTTTTTTCTTCCCCGTTGTCATAGCTGGCCTTCGAGACGTTTGCGCTGAGCGATACAGCGCCCAGACCACCCAGCATCTGCGTGACACCCAGACCACCGGACTGATAGTTTTCATTCAGAATGGCCGCCGAGTTCAGCGTGGTGGTGGTGAAGCCATAATCCAGGCTTCCCAGCCAGAACAGCCCCGTATCGGAATCAAACGCCTTGTCCAGCTCATTGCTGTTATTCTTTTTCCCCACCGCCACGTTGTACTGGAACTCACCCGGACGCAGCAGTGTCGGCAGCGTGGTCACCGGATAGACCTGTTCGGTCTTGTTTCCACTTTCATCTTCAACGGTCACCACCAGGTCACCATTCCCCATCGGGCGCAGGTCATCCAGACGATAAGGACCTGCCGGTACCATTTTCGAATAAACCGTATATCCGTTCTGCTTCACGGTAATACGGGAAGGCGTGGGGGCCACCCCGGAAATATCAGGCGCATATCCCCGTGACTCCCACGGGCGCATATTGCTGTTGGAGCGTAGTGCCGCACCATAAAAATTAAAATCAGAAAACAGTTCAGTACGTGTCTGGGATTTACCCAGTAACAAATCGCCCTGCACCTGACTGATGGCTGTTGAAAGCGTCAGGTCACTTGAGGTGAACTCTGTTTTATTATCAGAGTGCGAAACGTTCATGTTACTGGATAACACCCAGCGCCCCAGGTTAATGGCAGCATCCAGGTTACCGAACGCATTAAAATCGTTATGAACGGTCTTGTTAAAGTTACCGTAATATTTCAGGCGCCCGCCATTCACGCCATAATCCCAGCGCGCGGGGTCTGTCTTACTCAGTAAATACGCCTGAGGAATATTAAAATTTAACGCCTGTGCACCGTAATCAAAATCAATCAGCGTATGAGGCTTCTTCGCCAGAAAATAGCACCCCTTGCCTTCATCAAAAACATCCTGATAGGCATCTGTGTTCAGCATCACCCCGGCTTTTTCCAGCCACTCAGGAGAAAAGCAGAGCATATTATTCTGCTCGTCTTCCTTGCTGATGTTCAGGTCAATACGTCCCGTACGCTCTTTATTCACGGCAACATCAACGATATATTGCCCTTCCGGATAATTCGCGTCATTTTTCAGAATTGACGGAATAACGCTGACCCCCTGTATAAAATCCAGATTAAGCTCATCAGCCAGGCTGAAGTGGGAATACCATATACTCAGGGCCAGCAGAGATATTTCAGGGAATCTTTTTAATTTCATAAGATCACCTCTTCACACCTCAGCAAATGTAAAGACACCAGTTAAAGACTGGTAAAATAAGAAAACTGAAAAGTTGCATATCCGGGAGGAAACTCCCGGATATATATCAGCGTTTAGCTATTACTCGTAAACAACAGAGTAAGCTGCTGCAGTTTCAAAGGTACCTTTTTCGGCTCCGGCATTAAGTTCAGCAGTATATTTAAAACCGTTTTCCGGCTTAACAATGGCGAACTCAACTGCATTGTTAGCATTGGTGATATCATTCACATCAGTCGTGGTGTTGCCAGATGCGTCAGTCTTGGCGTTAAGTTTCACCCAGGCATCGGTAGCGGTGCCAGACTGGTTACCAATACCTTTAGAGTTAAAGCTTGGAGCTGCCCACAGGAAGTGAGCTTTCGTCATACCTGT
This sequence comes from Escherichia sp. E4930, assembly GCF_005845405.1. NCBI lineage: Bacteria > Pseudomonadati > Pseudomonadota > Gammaproteobacteria > Enterobacterales > Enterobacteriaceae > Escherichia > Escherichia sp. E4930. The sequence continues at coordinate 12,517 of NZ_VCDZ01000037.1, read as the reverse complement.
TACGCAAGTCGGATCTTTGAGTTTCACTGAGAACTCTTTCGAAACTTTCTCATTTGTACCGATACGGCCAAACTGAATCAGGTTATTTACAGCACCATCACCGTCAACAACAACATCACAGGTTTTCGCAGCAACAGTACCCAGGAACTGAACCTGACCCTGAGAACCCGCGTCGCCCAGTGCAGCCATAGCAGAGCCCGCAGTCATGGTCATTGCAATTGCAGAAGCAATCATTAATTTTTTCATCTTATAAACTCCGTGATTACTGGAATCAATTAATGGATAAACGTTATTAGAGGACACATTAATGATGTGTCGCTATTTTCTCCCCTCTCAGAAAAGAAAATAACACCAACCCATTCGCATAAACATGCAGCTGCCATCCACATTAATAACGGCATTTATCTCGTTATATATAGCTGTACTGCCTGACGTTATTGGTAATAAAAACGAGCCAGTCTGGATACACCCCTCTCTATACGAAGCAGGCGACCAATACACACACTCAAATAACCAGCATTAACATTATATCTTTCGCAGACAACTTTGCGTAAATCCCCTTTAACAAGATGATCACGCATTGCCAGAATAACTTTCGGACTATGAATTGAGGAAAGCTCCATTAATAAATCAAACTGTTCATTTGATAACGAACCTTTCACATCTTCTCTTCTGACAACAGGACCAGCATCCCTCTGGTAATGAACTGAATCATCAGTGCCATTATCAAACATAATCTCCCCCCCGCGCCCTCAACCTCCAGAACAAAATATGTTTCTCAAATTCACGACCGCTATTTTATACAGCACCAAATTCCATTCAAGGTATATTTCACGATCTTTTAAACCAAAAAGAACACACATGACAGCATAAAAAACCATGCAAACAACTAAGTATAGAACAATACTCCAAGCTTGCAATAATGAGCAGACATAAAGATCGCATAAATCACAAAAAACGATCTTTTATCTTTTTTTTAAAAAATAATGATGCGAAATTATTTTTTTAGTTTTTTCACAAAAAAATTAAAGGAAAGCAGTCCATTTAAATAAACAATCATGAGTGCAATTTTAATATCAGCACTAATGTTCACGCACATTATCAATTAATGTAGTAAAGCTTATCGGATTAAATTGCATAAAAATGAAGAAAGGCAAATCACAGCAAGATAATGATTTACTTCTTTTCAGGTATCCCCTTAAATAGGATTTGCAATTATGAGTTTTCGAAACGAGACGCACGTGGTTGCGTGCTAAGCTCCTGTCATCGCGCCAGCAACGAAGCACAATGTTCTGGTAACCATGAAAATGAGAATAGTTATAAAAAGGGAACGTAATAAAAGTGTTAATTCTTGAATATCTTTCGCAGTGCAAAACAGCCACAACAGCAGAGGTGGCTGACATGCTGAAAACAACCGATTATCAGGCCCGGTATCGTCTTCAGCGACTGGTTATGGAAGGGAAAGTAAAACGAAGCAGTCTTCGTCGCGGAGCAAAAACGTTGTGGGAAATTGTTCCGTCATCAATGACGGCAACTGAAAATGTGTCATCTGACAATCAGTAAAAATTCCCTCCTCATATTCCTGAAACTGTTCATATCCATCGGAGAATACTATCGGGAAAATAACGCGTCCGGGGTGCACTACATCGCACCTCAGCCTGAAGGCATATAGTCAGCTAAATTCACAGCAAGCCACCTCCACGGTTACAGGTACAACAAGGCAAGGAGTTCAAAAAGCAGATGTCACAAGACGACCTGTACCGCAATGTCCGGAGAAGTTAAGAGAAGGGATTCACAGGAACGATGCAGACAACAACTACCGACTGCTTAAAAAGTCAGAACACCTTTCACTGCACCGGTAATAACGCCCTTAACAGGGTCTCTTGCTGGCGCAAAAAGGCATTCCGGAAAAATGCAAAATCAGAAATAATCTCAGCCAGTTTGTAAAAACTGACTGCTCGTCTGACAGACCTGTCATCTCTCCGGCACCGTCTCCCGGTTTATCCCGGCATTCAGCATATTACGGGCGTTTTAGCGCTTCCCTTCCGAACACCCACACTCTACACATAACCATCATCGCCACTGACGGTATCCATCCGGAAGGTGAATCGAGACAAAATCCCTTGCCACTTCTGGCGAGGCCATAAACGCCCGGAAAGCTGCATCGTGCAACATGGACATGTTCTTCTCTTCTTTCCTGCTCCCCCTGACCTTCCTGGCATGATTTTCTTCTTATTATCCGACAGTACAATGAAACATATTTTACAGATGTGTAGAGCCGGAACAGCAGAGTTGTCGGAGGGGGACCGGAGAGATACCGCCTGAGGTAACAAGGCGGAGGCACCTTATATGCAGCCTCCGCGCTACTACCGTGCGTTAATAGCAGGTGGCACCGTTACGACCTGAAGGGGCTGTCGGCGGGGAAGTGACATCACAGAAGCAGAAAGACACAGAACCCTGGCTGATGATACTGAATGACCGACGAAAAACCAGAAAACACCGATGGCAATACAACAACCAGGATTGCGCGCTGATTCATTTAGCTGTAATCAGTGCACAGCCTGTATCGGGTGATGAGTGACAACGCTCAGAAGCGGCATCCCCATAGACAATGCTGCTGCTTTTAGCGCAACATACTGACCAGATGTATCCGTACGTTCAACCCGAAAACACCTTTCCACCCTGCATTGTCCGCCCGTATCCATCCCCCGCCAGGTCTGTTGCAGTAAATCCACCACTTGCGAACATTGTTCATCAACTGTGACACTGGCCCGCGGATGGCAAATGCTCGTCTGGCTGAGCAGCAACAGGCATCGCATTGTTGCTCCTCCATGTTGTTCCCGCAACCAGCGTAATACCACCGGCGATGATGGACTGGTCGTGTGATTACGCTCAGTAATACGTTCATAAAAGGAAGTACAGAATGCATGAATCTGTTGCCCGTTGATGTTTCCTTCTGCCGAATGGAGCGTGAAGTGAAATGCCAGCAGACGCGGCCAGTGGTCCACCCCCTGCTGAACAAAACGCCGGATTTCCCCCGGCTCTGAAAGTAAGGCTTCGGTTATTTGCACGAAATGTTCCTTTTCAAACCCTGTTGAATTTTGTTAAGCCGGTACAGACACACGGAAAGCGCACATCAACACCGGCACGGTACGATACAAACACCAGTGACTGGCGGGACGAAGGGAATGACGAATCAGTCAGAAAATGATGACAAACAGTTGGCTGACCAGAGGAGTCAGCAGAAAGATGAGCGGGAGTGTCGCCAGCATCGGGGACAGGGCTGATTTCCGCAATACCAGCGTACTGGTATTACAACACGTTTCATGCTACTGCTCCTCGTGATTCCTCAATTCGTTGTTGCATCCACTGTTCCACTTCACTTTTGTACCAGCGGCTGCTGCGCCCCAGTTTGATGGGTTTAGGAAAATGCCCTTCACTGATCAGCCTGTAAAACCATTTATCGGTCATGCCGGTGAAACTGGTGATGTAGTTCATGTCGATCAGGGGATCATCGGCACGCAGCAATACGCTGTCGTGGCTTGTTGTGGTCAACATGGTCAGAATGTCCTCAGTGAGATTTATGAAGAATGGGGTAATACGGGGAATGGGATTGCGTGCTGCTTTCAGCACTGCCAACCGGGATTGCCGGCAAGGCAACGGGCTTCCGGATCGCACACTCCACGGCGATCGCGGGCGAAATCACTGAACGCCCAGATAAGGTCCTTAAACAGGGCTTCGCAGTCCGGTGACCGGCGATCCAGTACCACATCCCGGGTGATCTGCTTCTGGTACGGCTTTGCTTCACCTGGTGACGCGAAACCCAGCACATTACTCCAGGCATCCAGTATCAACCGATCCAGTTCGGGGCCGTCGAAATACTCCTGTCTGACGCACAGCACCACGTGGTATTCCGGCTTTTCCGGATGACGGGTCAGGAGCCAGCAGAGGTCACGCCCGGGCGTTGCATTCATCAGCGCACTGACAGTTTCGATAAAGTCCATACCAAACCAGGTCTTTCTGCTGCTGAAGGTAGTGTCATATTCACATGGCAGACGAAGCAGGATCCGCCGTACCCGGGAGCCGGACTGCTCACGCAGCGCACGCTCAAGAACGCCGATGACTTTGCTCTGATAAGATGGCCAGAAGGGGGCAAGGCTATCGTCGAAATAAAGAATAGCATTCATAAGATATGCTCCGTTATGCGCAGCCCACAACGCGTCCTGCCCGTGAATGAGCTGACGTGTTATGGTTTGCGGATGGGGTTGATGGAATACGTGAAGAACCGAAACAGAACGGGAAGATCAGGTCACCGACAAGGGGCGAACACCGGATACAGGTTCAGGATGAATGATCTCCGTTGACTTCGGTTCACATCATTAATCAAGGCGGTAAGTTTTTACCGACGGAGTGTTTCCAGGAGCGGAAGCAGATAAAAATACCGTTGCATGACTTCAGAATGAGTGATCAGAATACGAGGTAAGGGCGTTGGCTGACGCCCTTACCGTGGCATAAGCTCAGGCACCAGATGTTGTTTTACAGGGTTCACCTGCCATCCAGTAGACGCCCCGCTCCACGACTGCAACCATAATTACGTTGACCAGAACCGTCATGCTGCTTCGTCTCATATTTCACGAGATAACTGGCTCTGTTCCGGGCTTTCTGCATCGCTTCCACATCACCACGCTTGATCCAGAGAACAGCGGCTTCACCCGGCTTTTTGTCTGAAGCCTTCCGGATATCAGAACATCCACCAGGCAAAGGGGTGTCACCGGATGAAGGACGAGCATCAGATGATGCCGGTTTACGGAAAGGCGTCCGCCTGGAAAAATGAACCAGTCCATTACCCTGCCAGGGTTCAAGATGCAGAGCGCTACACCATGCCAGCTTGATCAGCGTCGCCAGCGAAGAAGGAACGGTGAAATCCCCTGGCGAGCACCAGGTATCTTTGTTGAGCAGTAATATCACGTGATAATGTTTCCTGCCTTTTTCCTTGCCAAACTCCCGACACCAGAAATAACGCAGAGTGGTTGCACGCACACGCTTGTTGGCACGTCGTTTTTTCCGCTGGTAAGCCTGAATTTTTGCTTTCAGGGATTCGAAAAAACGAGAAATCACCGCTGAATCTAAATCGGTATCCATGATGGTGGCAGGCATATACTCAGGGAAACGTAAATCCACCCGGATTAACGAGACGGCACGGTGTTGCGCCAGGGCACTGTTGAGAATACTTTCAAAACGGGATAACCAGTAAGCATTGTGTATTGGTTGATTCATGATGAGAGATCTCCGTTGATTTGGATTGACTTCACATCATTAATCACCGCGGTAAAACTTTACGGCATCCCGCCAATAAGCAACGCCAATGGCTCCTGATTGAACGGAACAAACCATCCCGGAACGAAAAGAGAATCCAGCTGACACATAGGGTAAAAACACCTCTGCAAAACACGCAACAACAGCATGAATGGATTTAAAAACGATATGGACGACGAGAAAAATCAGAAGGGTAACGGATCAACAGAACGTGCAAACAAAACACCAAAAACGCAATCAGAACGCTTTCTGCTGCTGTAAATCAACAACAACTCCAAAACCTACAGCTTAACAACACAACTCAATCACAGAGCCGAATAGCGCACTTAAAACCTGTTTACAGATAACCCTGCCACAAGAACAAAGTTCACCAATATCAGAATCGATTTTCTTATCCTGAAAACGTTACTTTTCACTACGCACCATAAAAACGATTAACCATCGATAACGTAAACCTCATCTGAATCAAAACACCAGAACCAATCATCACGCTTTTCCTGAAAAGAGCCTTGCGCTGAGAAAAAACACCAGGGCCAGTTAATCATCTCATCAATCTCATCGTTACAAAATCATCCATAAAACCATTTAACAAAATCATCGTAAGCACACAGTAAATCACGCCAGGTTATCTCAGCCGGATTTGCGTTTTACATAAAAACACTTGTCTCAGGTTAACGACTAAAAACACAAAAACTCAGAAAAGGTTAAACGTAACTTCAGAAAAATAGAATGTCATCTTGATTGCTTAAACAGGAAAGATTGTTTTGTAGCAGCTTTAAACTGATTTTAGCTAACGTAAAGATTTACTAAACTGGATGTGTATCAGACAAAGCAATGCGTATAGCAATGCTTAATGAAAACACTTATAGGGTTGTTTATGAAAACACGTGTATGTCTGGTAAAAAACTTAATAAAAAATACGTGTATAACACTTACTGAAATGCTTAGTAAAAATACTTAGTAAAATATGTGTATATAGTATCATACCGACATTAGCAACATTCTCAGACACTCATGCAGACTGAATGTTGGTTTCAGTTTTTCACGGCCAGCATGGGGATTTTTGTTCTGAAAACGGAGCAGATTTACTCTGGAATTATTTCCCTGACACCACGTTCAACATCGTAAAAAACATCCGTAGCAAAATGACTGTATCAGTTCAGCATCCGGATAACAACAATACCAATGACTTACGTACCCTTTCATAGCCCCACATATAACACATTTTCATTTTATCTTTGCCCTGTTATATAGAATTTCACAACCAGCATCAGAAAATTAAAACCACATACCAGATATAAAGACAAGAACCAACAAGATGACAAGTAAACACCTCCTCCACTATGCATTAATATCAGAGTAATGCTGGAATACACGATATAATCAACGCTTAATCCAGATGACTCTCTGTTCTTCTCCATATCAGTCTGTTTGCTTTGTGACGCCGTCACTGCCAGGTATTCTTATTCCATCCCCTGCTCACATACTGTCCAGTCAGATTTCTACTGAGCGATTCTTTATGCCAGAATCCCCCGGCATGCTCATCCGTAGTTGTTTGCAGATGGCAGAAACACCAGCCTTTTACCGCATAAACTAAATTTTTAACGACCAGAAAAACATCTAAAAACCTCATGATTCATTCAGTTTTACATATAGAAAACCACGATATGACTACAAGAAAACTTTTTTAGTGACATAAAAACTACAGGTTGTGTACAATAAAACCTCAAGAAAACCACTTCGTAGTTTATACAAAGAGAGATAGAAAAATATGCCGCAGCATGTAAAGTTTAATATAGATAATTATTTGAAAAACATTCATGACATTCGCGTCTACAATTTTTACAGAAGATTTCTCTACTTAAATGGCATGCAGTTCAGCGATGTGAATTACTATACGGATATTGATAGTTGCAGGAGAGAAATCACTCATATTTTTGACTGTGCAGATATGGACACACAGGAAAAAAAAGATTTATTAATGAGAATGGGAATTGCAAGAGAGAAGGAAATTCTCCCGTTGCATGAATTTGGCTGGTTACATAATGATGAACGAGCAACTTTCTGGTTATGCAATTATTTATTTTACAGTGATAACTATAATAAGATGATTACTGGAATTGAAAATTCATTCATTCAAAACGCCACAATAATGTCAGGCACAATCCAACCCCTCCCTAATAAATATAATTCACTGGGATTTCATGACGTGCCTGATAGTCATAATGGGAGAGTTGAACGCATCATCAGATTCTTTGATACATTAACCCTGTTTCCCTATAATAAAGATAAAACAAACATGACTGCTAATCCTCTTATGGAAGATCAGGTGCTTTTTAATTTTAAAGACAAATGGAAATCAATATATCAAAAACCTCTTCCTGTCAAATGGCTACCAAATCAGGAAGAGGCTGTTTCATGGGCGTGGGATTTTTTGAAAAAACACGTTAACAATTGCGCAATTAAAGGGCAATTCGAGTGTGATGTTCCTTATGCCACACGTTCATTTGTACAAAATACAAAACCTCTAAATCATGCAGAAAGATTACTATCTGTACGTGCAGCATTTGACCTTTGGGAAGGTAACGATGACAGAAAGAAACTACTTTTGATGAATCTTAATAAAGCGTGGAATCAGAAAAAACTTCGTGAAACGCGTGTTGATAAAAAAGCATTAAATACGTATTTAAAAACAAAGACAAAAATGCAACTAGATAAGTTAGCTGAACATTATGATATGCGTATAAGCGATACGCTGGAAAAATTAATTACTCAGCATTACAAGCAACTGTTCCAGGGCAAATAATTTTATTTCTAAGCGGTCCTTCATGAGCCATGATGGGCCGCTGACAAATTATTTTTATCTTTTTCATCCCCCCGAGATTAGCATTTCGACATATTCTTTTTATTAGCTTCTGCTGCAGCATTACTCCAGATTTTTTCACGTCCATATTACCTGAATGATAAACCGGATTAGTGTGATCCGGTTCAGTGAAATCAACAGGATACCGGTATGTCATTCAGCCATTCTTCCCTCTCCGCACAAATGAAATCATATCTGACGTTTCTTCCTGAAGAAATTCGCCAGAAAATCCTTGAACATCTCCACAGTGTTATTCATTACGAGCCCGTGATTGGCATTATGGGTAAATCCGGCACCGGCAAAAGCAGCCTGTGTAATGCCATTTTTCAGTCCCGTATCTGTGCCACGCATCCCCTGAACGGCTGCACCCGTCAGGCTCATCGCCTTACCCTTCAGTTCGGTGAACGCAGAATGACGCTGGTCGATCTGCCCGGCATCGGTGAAACACCGCAGCATGATCAGGAATACCGGACGCTTTATCGTCAGTTACTGCCGGAACTGGATCTGATTATCTGGATCCTGCGGGCTGATGAACGTGCGTATGCTACCGATATTGCCATGCATCAGTTTTTACTGAATGAAGGTGCAGATCCCTCGCGTTTTCTGTTTGTTCTCAGCCATGCCGATCGCGTGTTTCCTGCTGAAGAATGGAACGACACAGAAAAATGCCCGTCCCGTCAGCAGGAACTCTCACTGGCGACAGTAACAGCCCGGGTGGCCACCCTGTTCCCGTCATCATTTCCGGTACTCTCCGTTGCAGCGCCTGTCAGCTGGAATCTTCCGGCACTGGTGTCACTGATGATCCACGCACTGCCACCACAGGCAACCAGCGCGGTTTATTCACATATCCGGGGAGAAAACCGCTCTGAACAGGCCCAGAAACACGCACAACAGACTTTTGGTGAAACCATCGGGAAAAGTTTTGACGACGCCGTTGCCCGTTTCAGTTTTCCGGCCTGGATGTTACTGCTTCTGCGCAAAACCCGGGACCGCATTATCCACCTGCTGGTCACGCTGTGGGATCACCTGTTCTGAACGCCCCGGAGTCCCCCGTGGCAACCGTATACCTTTACACGACAACGGATTACGGTAACCACTGCCGTATACCGTCTGTCATTATCAATAACACGCTCTTTAATTTCAGAGGTCAGTCATGAATACCAGAATTCTTTTTCCCCTGCTGTTCACCGTGGCATCATTCTCCGCCTCCGCCGGCAACTGGGCTGTCAAAAACGGCTGGTGTCAGACCATGACGGAAGATGGTCAGGCGCTGGTAATGCTGAAAAATGGCACGATTGGTATTACCGGCCTGATGCAGGAATGCCCGAATGGCGTACAGACGCTCCTGGGCAGCCGTATCAGTATTAACGGTAACCTGATCCCCACATCACAAATGTGTAATCAGCAGACGGGATTCAGGGCTGTTGAGGTGGAAGTCGGACAGGCGCCGGAAATGGTCAAAAAAGCCGTTCACTCCATAGCAGAGCGTGATGTGTCCGTTTTACAGGCATTTGGTGTACGAATGGAATTCACCCGCGGTGATATGCTGAAGGTCTGTCCGAAATTTGTCACATCACTTGCCGGTTTTTCCCCGAAACAGACGACCACTATTAATAAAGACTCCGTACTGCAGGCTGCCCGACAGGCATACGCCCGGGAATATGACGAGGAAACAACAGAAACCGCTGATTTTGGCTCTTACGAAGTAAAAGGCAATAAGGTTGAGTTTGAAGTGTTCAATCCTGAAGACCGTGCGTACGACAAAGTGACCGTCACGGTTGGGGCTGACGGTAATGCCACCGGTGCCAGCGTTGAATTTATCGGAAAATAGCCGGTATGTCGGACTGTCACCCTGTTTTATTGCCCGAAGGCCCTTTCTCACGCGAACAGGCGATGGCTGTCACAACAGCTTACCGCAATGTGCTTATTGAAGATGATCAGGGAACGCATTTCCGGCTGGTTATCCGCAATGCTGAAGGGCAGCTACGCTGGCGGTGCTGGAATTTTGAACCTGATGCCGGAAAACAGCTAAATCCGTATCTCGCCAGTGAGGGAATTCTCAGGCAATAAACGTCTTCATTTCATCCATCAGGCCACGTCTTCTCCGGGAGACGTGGCTTTTTCATTTATTACACCAGTAAATCTTAACCACCGATAAGGAGCAAATCATGCGATTAGCAAGTCGTTTTGGTTATGCGAACCAGATACGCCGTGACCGCCCCTTAACTCGCGAAGAACTGATGCAGGTCGTCCCCAGCGTATTCGGGGAAGATAAGCACACATCCAGAAGCGAGAACTATACCTGGATCCCCACCATCACCGTGCTGGAAAACCTGCAGCGGGAAGGCTTTCAGCCCTTCTTTGCCTGCCAGACCCGCGTACGTGACCCGGGCCGCCGGGGGTATACCAAACACATGCTGCGTCTGCGCCGTGACGGGGAGATAAACAGACAACATGTCCCTGAAATCATCCTGCTGAACTCCCATGACGGTACCTCCAGCTACCAGATGCTGCCGGGGTACTTCAGGTTCGTCTGCCAGAACGGCTGCGTCTGTGGTCAGTCTCTGGGGGAAGTGCGTGTTCCACACCGGGGAAATGTAGTGGAGAAAGTTATCGAAGGGGCTTACGAGGTAGTGGGCGTTTTTGACCGGATTGAGGAAAAGCGTGATGCCATGCAGTCTCTGGTTCTGCCGCCACCGGCACGTCAGGCGCTGGCACAGGCGGCACTGACTTACCGTTATGGTGATGAACATCAACCGGTCACCACCGCTGACATTCTGACACCACGACGCCGGGAGGATTACGGTAAGGACCTGTGGAGCGCATATCAGACCATCCAGGAGAATATGCTGAAAGGCGGAATTTCCGGTCGCAGTGCCAGAGGAAAACGTATCCACACCCGTGCCATTCACAGCATCGACACGGACATTAAGCTCAATCGCGCATTGTGGGTGATGGCAGAAACGCTGCTGGAGAGCATGCGCTGATGCTGTTTCCCTGAAAGTGCAGCCCTGACTCACGTCTGTACCAGTCCCCAGGCATTCTTCCATTCATTTGCTTTTTATAAGGAATCATCTCATGACAACCTCTTCGCATAATTCCACCACACCTTCTGTTTCCGTAACTACTGCATCAGGGAATAACCAGTCTCAACTGGTTGCCACCATAGTCCCTGATGAACAGCGCATCAGCTTCTGGCCGCAGCACTTTGGCCTCATTCCACAGTGGGTGACCCTGGAGCCCCGTGTCTTCGGCTGGATGGACCGTCTGTGTGAAGACTACTGCGGTGGTATCTGGAATCTGTACACCCTGAATAACGGCGGCGCATTTATGGCGCCCGAACCGGATGAAGATGATGGAGAAACCTGGGTACTGTTCAATGCCATGAACGGTAACCGCGCTGAAATGAGTCCGGAAGCAGCCGGCATTGCTGCCTGTCTGATGACGTACAGTCATCATGCCTGTCGTACGGAATGTTATGCCATGACGGTCCACTATTACCGGCTGCGGGATTACGCCCTGCAGCATCCGGAATGCAGCGCCATTATGCGCATCATCGACTGAGCCGGAGAAGCACAATGCAACAACTTTCCTTTCTGCCCGGAGAGATGACACCCGGTGAGCGCAGCCTCATTCAGCGGGCCCTGAAAACCCTGGACCGCCATCTTCATGAACCCGGTGTGGCCTTCACCTCCACGCATGCGGCACGGGAATGGCTGATTCTGAACATGGCAGGACTGGAGCGGGAAGAGTTCCGGGTACTGTATCTGAACAACCAGAATCAGCTGATTGCGGGTGAAACCCTCTTCACCGGCACCATCAACCGCACGGAGGTCCATCCCCGGGAAGTGATTAAACGTGCCCTGTACCACAATGCCGCTGCCGTGGTGCTGGCGCACAATCACCCGTCAGGTGAAGTCACACCCAGTAAGGCTGACCGCCTTATTACGGAACGTCTGATACAGGCACTGGCCCTGGTGGATATCCGGGTGCCGGACCATCTGATAATCGGTGGCAGCCAGGTTTTCTCCTTTGCTGAACACGGTCTGCTTTAACCCGTCACCATCACAACCACATCACACTTGTTTTCACTTTTATCTTCTGTCTTCAGAGGTATCCCATCATGAAAATTATCACCCGTGGTGAAGCCATGCGTATTCACCAACAGAATCCTGCATCCCGTCTTTTTCCGTTCTGTACCGGTAAGTACCGCTGGCACGGCAGTGCTGAAACGTATACCGGTCGTGAAGTGCAGGATATTCCCGGTGTGCTGGCCGTGTTTGCTGAACGCCGTAAGGACAGTTTTGGCCCGTATGTCCGGTTGATGAGCGTCACTCT
>NZ_VCDZ01000036.1:0-20140 GCF_005845405.1 Escherichia sp. E4930 | reverse complement strand
CCTGATATTCCTGTAATTCAATCAGAGTGGTCATCGGCCCACCGCCGCGCAAACCGGTGCGATAGCCTTTTCCACCCGCTGGTGCATTCAATTGTAAAGAGAACAAGGCTAGTGCTAAGCAATGAGGACACAGATATTCCGTTACACCACGCTTGATAAAGTGGTCTTTATTAAACTTCGTCGTTTGAGAACCGGGAATTTCAGGCAGTAACGAAGCGACCGGAACTTTATCTCCCGTGAGCGCCTCGAAATCCTGCATAAATGAAGGGGAATCTGGCCCAAACTGGAAAGCGTGTTCTAATGACAGCAATGCTTCCCGTAGCTTTTCAGCCTCCAGTCCGTCTTCCCAGATATCATCCCAACGACCATGATTTTTGGGCGCGAAACCTGTTTGTAATAGCCCCAGCAAAAACTGCCATGCCGCCCCCTGGAGATCTGCCCGCGGCGCAGCGATATCGACAACATTTTTATCCGCCAGATCGACTGGCGCCAGCTTGCCTGTTGTTCCGTCTTTAAAACGAACGGGCAACCACGGGGTTGTCAGAAGTGAAAACGAGTTCATATGTATCCTCTCGTAAAAAAGACCATCCCTGGTCGGTTGTCCATCATTCCATCCTTTTCGGTGTATCAACTATTCAGAGAGTCCTGTCGCAGGCATCTCAATCAACCTTGCCAGTCAATCCCTCCCTGGCCGAATACCCGCAACTTTCGTCATCAGTGACTAAAATCACGTTTGCCATTTCCGGATCTTGCCGCTGTTCAATGCACCACTGCCTGAACGCTTCCCCTTCCAGTAAAGAAAACTCATCCCGATGTTTTTTCCACCAGCTTCGACGCACTCTGACAACGCTCATTTCCCATGCATGAGCACCGTTGGCATAAGGCTTCACCACACTGGCAATACAGGTAGCCAGCCACAGGGAAACAGACTCCTCCGCCAGACGTGTCGACAGCTTTTCCGGAAGGTAATCGTTGATATTGGCGGCATAGCCAGGCCTGAAGTTCAGCACAAACTTTTTAGCCATTGCGCGATCGCAGTAATATTTGCCCACTTGCTCCTGCTCGCTGCGGGCAAATCCTTCCGGCATTACCACGTCCTCACCGTAGACTGATTCAATAAGAAGGCGGGCTGAGTGTGGCATCTGAATAGCGCCTTGCTCACGCAGCACACGCTGGGTCAGCCAGATTCGGCCATGATCCGGGTAGACATATGCACTGTTACGCATGGCACTGCCGAACCATTCGTCACCAGGAGCGTCGTCCCAGACGGGGGCCAGAATCAGCAATTCAGGAGGGGAACGCTCGTCTTTTCCGTCACGCTTTAACTGACCATTAATATCGCGGATATGCCGCTGTAATCGCCCCGCTCGCTGGATCAGCAAATCAACAGGGGCCAGGTCGGAGATCATTTCATCCATATCGCAATCAACGCTCTGCTCTAATACCTGAGTACAAATGAGGACTTTTCCGGCACGCTGTGAACAGTCTTCTTTGCCAAAGCGTGCCAGCGTTTCCGTTTCAATTCGCTGGCGATCGCTAAAAGCAAAGCGGCTATGAAACAGAGAAAGGCTGGCAGCAGGAATGACGCCACGGGCAAGCAGCTGACGATAAACCTTAATAGCGTCATCGACAGAATTCCGAATCCAGGCGATGCATTTCCCCTGACTTACCGCCGATTCGATACGCGCAATACACTCTTGTTCACTATGGAGCCAACCCACGCTCACGCTACGCTCAACTTCTTTACGCGTAGCTACCCGATGTGAATTCACATCCGATTTCGTGACATGCGTCAGCCAGGGGTAATCTTCTTTTTCCAGGAACGGAGCTTCTTGCTGACCCTCTGCGCCACGCGCAAAGGCGGCGACGAGTTTGTCGCGCTGCTGTTGGGATAACGTAGCAGAAAGCAAAATGACGCTGTTTCCGCCGCGCGCCTGCCGCTCGATCAACCCTTCAAGAATGCACGACATGTAAGCGTCACAGGCGTGGATCTCATCAGCCAGCAGGATTTTATTACTCAGCCCCAGAAGCCGCAGATTATTATGTTTGAACGGCATCACCGCCATCATCGCCTGATCCAAAGTGCCGACGCCAATTTCAGCCAGCAACGCCTTCTTGTTACTGTCGGCAAACCAGGCCGCACATCCCTGACTGAACGTTTGTTCATCCGGTTCTTCTGACCCGACTAAATCACCGGACCAGAGTGATTCATTAAAGCGGTCCAAAAATGCGCGGGCACTGTGTGCCAGCACCAGGCTGGGGCGAGATTCTGGCGAATAGAAAGCAAGCCAGGTTTTGACCAACCGATCGTACATGGCATTGGCCGTTGCCATTGTTGGCAGGCCAAAAAACAAACCCTGTGCTTTCCCCGCAGCCATCAACCTGTGCGCCAGGATAAGCGCCGCTTCTGTTTTACCTGCGCCAGTCACATCTTCCAGAATAAATAACTGTGGCCCTGGCTGGCTGATATCCAGATCCAGCACCTTTTGCTGTAACGGTGTCGGGTGCTCAATAAAAGGAAACAGCGTATTAATTCCGGTGAAAGGTGCAGTTTTTGCTTTTGGAGGAAAGACGGTTAATGCGTTTTGAGCCTGAACTAAAGTTTTCTGCCAGTAATCTTCAATATCCATTGTCTGTGCGACGCGTGGAAAAAATCGCGTTGACGATCCCGTCCAGTCTGCGAGTACGACGGTTGCAGAGATATACCAGGAAAGTTGTTTTAAAAGTTCAACTCCCTCGTCATCATCCCAGAATGCGGGGATCTCGATGAGCGGAAACAGTACCTTGATTTCAAGGAGAAAATCTCGCGCGGCAGCTTTGTCTTCAGGCAGAAAATTATCCAGTTCATCAATGCGGTCAGGGGGCCGACCATGATGCCCGGTAGTCATGGGCATCCACATCTCCATCACCCGTTTAAGTTTGCGCGGAGAGAGTGAAGATGAAGGAAGCAATTCTTCGCATTCACTTAAATAATGATGCCACAGCCAGTAGCCCAGCGTTGAATGAGAGATCTTTTCGTAATTCTTTCTTGCGCCTTCCGGAACCTTGAGTTGTGGGTGCCGGTAAAGTTGCTGAAATGAGCGGGCAAATTTTCCAGTATCGTGCCAGCACAACAACCAGGCGAAAAATTGTGCCGCCGGTTCCCTATCTGAAATACCTAATAGACGAAAATAGTCAGCCAACCCGAAGCTATTGCTTTTGACCATTAAATAGCCCATCGCGGCTACATCGAGCGAATGCCAACAAAGAAGATGATAGTCGTCGCCACCCTCTTTCTCGCCACGTCGGGTTTTTCCCCAGAAATCAAAGAAAGTCACAATGTTTTTTATCCTTCAGTAAAACTTAAAGGATATTTACGCATATATTAAAAATTATCTGTGATATATATCGTTCAATAAAATATTTGCATTATGAATAACTCAATGATTTTCATCTGTACTATATATGAATAATAAACACAGGCATAATATTCACATGAAAAATATAAATTAAAAAAGGGTGCAGGAGACCAAACCATCACAATTCAGTACGCGGGGTTTTACCCCCGCGTGGTGGCTACTTCTTCGATTCGTAAGCGAGAACTGCCTTAAACTCCATACCACGTTCTCTGATACTCAACTCACACAACGAGTCGCCTACCATCAGCGTGAATCCCAGTACTGTACAACACAGTACGATGATTGCCGCAAGGGCATATTTTGTCAGCATGTCTTGCCTCCCTGCAAAGAAGAGACTAACATTCGAATTGTTTGGGTTCGAACGTAAGCCTCAGGTTGATAGAAATATCGCCTGGGGCTTTTGTCCATCTGGAACCTCGCGAATGCTTAACGCCAGACAGCCTCAAGCACCCAATGCCATTCTATACCTGTTGATTCTCCCTGCGACGTTCACGTTTAAATGCCGGAATGCGGCTCGCAAAATAAAAACGCCCCCATCATTTCTGACAGAGGCGTTTATTTTATCCGGCAATATTTACCCTTCGTGTAACCCACATTCTCTTTTTAAGCCAAAGAAACGCGTTTCTTCTTCCGCCATGCCGGGTTCCCATTTACGGGTTGTATGGGTATCTCCCACCGATAAATATCCTTCGTCCCATAATGGGTGATATTTCAGGCCATGTTTTTGCAGGTACTGATAAATAGTTCGATTATCCCAGTCGATAATCGGCAGCACTTTAAATACGCCACGCTGAATTGCCAGCACCGGTAAATTGGCGCGGCTGCCAGATTGTTCACGGCGCAGGCCAGCAAACCACGTTTGCGCATTCAGTTCTTTCAGCGCCCGGTTCATCGGTTCGACTTTATTGATGTCATTGTATTTTTCAATGCCTTCAACGCCCTGCTCCCACAGTTTGCCGTAGCGTGCTTCCTGCCAGGCGGCGCTTTCGGTAGCACGGTACACTTTCAGGTTGAGCTTGAGTTTGTCCGTTAACTCGTCAATAAAGCGGTAAGTTTCCGGGAACAAGTAACCCGTATCAGTGAGGATCACCGGAATATCCGGGCGAATCTGATTCACCAGATGCAGGCTCACCGCCGCCTGAATGCCAAAGCTGGAAGAAAGCACATATTCACCGGGCAGATTATCCAGCGCCCAGGCAACGCGGCCTTCAGCGTCCAGTTTTTCCAGTTCGGCGTTGGTTTGGGCCAGCGCCAGAATCCGGTCTACCTTTGGCAGTTCGTTCAGGGTGTTTAGATCGAGTTTGGACATAAGTTCCTCACTGTTTGCCTTGCCTGATGCGACGCTGTCGCGTCTTATCAGGCCTACAAGACCGGGCTGATGGTTAATCCCACAGATCCCGCGCCGGGTCGAGCACCGGGCGAATGATGCCCGCACGCACCGTAAAGTCGCCGAAGCCTTCACCCGCTTCACGCTCTTTCGCCCAGCGCCCTATCAGTTCATCAAGCGACGCCAGGATTTCCGGCTCGGTGATGTTTTCTTTATACATCCGTGGGATACGTGTCCCCATGCGGTTGCCGCCAAGATGCAGGTTGTAGCGACCCGGCGCTTTACCCACCAGACCCACTTCCGCCAGCATCGCGCGACCGCAACCGTTCGGGCAGCCTGTTACACGCATCACGATATGCTCATCGCTGACACCATGTTTCGCCATTAAATTATCGATGTTATCGATAAACGACGGCAGGAAACGCTCCGCTTCCGCCATCGCCAGCGGGCAAGTCGGGAATGACACGCAGGCCATCGAGTTTTCACGCTGCGGCGTGACGGCATTCATTAACCCGCTCTCTTTGGCGATCTTCTCGATCTTCGCTTTCTCGCTTTCCGGCACACCGGCGATGATCAGATTCTGGTTCGCCGTAATGCGGAAATCACCTTTGTGGATCTTCGCGATCTCCAGCAGGCCGGTTTTCAGCGGACGCCCCGGATAATCAAGGATGCGACCATTTTCGATAAACAGCGTCAAGTGCCAGTTATCATCAATGCCCTTAACCCAGCCAATACGATCGCCTCGTCCGGTGAACTCATATGGACGGATCGGTTCAAATTTGATCCCCGCGCGACGCTCCACTTCCGCTTTAAACGTCTCAACCCCTACGCGCTCCAGCGTGTATTTGGTTTTGGCATTTTTACGATCGGTTCGGTTACCCCAGTCACGCTGGGTCGTGACCACCGCTTCCGCCACCGCCAGCGTATGCTCCAGCGGCAGATAGCCAAACTCGCTCGCGGTGCGGGCGTAGGTTTTCTTGTTGCCGTGTTCGATGGAAAGCCCACCGCCCACCAGCAAGTTAAAGCCTACCAGCTTGCCGTTTTCGGCGATCGCCACGAAGTTCATGTCGTTGGCGTGCAGATCGATATCGTTCTGCGGCGGGATCACTACCGTGGTTTTGAACTTACGCGGCAGGTAAGTCTGGCCGAGGATCGGTTCTTCATCAGTGGTAGCGACTTTCTCCTGATCGAGCCAGATCTCCGCATAGGCGCGGGTTCGCGGCAGCAGATGTTCAGAAATTTTCTTCGCCCATTCATACGCTTCCGCATGCAGCTGCGACTCGAACGGGTTCGAGGTGCACAGCACGTTACGGTTCATGTCGTTGGCGGTGGCTAACGCATCCAGACCGACCGAGTGCAGCATCTGGTGCGCAGGTTTGACGTTCTTTTTCAGAATACCGTGGAACTGGAACGTCTGACGGTTGGTCAGACGGATGCTACCGTAAATGGTGTTTTCCACCGCAAATTTGTCGATCGCCTGCCACTGTTTGGTGGTAATAACGCCTCCCGGCAAGCGACAGCGGAGCATCATGGCGTGACGCGGTTCCAGCTTCTGTTCAGCACGTTCGGCGCGAATGTCACGGTCATCCTGCTGATACATACCGTGGAAACGGATCAGCAGGAAGTTATCGCCCTTAAACCCACCGGTCAGGCCGTCATTTAAATCTTCAGCAATCGTGCCGCGCAGATAGTTGCTTTCAAGCTTCATGCGCTCGGCGTCTGCCAGTTTACCTTCGACCACTAAAGGCCCTGGATGTTTTTCGCTCATTAGTAGACATCTCGCTGATAACGGCGCTCTACGCGCAGCTCACTTAAAAATTCATCCGCCGCTTCGGTGTCCATGCCACCAAATTCGGCAATCACTTCCAGAAGTGCCTGTTCAACGTCTTTCGCCATGCGATTAGCGTCGCCGCAGACATAAATGTGGGCACCGTCATTGATCCAGCGCCACAGCTCCGCGCCCTGTTCGCGCAGTTTGTCTTGTACGTAAACTTTTTCTTTTTGATCGCGCGACCAGGCGAGATCGATGCGCGTCAGCACGCCTTCTTTCACGTAACGCTGCCATTCCACCTGGTAGAGGAAATCTTCCGTAAAGTGTGGGTTGCCGAAGAAAAGCCAGTTTTTGCCCGGCGCTTCGTCGGCAGCACGTTGCTGCATAAAGGCGCGGAACGGCGCAATACCTGTACCTGGGCCAATCATAATCACCGGGCTTTCCGGGTTAGCGGGCAGGCGGAAGTTGTCGTTATGTTCGATAAAGACGCGGATTTCGCCCTCTTCTTCCACGCGGTCCGCGAGGAAGCTGGAGGCACCACCGGCACGGGCGCGGCCTTCCACGTCGTAACGCACCACGCCAACGGTGACGTGTACTTCGTTCTCGACTTCCGCCTGCGAGGAGGCGATGGAATAGAGGCGTGGGGTCAGCGGGCGCAGCAGATTAATCAGCGCTTCGGCATCCAGCTGTGCCGGAGAGAAACGCACCATGTCGACAATCGGCGTGGTCGCGGCGTAATGCTGCAACTTCGCTTTATCGCCCACCAGCGGCAGCAGCGTTTCGCTGCGCGTTAAGGTAGCGTAGTTCTCAACGATATTGGCGGTGTTAACCGTCAGTTCGAAGTGCCACTGTAGCGCCTCGTTCAACGGCAGGGTTTTGCCCTCAACGGTGACAGGTTCATCGCCTTTCAGCCACAGCAGTTCGACAAGTTCTTTCACCAGTGCCGGATCGTTCTGATACCAGACGCCCAGCGCATCGCCCGGCTGGTAACGCAGGCCCGAGTCACCTAAGTCAATTTCGATATGGCGAACGTCTTTTTCAGAGTTACGTCCGGTAATTTTCTGGTTAACCAAAAGGCTCGCCACCAGCGGCGCGTCTTTGCTGTACGGGCTGGTGTGGATTTCATTTACCGCGCCAGTAGCGACGGATTGTGAAGGTGTTGTGACAGGCGCGCGCGATTTAAGCGCATCAACCACGCGGGCGCGCCACTCGCTGGCAGCGGCCTGGTATTCAACGTCGGCATCGACACGGTCGAGCAGGCGTTCACCGCCCAGTTCCGCCAGCTTGCTGTCAAAATCTTTCCCGGACTGGCAGAAAAATTCATAAGAGCTATCGCCAAGGCTAAACACGGCAAACGCGGTGTTTTCCAGCTTCGGCGCTTTTTTGGAGAACAGAAACTTATGCAACGCGACGGCTTCTTCCGGCGGTTCCCCTTCCCCTTGAGTTGACGTCACCACGATAAGCAGTTTTTCACTGGCGATTTGTTTGAATTTATAGTCGCCCGCGTTCACCAGCTTAACGTTCAGTTTTACCGCTAATAAGTCATCGCGTAACGCTTCGGCGACCCGACGCGCATTGCCGGTTTGCGAAGCGGAGATAATAGTAATACCCGGTATTTCTGCGGCGGGCGCTGGCGTCGCTGCAAGCGTAGCAGGCTGCTGATTGAGCACGCCCCAGAAATAGCCAGAAACCCAGGCAAGCTGGGTGGGAGTTAAATCGGTCGTGGCCGCCTGAAGGCGTGCCAGTTGCTCCGGGTTCAACGGAAGCAACGCGGAAGGTGGGACCTGTGTCGTCATGCGTCGTTATGTTCCAGTAAGCAAAGCTGTTTATCGGCCCTGTCAGCGCCCATAAAACAGAAGAGAAGGTAAGGTTAACGGCGCGAAGGGGGTGGATTAAAGACGGGATAGCGATAACTAATAACCAAATCGACTAACCTGTTTTAGCAATAGTCTTTAACAACAAAATAGATTTATTAACTCAATGAAAAATAAATAAATATCGACCGCAATTAAGTTAAATCGGTCATTTTGCGCAACAAACCCGTTTTTAGTAATGCGAAAAAACAGGCTTTCCGGTACTCTACGGCGGTTTTATCGTCCTTTAGAGAAATTATGATGTCCACCACGTTATTTAAAGATTTCACCTTCGAAGCCGCTCACCGTCTGCCGCACGTCCCACAGGGACATAAGTGCGGGCGCTTACACGGGCATTCTTTTATGGTGCGCCTGGAAATCACAGGGGAAGTCGATCCGCATACGGGCTGGATTATCGATTTCGCTGAACTGAAAGCGGCGTTTAAACCGACCTACGATCGCCTCGACCACTATTACCTCAATGATATACCCGGTCTGGAAAACCCAACCAGCGAAGTTTTAGCAAAATGGATTTGGGATCAAGTTAAACCCGTTGTGCCGCTATTAAGTGCAGTGATGGTGAAAGAAACCTGCACTGCAGGCTGTATCTATCGCGGCGAATGATAAGAGTGTGTCGGTGGTCAATTTCCCTTAAGTAACGCTATGTTAGGGTGTTGCGCTCAGGATATCTGGAGCACACCATGGAAGACGACTGCGACATTATTATTATTGGTGCCGGTATTGCAGGCACCGCTTGCGCGTTACGCTGCGCGCGAGCGGGTTTATCCGTTTTGTTACTGGAACGCGCTGAAATCCCCGGCAGCAAAAATCTTTCCGGCGGGCGGCTATACACCCATGCACTCGCGGAACTCCTCCCTCAGTTTCACCTGACCGCGCCTCTTGAACGACGCATCACCCACGAAAGCCTTTCTCTGTTAACGCCCGATGGCGCAACGACGTTTTCCAGCTTACAGCCCGGCGGTGAATCCTGGAGTGTATTACGTGCGCGATTCGATCCGTGGCTGGTTGCCGAAGCCGAAAAAGAAGGTGTCGAGTGTATCCCTGGTGCGACGGTGGATGCGCTGTATGAAGAAAACGGCAGAGTGTGTGGCGTTATCTGTGGTGACGATATTCTCCGCGCCCGTTATGTCGTCCTGGCAGAAGGTGCCAATAGCCTCCTGGCAGAACGCCATGGATTAGTTACCCGCCCTGCTGGCGAATCAATGGCGTTAGGAATCAAAGAAGTGCTGTCGCTGGAAACATCCGCTATTGAAGAACGTTTTCATCTGGAGAATAACGAAGGCGCAGCGTTGCTGTTCAGCGGCGAAATCTGTGATGACTTGCCCGGCGGCGCATTTCTTTATACTAATCAACAAACACTCTCGTTAGGGATTGTTTGCCCACTCTCTTCCCTTACGCAAAGTCGTGTTCCGGCAAGTGAGCTGCTGGCTCGCTTTAAAACGCATCCAGCAGTGCGCCCGCTTATCAAAAACACGGAATCGCTGGAGTACGGCGCGCATCTGGTGCCAGAAGGTGGCCTGCACAGTATGCCGGTGCAATACGCCGGTAACGGCTGGCTACTGGTGGGCGATGCGTTACGCAGTTGCGTCAATACCGGAATTTCCGTACGCGGCATGGATATGGCGCTGACTGGCGCACAGGCGGCGGCACAAACGCTGATAAGCGCCTGCCAATACCGCGAGCCGCAAAATTTGTTTCCGCTTTATCATCAAAACATAGAACGCAGTCAACTGTGGGATGTTCTACAACGTTATCAGCATGTTCCGGCGCTTTTGCAACGCCCTGGCTGGTATCGGGCGTGGCCTGCGTTAATGCAGGATATTTCCCGTGATTTATGGGATCAGGGTGATAAACCTGTTCCGCCGCTGCGCCAGTTACTCTGGCGTCATTTACGTCGTCACGGCATGTGGCATCTGGCGGGCGATGTTATCAGGAGTCTGCGATGTCTATAGCCCGTAATCTCTGGCGCGTTGCTGATGCGCCGCACATTGTTCCGGCTGACTCCGTTGAGCGTCAGACGGCAGAACGGTTGATTAACGCCTGTCCGGCAGGTCTTTTTTCGCTCACACCAGAAGGTGACTTATGTATTAATTATCGCAGTTGCCTTGAGTGCGGAACCTGCCGTTTGCTGTGCGACGAAAAAACACTACAACAGTGGCGCTATCCACCTTCCGGATTCGGCATCACCTACCGCTTTGGATAAATAACAAGGATAATTTATGTCCCTCTTACACCTGCTCCGCCAGAATCCGGTGATTGCTGCCGTTAAAGATAATGCCAGCCTGCAACTGGCAATCGACTCTGAATGCCGGTTTATTTCCGTGTTGTACGGCAATATCTGCACCATCAGTCATATCGTCAAAAAGATTAAAAATGCCGGGAAATATGCTTTTATTCATGTTGATTTGCTGGAAGGCGCATCGAACAAAGAAGTGGTGATTCAGTTTCTGAAACTGGTGACCGAAGCGGACGGCATTATCAGCACGAAAGCATCGATGCTGAAAGCGGCAAGAGCGGAAGGTTTTTTCTGTATTCATCGTCTGTTTATTGTCGATTCGATTTCGTTTCACAACATTGATAAGCAGGTTGCGCAATCGAACCCTGATTGTATTGAGATCCTGCCAGGCTGCATGCCCAAAGTGCTGGGCTGGGTGACGGAGAAAATCCGCCAACCGCTGATTGCTGGTGGGTTGGTGTGCGATGAAGAAGATGCGCGTAACGCGATTAACGCGGGTGTCGTGGCGCTTTCCACCACGAATACCGGGGTCTGGACGTTAGCGAAAAAATTGCTTTGACGGGATAATCGTAACGAATTGAATTTGTGTGATTTGTAGGCTGCACGCCAAATCCGGCATTCAGCGCCTGATGCGACGCTTGACGCGTCTTATCAGGCCTACAAGCCCGAAACCCGTCCACGCCGCATCCGGCTGTACGTTATTGGCAATCTGCGTGAATGTTTGTCACCAGTGCCTCCAGCACGGCTTTCCAGTCATCTACCACGCCAACATCTGCCTGCGAAAATACCGCCGCGCTGGCGTCATGATTAATCGCCACCACAAACTTGCTATTGCGTACGCCCGCCATTAACGCTGCTGCGCCAGAAGCGCCAACAACAATACACACCTCAGGTGCCAGCAGATGTCCGGAAATACCAATCACTTTTTCAGCATCAACGCCACCGTTCATCACTCGCGCCCGACTGTAGCCCACTTCGGCTCCCAGCTTTTCTGCCAGCATAGCGATTTCCTGGTTATCTGCCTCTCCGCCCTGCCCCACTACCAGTACTCGTCTGGCCTCAGCTAATGGGTCACGGGTAACATTTTTCAGGTTTTCTATGTTAACCAGCCACTCGGGAAGCGCTCCGGGAACAATATTCAGTTGTTGCATACCAGAGGGCAACGTGACGTTTTTCGCCGCTCCAACCTGGCGCGCCAGGGAAAGACATAGCGGGCGTTTTTCTGTTTGCAGCGTCGCCGTTAGCGCATTTCCCCAGTGGGATTTGCGCACGCTTGCGGTCGGTATATCTAATGAAATCACCTGGCAGACACAGGCTCCATGTAAACGCCAGGCCAGCCGGGTCGACAGTTCATCACCAAACGTTCCCGGCGGAAAGAGAACAACGTCCACAGGCGTTCGCTGCCACTGTTCTACCAGCGCATCCAGCACCTGTTCCGCGACCATCGGCTGCGGCTCGATTTGCCAGTGCGTTAGTGTGCTGCCGCTGAAATCCTGCTCCACCAGCCAGCCCGCCATTGCGGCATTTTCCTGATTTATTGTCACAATTGCGATATTCATGGCTGCATCCTTTGGCGTAAATAGTCCTGCCATAGCTTTTGCGCTTTTTCTGCTACCGTTTGCCCATCAATCAGCGTCGCTCTGCGTCGTTGCTCTGGCCTTGCCAGTTGCAGACACTGCATCGCTGGCGATTCAGCAGCAACAGTTTTGCGGATAATTTCCGCTTTCCCCGCCGCCATACGTTGGCGCATTCCCGGTACTGGCAAGGCCACTTCACCGCACTGGCGCACGGCAATCACCACAGGTAAGCGGGCACGACAACAGCGCACCCCATTTTCAGTACGCTGTTCGAGGGTGATAAACGGCGCGTCGAGTGTGAAACGCTCCACCTGGGTGAAACAAGGCCAGCCCAGCATTTCCGCCAGCAAAAATGGCGTTTGTCCGTTTTGCCCTTCACTGCTTTGGCAGCCGGTAATGATCAGATCCAGCGGATTCTGGTACTGCCATTCGGCAATATGGCGAGCGACAAATTCCGGCGCAAAGCGCAGATCTGCCGCCGTCTCCAGCAATATAGCTTCCTCAAACCCAAGAGCCATGAGATAGCGCAGCCAGTGCAACGCCCGTTCATCGCCTATGCTCAACGCGGTTAAAGTCATCGGCGTGCCATTTTTTCTCTGCGCCAACAGCAGCGCGGCAGCGGCCTGTTCATCAGCACCGAGTAAACTTCGCAGTAGCGAAACATCCGGTCCGCTATTACCCTGAGCCGCCGCCAGCCACTCTTTTTCCGCCAGCATCCCGGCATCCGGTTCGGCTTTAAACGCTAACAGTATGTTCATTCGCACCTCCTACATTTCCCGCCGCCACCAGCGGGAGGGCTTTAGTTTCTGGTGCCCATAGCCAGGTCACGACAAAACCAACTAACAACACTGCCGCCAGGATCAATAAGGTAACTTGCATCCCCCACTGCGCCAGAATCCACGGCAGCAGACCCGTACTTACCGCCGCGCCAAGTCGACTCATGGCGGTGGCAAAACCGACGCCCAGCGAGCGAATGTCAGTAGGAAAACTTTCCGCAGGCAAAATGCCCACCAGATTACTGACCGCCGAAATGGTGGTGCTGAAGAGAACAAAAAGCAGCAGCGTTAATGAACTACCGGAAGGCAAACAAGCCATCACTACCAGCGTTGCCGCCAGCAGCAAAAAACTTCCCAGCAAAAATTTGCGATGTGCCAGCAGGTGCGTCAGAACTAATCCCAGCAGCGCGCCAACAATTAACAACGCATTAAGCATCAGGCTGGCGGTCAGCGCATCTTCCAGTCCAATAGTCTGGGCGATAGTTGGCAGCCAGGTATAAATCACAAACCACGGGATCACGAGGCAGACAAAGAAGACGCTGTTAAACGCTGTGCGCCGCCAGTAGCGCGAAGAGAACAAGGTTTTGATGTGTTTATGGGTCGCCGTTGCCACTTCATCGCCCAGTAAAACATGGGGACCAAAATAGCGATGCACGATAGCGTGAGCTTCTGCAAAACGCCCCTGGCGCAGTAGCCAGCGTGGCGATTCTGGCGTTCCCCAGCGTAATAACGTAATCAACAACGCGGGCAGAGCTGCCGATGCCAGCAGCCAGCGCCAGGCTTCCGGGTTTTCGGAAATAAAGTGATGTCCGGCAATACTTGCCAGCACATAGCCTACGGTCCACACCACGCTGAACGCGCCCAGCAAAATACCGCGATGGCGGCGCGGGGAAAATTCAGCCAGCAAGGTGTGACCGACTGAGTAATCGCCTCCCAGACCAATGCCAATCAAAATGCGCAGTCCAATAAGATGCTCTGGCGTGGTGGCAAAAAATTGTAAAAACGAAGCAAGCGTAATCAGCAAAAAGCTGAAGGTGAAGATTTTTTGTCGCCCAATATGGTCGGAGATCCAGCCCAGCACCAGGCTGCCAAGAAACAAACCAAGGAGTGCTGAGCCGCCAATCATTCCCGCCATAAACGGCGTCAGTTGCATGGCGGGTGTAAGCTGAATAATGGCGTAACCAATGACGCCGAGGACATAACCGTCGGTCAGGTGTGCGCCGAAAGTGAGCGCAGCAATGCGGCAGTGAAAACGGTTAAGTGGTAAATCATCCATTCGCACCGGTGAAGTGTTCATCTTTACCCCTTCATTGTCCGGTAATAAGAACGGCTTCTCGCCTGAGAAGCCGAAAAGGCAACGCCCCGTCATCGTGGAACGCTGCCTGACACATTATTTTTCAATCGGATAGATAGTACCCGTATTCATAATGCCATTAGGATCGAACTGCTTTTTCAGCCCTTCCAGCAACGCCCATGCACTGCCGTGTTCCAGTTTGCTCCAGTGAACGCGATGTTTACCAATGCCGTGGTGGTGCACCATCGATCCACCGAGGCGAATGGTTTCTTCGCAGATGATTTTGTTGAGCGGATTGTGGTACTTGTCGATTTCCTCTTCCGGCTTACAGTCAACGACGTTGTAGTCGTAGACGAAGTACATGTTGGTGCCGTTCTGATAGCTATGAGAGGAATGACCGCCCAGCATGGTGATGTCGTCGGCGTGTGGGAACTCGGTACGAATACGGTTAATAACGCTTTCGTAGATTTCGTGGATGCAGCTCCAGCAGCCGGACACTTCAGTGGTAAAGCCCATGTTGCCGGTTTTGAGGATCTGCACACGTTCGGCAGCCACTTTATCCGGTCCCCAGTTCAGGTGATTAAACCAGGTTTCGATCAGTTTGCTGTCCACGCGCTGGCATTGCGGGTAGCGGGCAACGATTTCCGCAATCCCTTCGCCCGTCGCCTTCGCAATGCGAGGGTTACCTTCAGCCATAAAGATCAGCACACATTTTCCGTCAGCAAAATGGGTGAAGTGTTGGGTGCCATCTTCAGCGTCATACAAACGAGCGATCGACGGACGATACCCTTCCACCATGATTTCACGCAGGATGTTGAAGCCGGTTTTCATGTCTTCCAGGATATAGCCGTAGAAGAGGTTGTTTTCCGGGGTGAATTTAAAGATTTTCACTGTTACTTCAGTGATATAGCACAATGCACCTTCGTTGCCGATGATGATGTGACGAATATCCGGGCCAGCCGCGCGACGTGGCACGTTTTTAATGCGTGTGACGGTACCATCTGCCAATACTGCTTCCAGACCAACGACCATATCTTCGATTGCGCCGTAGAGTGTGGAGAACTGCCCGATACTGCGGGTTGCTACCAGGCCGCCCATCTGCGCCAGCGGTTTTGATTGCGGAGAATGCCCTGTGGTGTAACCTTTTTCACGCAACGCGTTTTCCAGCACTTCCAGCGGAACACCACATTGTGCCGTCGCCTGCATATTCTCAATATCAATATTAATGATTTGATTCATGGCGGAGCCGTCGAGCACCACCGAGTTTTCCACAACGGTTTCCAGCCCACCTTCAGTGGCGGAAGCGCCGGTACGCGGCACACCGTTAATTTTGTGCGCATTCATAAAATTCAGCACACGGGAGACTTGTTCTGTGGAACCGAGTTTTACGACCGCTGCCGGAATCGGCAAAGTATAAATGCCATGAATATCCGGAAATTTACGAAAACGGTCAATACTGTTTTTCTTTAATACTGTTTCATCGGTAATTACGCGATCTGCACCAACAATTTCCTTTAGCTGGTCGACAATCGCTGCGCGAGATAAAGACATAGTAATTCCTTCCTGATAATAAAAATGGAATAATCATTAATAAGAGAAAACAGAAACCACCGTTATGGATTAGCGCACTAAATAACCGCCATCAACCACTAATAAATGTCCGTTGACATAATTCGATGCCGGACTTGCGAGGAATACGGCTGCGCCCATTAAATCCTGAGTATCGCCCCAACGGTTTGCCGGAATATGATCAAGAACGCGCTGGTTAGTTTCTGGATTACTACGGGTCGCCAGAGTGATATCGGTAGCGTAATATCCCGGGGCAATACCATTCACCTGAATATTATATTGACCTAATTCATCGCAATAGGCTTTGGTGAATCCGGCAAGAGCATGTTTAGTGGCAGAATAAGCAGGTGACCATTGTCCACCTAAGTAAGAGAACAATGAACAGATATTAATAATTTTACCGCTTTTCTGCGGGATCATAATTTTTGCCGCTTCGTAGCTTAACTCGAATGCGGCGGTCAGGTTCACATCAATCATTGGATCCCAGTCGGCACGACCGAAGTCCAGCACCTTATTCAGCTTACAAATACCGGCATTGTTAACCAGAATATCGACGGTACCGAAGCGCTCACAGCAGGCAGCGATAATCTTCTGCGGTGCGCCTTCTGCGGTGATATCCACCTGCATGAAGTCCACTTCAACACCCTGTTTTTCAATCATTTCCTTTGTTTCGCCGTTATCTTTGACAAAACTTGGAATAAAAATATTTGCGCCAGCTTTGGCCAACGCCATTGCAAATGCCTGACCTAAACCGCTATTCCCGCCGGTAACAATTGCTGTTTTACCTTTCAGGGAGAAAAAATCCATTGAGAACGCATTGAGAGATTCGATTGACATAGTTAGCTCCAATTTCCGTAAGGCAAAAAAAAAGAAAGGTAACTTCCCCCGCGAGAGGGAAGTTACCTTTCTCATTATCTCTGGTAACTGGAGATAATTTTTAGCATAAGGGCATAACTGCTAATGTGATCGTAATCACAGAGTGATGTTCGTATTATCAAATAGTTTTAAAAAGCAGAAGCGTGATTACTCTCACACAACACCTTTTCTTTCCATGTTATTTCTTATTGCAATTACTAGAGAGCTGAGAAAAGTAATCCACCTGAAAGGGCGGCTTACTTTTCTCTTTTTTTTGTCTATTACAAATGGGAATACGATATGCAACACAACTCATATCGCCGTTGGATAACCCTCGCGATAATTAGTTTTAGCGGCGGCGTTAGTTTTGACCTGGCTTATTTACGTTATATTTATCAAATTCCCATGGCGAAATTTATGGGATTCAGCAATACCGAGATAGGTTTAATAATGAGTACATTTGGTATTGCGGCCATTATTCTTTATGCCCCCAGCGGCGTTATTGCCGATAAATTTTCGCACCGCAAAATGATTACTTCCGCGATGATCATTACCGGATTGCTGGGCCTGATAATGGCAACATATCCACCACTGTGGGTAATGCTCTGTATTCAGGTCGCCTTTGCGATAACCACTATTTTAATGCTGTGGTCGGTGTCGATTAAAGCCGCCTCATTGCTGGGCGATCATAGTGAGCAAGGGAAAATTATGGGCTGGATGGAAGGGCTGCGCGGCGTCGGTGTAATGTCGCTGGCGGTGTTTACCATGTGGGTCTTTTCTCGCTTTGCACCGGATGACAGCGCCAGCCTGAAAACGGTCATTATCATCTATAGTGTGGTTTACATCTTGTTGGGGATTCTGTGCTGGTTTTTTGTTAGCGATAACAACAACCTGCGCAGTGCCAATAACGAAGAAAAACAATCATTCCAGCTTAGCGACATCCTGGCCGTTTTGCGCATCAGCACCACCTGGTATTGCAGCATGGTGATTTTTGGTGTCTTCACCATCTACGCCATTCTGAGTTACTCCACCAACTATCTGACCGAAATGTATGGTATGTCGCTGGTGGCGGCGAGCTACATGGGGATTGTGATCAACAAAATCTTCCGCGCACTGTGCGGCCCACTTGGCGGCATTATCACCACCTACAGTAAAGTGAAATCCCCTACCCGCGTGATTCAAATCCTTTCCATCATCGGCCTGCTGGCACTGACTGCCCTGCTTGTTACCAACTCTAACCCGCAATCGGTCGCGATGGGGATTGGCCTGATTTTACTGCTGGGATTCACCTGCTACGCCTCACGTGGACTGTACTGGGCCTGCCCCGGCGAAGCGAGAACACCGTCTTACATTATGGGTACCACGGTAGGTATTTGTTCGGTGATTGGATTCCTGCCGGATGTCTTCGTTTACCCGATTATCGGCCACTGGCAGGACACCCTGCCCGCAGCAGAAGCCTACCGCAACATGTGGCTGATGGGCATGGCGGCACTCGGCATGGTGATCGTCTTTACCTTTTTGCTGTTCCAAAAAATTCGTACTGCTGATAGCGCCCCCGCAATGGCTAGCAGCAAGTAAGCCAGGAAAATTACAGGAGAAAAATCATGTCGAAAAAATACATCATAGGGATTGATGGCGGAAGTCAGAGCACAAAAGTGGTGATGTACGATCTGGAAGGTAACGTGGTTTGCGAAGGCAAAGGTTTATTGCAGCCGATGCACACGCCGGATGCCGATACCGCAGAACATCCTGACGACGATTTATGGGCATCATTATGTTTTGCCGGTCACGATTTGATGAGTCAGTTTGCCGGGAATAAAGAAGATATTGTTGGCATCGGCCTGGGATCCATCCGTTGCTGTCGTGCGTTGTTGAAAGCCGATGGCACGCCTGCTGCGCCGTTGATTAGCTGGCAGGATGCACGCGTTACACGCCCTTACGAACATACGAATCCTGACGTGGCGTATGTCACCTCTTTTTCGGGTTATCTGACACACCGTTTAACGGGCGAATTTAAGGACAATATCGCCAACTATTTTGGTCAGTGGCCAGTGGATTATAAGACCTGGGCATGGAGTGAAGATGCTGCGGTAATGGAGAAGTTTAATATCCCCCGCCAGATGCTGTTTGATGTGCAAATGCCTGGCACCGTTCTTGGGCATATCACACCTCAAGCCGCGCTGGCGACGCATTTCCCGGCAGGACTGCCGGTTGTTTGTACTACCAGTGATAAACCGGTAGAAGCTCTGGGAGCCGGGTTACTGGATGATGAAACGGCAGTAATTTCTCTTGGCACTTACATCGCATTGATGATGAACGGTAAAGCACTGCCGAAAGATCCGGTAGCGTACTGGCCGATTATGTCTTCTATTCCGGAAACATTGCTGTATGAAGGTTACGGTATCCGAAAAGGCATGTGGACGGTGAGCTGGCTGCGCGACATGTTAGGCGAGTCGCTAATTCAGGATGCCAAAGCACAGGATCTTTCACCGGAAGATTTGCTCAACAAAAAAGCTTCTTGTGTGCCGCCTGGCTGTAATGGTCTGATGACAGTGCTGGACTGGCTGACCAATCCGTGGGAACCGTACAAACGCGGGATTATGATCGGTTTTGATTCCAGCATGGATTACGCATGGATATACCGTTCAATACTGGAAAGCGTGGCGCTGACGCTGAAGAACAATTACGACAATATGTGTAATGAAATGAATCACTTTGCCAAACATGTGATCATTACTGGCGGCGGTTCGAACAGCGATCTGTTTATGCAAATTTTTGCCGACGTGTTCAACCTTCCGGCACGCCGTAACGCCATTAACGGTTGTGCAAGCCTGGGAGCAGCGATCAACACGGTTGTAGGGCTTAGTCTGTATCCAGATTACGCAACGGCTGTCGAAAAAATGGTTCGCGTGAAAGATATCTTTATGCCTGTTGAGAGCAATGCCAAACGCTACGACGCGATGAATAAAGGCATTTTCAAAGATTTAACCAAACATACTGATGTGATCCTGAAAAAATCGTATGAAGTGATGCATGGTGAGCTGGGGAATGCGGATTCTATCCAGAGCTGGTCGAATGCGTAAGTGAGGAAGGCCGGGCGGGAAACTGCCCGGCCTGAACATACCTGAATGGTTATCCCTGCTGGCGCGGGAAACTCTTCATCAATTGCGAATCAAGAAAATCACCGAGCGGTTTATCCCCGCTAGCGCGGGGAACTCCGCGCCATAGATGCACTGCTTCAGGGACTGTGCGGTTTATCCCCGCTGGCGCGGGGAACTCTGAACAAACCGGCGGCCATCCTTTTCGAACCACGCTTTATCCCCGCTGGCGCGGGGAACTCATTGTCCCCGAACGGGACGTTACCTACTACGCCGCTTTATCCCCGCTGGCGCGGGGAACTCTAAATCCGTAGCACACCAGTGGATCGGCGTGTCGCTTTATCCCCGCTGGCGCGGGGAACTCC
>NZ_VCDZ01000035.1:0-23550 GCF_005845405.1 Escherichia sp. E4930 | reverse complement strand
AGAGCAGGGCGATGCTGGCGTTTTACCGTGGTCAATGCACCAGCCATATCCAGAGCCGGGTTATATCTGATGATGCCAGACTGTACGGCATAACGCATTACAGCAGATATTCTTTGCTGCAGACGACTGGCGATTTCATAAATTTGTTTAGCTTCTGCAGCACGAACAGGGATAAGCAGGTCCGGGGTACTGAGTGTTGTGATATCCCGGTTGCCGATAAAGGGGAAAACGTGTGTCTCGAGGCTTTTGAGTACTTTATCGCTGTGTGATTGTGCCCATTGTTTATTACTGGCATGCCAGCGTCGTGCAATATGTTCAAAAGAGAGTTGTAAATCAGGGACTACTTTTTTAGCTCTTTTCTGTTCGCAAGGGTCAATCCCCTCCGAAATCAGTTTTCGGGCCTCATCCCGTTTTGTACGAGCTTCGGAGAGAGAAACTTCTGGATATACCCCAAGTGCCAGAGTCTTCTCCTTACCCAGAATACGATAACGGAGACGCCAGTAACGGGAACCATTAGGATGTACCAGCAGGAACATGCCAGCCCCGTCAGTGAGTTTATAAGCCTTGTCAGTGGGCTTTGCAGCCCGGATTTTTGCGTCAGTCAGTGCCATAGTTCAGCCTTCTGAATGCGTTAAAGAGGGTACAAATTCTGTCGAACTGGGGTATACCCGCAATTATACCCACACAATGAGGTTGATGTGGGGGGAATCTGGTTGAGTTCGGTAGAATTGATTTGGAGGCAGAACGCTTAAATTGTGGCGTTCTGAAACGAAAAACGGACCTCCGTGGAGGTCCGTTGATATGAATTTGGTGCCCGGACTCGGAATCGAACCAAGGACACGGGGATTTTCAATCCCCTGCTCTACCGACTGAGCTATCCGGGCAACGGGGCGCATTAAACCTGATTCGCCTCGTCTCGTCAATCAAATTTCTTCAATTTACGGCAGACTGCACAATCTATCATCAGTTTGCCGTTATCGCTCGTAATGTCAGGCAAACCAGGCGCTCCAGGCGGCGGAAAGCGGCATTGCCAGAAGGAGTGCTGGAAGCATGTTGACCACCGGGAACATTTTTATGCCGCAGATGCGTAAGCCGGTTGCCAGCAGCAATAAACCCCCTACGGCGCTGAAGTCCGCCATCATCGACGGTGTGGTCAGCGGTAATATCAGCGCAGCAGCCCACGCCAGCGTTAACTGGATGATGAGCAATGGAATACTAATCGCCGATACCGCAATGCCAAGTGAACAGGCGAAGATCATCGCTGTAAAGAAATCAAGAAATGACTTGGCGATTAAAATACTTGGATCGCCTGTCATCCCTTCATTCATCGCGCCGAAGATCCCGGTGCCGCTGGCACAAAACAGGACAATAATCGCGACAAAATTCTGAATAAAAGATTCATGCGCAGATTTCTTGCTCGAGTGACGAAACAGATTCTGCGCTTTAGCGACCGCAGTATTGACGCCTTTTTCCAGCAGACAAATTTCGCCGATTAATGCCCCGAGTAGCGTAGCTAAAACCATCGCCGGAAGGTTGGCACATTTCACGACCAGTAAAATACCAATTCCCAGCGATGCCAGGCCAAAAATGGACGTCATAGAGACGCGGATGTGTTCCGGTAAGCGTTGGCTAAGCAGTGCGCCGAGGGCGCCACCCAGTAATACTGCACTTGCGTTGATAAAAGGGCCGATGACCACAAGAGTTCCTGTTAATTGTGTTGTTTGATGTTTTTATTATGAACTTTTTGCCCCGTCGATTGCTTGTCTGGTCGCAAAGTCCTGGCTTGCACGCGTTAGCGAAAAGTGCCATGATTGCGCGAATTTTCTCCTTCCTGTACGGAGCTTGCCTGATGCATGCCGCCTCCTTACATTCTTTCGCTTATCGCCGTTTCGCGCGAAATGTCTCCTGTTCTGTGACGCTGCTTTTTATGCGGTGACGTTAACGCACGCTCACTGCAGGACAACAGTAAAATCAGAGCGTTTCTGCTTTTACTGATGTCTGGCGGTCGGAGCTGATGACCAGTTTGACCCACATCTCATGGGGCAGGGGGTTCCACCTTGCCCGGTATTTTTACTTCCCCGAAACGGGTTTTGCGCTTATGAAATCAATGAGTATTGCCGCCAGTGGTGAACTGGTTTCCCGACTTTCTACCCATCGCCGCGTGGTGGCGCTGGAAGATACTGATTTTACGGACGTCGCGGCAGTCGTCATTACCGCTGCGGATAGTCGTAGCGGCATCCTTGCGTTACTTAAGCGCACCGGTTTTCATCTGCCGGTGTTTTTGTATTCTGAAGATGCGGTTGAATTACCCGCGGGCGTTATGGCTATCATCAACGGCAATGAGCAGCAGTGGCTGGAGCTGGAATCCGCAGCCTGTCAGTATGAAGAGAATTTGCTGCCGCCATTTTATGACACGCTGACCCAGTACGTTGAGATGGGCAATAGCACCTTTGCTTGTCCTGGGCATCAACATGGTGCGTTCTTTAAAAAGCATCCTGCCGGACGCCATTTTTACGATTTCTTTGGTGAGAACGTCTTTCGCGCCGATATGTGTAACGCTGACGTAAAATTGGGCGATCTGCTTATTCATGAAGGTTCCGCAAAGGATGCGCAGAAATTCGCCGCCAAAGTCTTTCATGCCGATAAAACCTATTTTGTGCTGAACGGCACATCGGCAGCGAATAAAGTGGTGACGAATGCGCTGTTAACGCGTGGTGATCTGGTGCTCTTCGACCGTAACAACCATAAGTCGAATCATCACGGTGCGCTGATTCAGGCGGGGGCGACGCCGGTCTATCTGGAAGCCTCACGCAACCCATTCGGTTTCATTGGCGGGATTGATGCGCACTGTTTTAATGAAGAGTATCTGCGCCAGCAAATTCGCGACGTTGCGCCAGAAAAAGCCGAATTGCCGCGCCCGTTCCGCCTGGCGATTATTCAGCTGGGAACCTATGACGGCACTATCTACAACGCCCGCCAGGTGATCGATACCATTGGGCATCTGTGTGATTACATTCTGTTTGATTCTGCATGGGTCGGTTACGAGCAGTTTATCCCGATGATGGCAGATAGCTCGCCGCTGCTGTTAGAACTTAACGAAAACGATCCGGGGATCTTTGTGACTCAGTCGGTGCACAAACAGCAGGCGGGATTCTCACAGACGTCGCAGATCCATAAAAAAGATAACCATATCCGCGGACAGGCGCGTTTTTGCCCGCATAAACGGTTGAACAATGCTTTTATGCTGCACGCCTCTACCAGCCCGTTTTACCCGCTGTTTGCCGCGCTGGACGTTAACGCCAAAATTCATGAAGGGGAGAGTGGGCGTCGGCTGTGGGCTGAGTGCGTTGAGATAGGGATTGAAGCGCGGAAAGCGATTCTTGCGCGCTGTAAGCTGTTCCGCCCGTTTATCCCGCCCGTTGTTGATGGCAAATTGTGGCAGGATTATCCGACATCAGTGTTAGCCAGCGACCGCCGTTTTTTCAGTTTCGAGCCGGGGGCGAAGTGGCACGGCTTTGAAGGATATGCCGCGGATCAGTATTTTGTTGATCCGTGCAAGCTGTTACTCACCACGCCGGGTATCGATGCCGAAACCGGCGAATATAGCGATTTTGGCGTTCCAGCGACGATTCTGGCGCACTATCTGCGTGAGAACGGCATTGTGCCAGAGAAGTGCGATCTCAACTCCATTCTGTTCTTATTAACTCCGGCGGAAAGCCACGAGAAGCTGGCACAGCTGGTGGCGATGCTGGTGCAGTTTGAACAGCATATTGAAGATGACTCGCCGCTGTCTGAAGTGTTGCCGAGTGTTTATAACAAATACCCGGTGCGCTATCGTGACTACACCCTGCGCCAGTTGTGTCAGGAGATGCATGATCTGTATGTCAGTTTTGACGTCAAAGACCTGCAAAAAGCGATGTTCCGCCAGCAGAGCTTCCCGCCAGTGGTGATGAATCCCCAGGACGCGCATAGCGCTTATATTCGTGGTGAAGTGGAGTTGGTGCGCATTCGTGATGCCGAAGGGCGAATTGCGGCGGAAGGCGCGCTGCCGTATCCACCTGGCGTGCTTTGCGTGGTGCCAGGAGAAATGTGGGGCGGAGCGGTCCAGCGTTATTTCCTTGCGCTGGAAGAAGGCGTGAATTTGCTGCCGGGATTTTCGCCGGAGCTACAAGGTGTCTATAGCGAAACCGATGCGGATGGAATGAAACGGTTATACGGTTATGTGTTGAAGTAAGAATAAAAAACGGGGCACCTTCTGGCGCCCCGTTTTTCTTTGCGTAATTAGTGGTTAACAGTTTGTGTACCGGCAGGGACACGAACGTGTTTGTATTTAAACATCGCCATGAATGCGAAGGCCAGAATCACGGAGTAACCTGCGAAAATCAGCCATACGGTCTGCCAGTCGGTAATGCCGTTTTGGGTGTACATCTCAACCACTTTACCGCTCACGATGCCACCGAGGATACAGCCGAAGCCGTTGGTCATCATCAGGAACATCCCTTGCGCACTGGCGCGAATCGCCGGGCTAACTTCTTTTTCGACAAACACCGAACCAGAGATGTTGAAGAAGTCGAACGCACAGCCGTAAACAATCATCGACAGAACCAGCAGTACGGTACCGAACGGAGTCGGGTCGCCGTAAGCAAACAGCGCAAAACGCAGGATCCATGCCACGATACTGATCATCATTACGTTCTTAATGCCGTAGCGGCTTAAGAAGAACGGGATGGTCAGAATGAACAGGGTTTCAGAGATCTGCGAAATCGACATGATGATTGACGCATGCTGCACAATAAAGCTGCTGGCAAACATCGGATCTTTGTCGAAGCTGTGCAGGAAGGTATTACCGAACATGTTGGTAATC
Organism: Escherichia sp. E4930; assembly: GCF_005845405.1. NCBI lineage: Bacteria > Pseudomonadati > Pseudomonadota > Gammaproteobacteria > Enterobacterales > Enterobacteriaceae > Escherichia > Escherichia sp. E4930. The sequence continues at coordinate 18,686 of NZ_VCDZ01000035.1, read as the reverse complement.
TGCAGTTCCGCGCCCAGCAGCATCGAGAAGATGAAGAAAATCGCCATACGCTTGTTTTTAAACAGCGCGAATGCATCGAGGCCCAGCAGGGTTGTCCAGCTCTGATTCGCTTGCTGTTTAGCAACCGGAATATGCGGCAGAGTCAGGGTAAACAGAACCAGAACGGCGGAAAGAGCTGCGCCAATATATAACTGCATGTGGCTCAATTCAAAGCCAGACAGGCTCACCACCCACATTGCCATGATAAAGCCGATGGTGCCCCAGATACGGATTGGCGGGAAATCAGTCACGATATCCATTCCGGCATTTTGCAGGCGATAGTAGGAGATGGTGTTGATTAACCCAAGCGTTGGCATATAAGCAAACGAGTTAATCAATATCACGAGGAACATCGCCTCCGGAGTGGTAACTTGTGCCGCCATGAAGAGGGTGATTGCGCCGATGGTGTGACAAATAGCATACACCCATTTCGCACTTAACCATTTGTCGGCCACAATCCCCAGCAAAGCAGGCATAAAGACCGCAGCGATACCCAGTGAGCTATAAACAGCGCCAATGGAAGCACCGTCGAACTTCAGGGTAACGAACATATATGAGCCGAGGGTCGTCAGCCAACTTCCCCACAGACAGAACTGCAGAAAAGAGAGGATTTTCAGCTGCAGCTTAAGATTCATGTTAATTTCCTCACATCGTGATGCGGATGAGTGTTTTAAAAAGCACATTTGACCGTGCAAGATGATGCGATTCTATCAACTTCACTGACTGTTTTTTTGTTATCCGTAGCAAATAATTGCAAATAATCTCAATTTGCAAGGTGAAATTGTGATGTGTGTAACACTTTCCTCGGAGTATTGTTAGGGATAAGGGTGAAATTATCGGCGACGGTAAGATTTTTGCGCCGTGTTCACTTTATAAAGATAGCGACGAGATTCCGCAGAAGGATGGCGAGTCGTCAGCGTCTGATAAACATCGCCCGGTGTCATGGTATTAATAATATTAGCCGCCTGAATCTTATCGTTCGAGAAAACGCGTAACACGCTGCCTGCACCACCGTTATAGGCGGTGATGACGGCATAACGCCGCGACGTTGGGTTATCAATTCCGCCGAGATAAACATTGTTCAGTATCGCCAGATACGCGGTGCCGGTATCAATATTGCTGGCAGGATCAAACAAGAAACTGCGGCTTGGCGTGCCGGATTTCCCCTGCGAGCGGAACACATCTTTCCCGGCAGTATGTTGTACCACCTGCATTAATCCCAGCGCGTCGGAACGGCTGACCGCATACGGGTTAAAGGAAGATTCGGTCTGCATAATTGCCAGAATCAGCGACTCATCAACGCCATATTTCCGTGACGCCTGGCGGACCATGCCGAGATATTTGTGCGCACGTTTATCAAGGTGGTTCGGCACCATATTAATGGTCACGCTGTAGATGATACGCAGTCCGTTGCTGCGGCTTTTCAGACGGTTTTTCAGCAGATAATCCGCGAAGTTGCTTGCACGGCCTTCCCAGCGAATCGGCTGCCCGGTGTTATCCACCACCTGACCGTAAAGGAAAGGTTCTTTCGAAATCGTAATATCATCAACGTCGGAATAGAGATCGACCGAACTCGGATCGTCACCCATCAGCAACGTTTTGATAATTGCCCGGCGCAGATGCGCGGCAGGTTCTGTCCCGGCGATGGTTTCGATAGTAATCGTGCCGTCATCAAAGTTGATGTGGCTGCGGGTCTGATATTGATCGGTGTATTTCACGTAGTCCTTAGGACCGGCGATCACCACCTCTTTGAATCCCCAGATGTTCTCAATATTGTGGGCAAATTGCCCCATCAGAATATCAAAACCGTTGGTATCTTTGACCCAGGCTTCATTATAGGTATCGCCTTTTTTGGTCGTCGAACAGGAGATGAGCAACGGCGCAATCAAAGCCAGCGCGAGATATTTTTTCATCATTCCGGGTGCGTGTTGTGTTTGTTTTTATGCAAGTTGCCGGAGGCGTGCTCCGGCACTGTTTTTATTTTTTATCTTCCGGCGTATAGCCCTCGATATGCACCTCTTTACCCTCGAACAGGAAGTTGACCATCTCCTGCTCCAGCAGCTTGCGGTGCTCGGCATTCATCATGTTGAGTTTCTTTTCATTAATCAGCATGGTTTGTTTGTGCTGCCACTGCGCCCAGGCTTCTTTGGAGATCTCGTTATAGATGCGTTTTCCCAGCTCGCCGGGGTACAGCTGAAAATCCTGACCTTCTGCTTCACGTTGCAGGAAAGTACAAAAAATCGTTCTGCTCATAAATCATCCTCTTTATCGACTCACGCGCTAAACCGGCGCGCCAGTGCGTAACTGCTGTAACAAACGCTCCACGGGAGCCGCCAGGCCAACTGACGGCGGTTGCGCTAAGTTATACCAGAGCGCATTGCCTTCATCCATGCAGTCGGTGAATGACGACACGGGAAGCCACATAGGCACAATATCTAAATGGAAATGGCTGAAGGTATGGCGAAACGCGGTCAGTTGCGTCAGGTTATCGGCAGCAATCTGCCGTTGCGCCAGCCATTGCCGCAAACTTTCTTCGTCGGCAAACTGCGGGAAACAGTATAAACCGCCCCACAATCCGCTCGGCGGGCGCTGCGCCAGCAATACTTCATCTTCGTGCTGTAACAGCAGAAAGTAGCCGGTGCGCTCCGGCAGCGTCTGTTTCGGTTTTTTGCCCGGATAAAGCGACCAGCTATTATTGGCGGCGGCAATACATCCGTTTTGTAGCGGACAGAGCGAACATTTCGGCTTCGAGCGCGTACAAATCATCGCGCCCAAATCCATCATCGACTGATTAAACCACTCCACGCCAACCGCGGGCGTCACCTGCTCGCTCAAACTCCATAGTTTATTCTCTACCTCTTTTTTCCCTGGCCAGCCGCTTACAGCATAGCAGCGCGCCAGCACGCGTTTGACGTTACCGTCGAGAATCGGAAAGTGCTTACCCAGAGAAAGCGAGAGAATCGCGCCCGCAGTGGAACGCCCGACGCCCGGTAACGCCGCAACTTCCTCAAAGGTTTCCGGGAATTTACCACCGTGTAAGGTGGCAATTTGCTGTGCCGCTTTATGCAGATTGCGCGCGCGGGCGTAATAGCCAAGCCCGGTCCACAAGTGGAGAACTTCGTCCAGTGGCGCATTGGCGAGATCGGTCACCGTTGGGAAGTGCGCCATAAAGCGTTCAAAATAGGGGATAACGGTCGCAACCTGAGTTTGTTGCAACATCACTTCTGAGAGCCATACTTTGTAGGGCGTCTTGTCAATTTGCCAGGGCAGCGTTTTCCGCCCGTATTTATCGTACCAGTCCAGAACCTGGGCTGAAAATTGCGACGCTTGCATGGTCACCGAATTCACTGTTGTTGGGGGCAAGATTGCAGCACAGCCGCGGCGGGGTGTAAACCGGAACTTTCCGCAGCTACGGCCTTATCATGCTTGCATCCGGCAACTAACTTTGGATAATGCCCGTTTTCAGAACACTTTCACAAGCGACTAAATCTTTATGAAAAACGACGTCATCTCACCGGAATTTGATGAAAACGGCCGCCCACTGCGCCGTATCCGTAGTTTTGTGCGCCGCCAGGGGCGACTGACCAAAGGCCAGGAACATGCGCTGGAAAACTACTGGCCGGTGATGGGCGTTGAGTTCAGCGAAGATATGCTGGATTTCCCTGCGCTTTTTGGCCGTGAAGCGCCAGTGACGCTTGAGATTGGTTTTGGCATGGGCGCGTCGCTGGTGGCAATGGCCAAAGATCGCCCCGAGCAGGACTTTCTCGGCATTGAAGTGCATTCCCCGGGCGTTGGTGCGTGCCTGGCTTCTGCGCATGAAGAGGGCTTAAGCAACCTGCGCGTGATGTGTCATGACGCTGTTGAAGTGCTGCATAAAATGATTCCTGACAATTCATTGCGCATGGTTCAGCTCTTTTTCCCTGACCCGTGGCACAAAGCGCGCCATAATAAACGCCGTATCGTTCAGGTGCCGTTTGCCGAACTGGTAAAAAGCAAACTGCAGCTGGGGGGCGTATTCCATATGGCGACCGACTGGGAACCTTATGCGGAACATATGCTTGAAGTGATGTCTTCTATTGACGGTTATAAAAACCTGTCAGAGAGCAATGATTACGTACCGCGTCCGGCATCACGTCCGGTGACGAAATTTGAACAACGTGGTCATCGTCTTGGTCACGGAGTATGGGACTTAATGTTCGAGAGGGTGAAATAATGGCAAAGAACCGTAGCCGTCGTCTGCGTAAAAAAATGCACATCGACGAATTCCAGGAATTAGGATTTTCGGTGGCATGGCGATTCCCGGAAGGTACATCGGAAGAGCAGATTGATAAAACCGTTGATGACTTTATTAACGAGGTTATCGAACCGAACAAACTGGCCTTTGACGGCAGCGGTTATCTGGCCTGGGAAGGTCTGATCTGCATGCAGGAAATCGGCAAATGCACCGAAGAACATCAGGCGATTGTGCGTAAGTGGCTGGAAGAGCGCAAACTGGCTGAGGTACGCACCAGCGAACTTTTCGACGTTTGGTGGGACTAATAAAGCATACGGGCGATGACAAATGCAAAACTGCCTGATGCGCTACGCTTATCAGGCCTACAAAGATGCACGATCGAGTAGGCCGGATAAAGCATTTACGCCGCATCCGGCATGGACAACGTGTACATTGTTATCAATCTGGGGCCAGCAAATGCTGGCCTGATTTGTTCTTGAGGGAAGACTATGATGCGCAAAATGCTGCTGGCGGCAGCACTTTCAGTGACGGCAATGACCGCTCACGCCGACTACCAGTGCAGCGTCACGCCGCGTGACGATGTGATTGTCAGCCCGCAAACCGTGCAGGTGAAGGGCGAAAACGGCAATCTGGTGATCACGCCAGACGGCAATGTGATGTACAACGGCAAGCAATATTCACTGAACGCCGCCCAGCGCGAGCAGGCGAAGGATTATCAGGCCGAACTGCGCAGCACGCTGCCGTGGATTGATGAAGGCGCGAAAAGCCGCGTCGAGAAAGCCCGTATTGCGCTGGATAAAATTATTGTTCAGGAGATGGGCGAAAGCAGCAAAATGCGCAGCCGTCTGACCAAACTTGATGCGCAGCTTAAAGAGCAGATGAATCGCATTATCGAAACGCGCAGCGATGGCCTGACATTTCACTATAAAGCCATTGATCAGGTTCGCGCCGAAGGTCAGCAGTTAGTGAATCAGGCGATGGGCGGAATTTTGCAGGACAGCATTAACGAAATGGGCGCGAAAGCGGTGCTGAAAAGCGGCGGCAACCCGTTACAGAATGTGCTGGGAAGCCTGGGGGGACTGCAATCCTCAATCCAGACCGAGTGGAAAAAGCAGGAAAAAGATTTCCAGCAATTTGGCAAAGATGTTTGTAGCCGTGTTGTGACTCTGGAAGACAGCCGTAAAGCCCTGGTCGGGAATTTGAAATAATCCTCTAGTTTAAGACGGCATAATGCTTTTTTATGCCGTTTAATTCTTCATTTTGTTACCTGCCTCTAACTTTATAGATCTCCAAAATCTATTCACAAAGTAAATTGTTTAACGTCAAATTTCCTATACAAAGCTAAGGGATAATACGTAGCGTTCACGTAACTGGAGGAATGAAATGGAGTTTTTCAAAAAGACGGCACTTGCCGCACTGGTTATGGGTTTTAGTGGTGCAGCATTGGCATTACCCAATATCACCATTTTAGCGACTGGCGGGACGATTGCCGGTGGTGGTGACTCCGCAACCAAATCTAACTACACAGCGGGTAAAGTTGGCGTAGAAAATCTGGTCAATGCGGTGCCGCAACTGAAGGACATTGCGAACGTTAAAGGTGAGCAGGTCGTTAATATCGGCTCCCAGGATATGAACGATGATGTCTGGCTGACACTGGCGAAAAAAATTAACACCGACTGTGATAAGACTGACGGCTTCGTTATTACCCACGGTACCGACACGATGGAAGAGACTGCTTACTTCCTCGACCTGACGGTGAAATGCGACAAGCCCGTGGTGATGGTTGGCGCAATGCGCCCGTCCACGTCCATGAGCGCAGACGGTCCATTCAACCTGTATAACGCGGTAGTGACCGCAGCTGATAAAGCCTCCGCCAACCGTGGCGTGCTGGTGGTGATGAACGACACCGTGCTGGATGGGCGGGATGTCACCAAAACCAACACCACCGACGTTGCGACCTTCAAGTCTGTTAACTACGGCCCTCTGGGTTACATTCACAACGGTAAGATTGACTATCAGCGTACCCCGGCACGTAAGCACACCAGCGACACGCCATTCGATGTCTCTAAGCTGAATGAACTGCCGAAAGTCGGCATTGTTTATAACTACGCTAACGCATCCGATCTTCCGGCTAAAGCCCTGGTAGATGCGGGCTATGATGGCATCGTGAGCGCTGGTGTGGGTAACGGCAACCTGTATAAATCCGTGTTTGACACTCTGGCGACCGCCGCGAAAAACGGCACTGCGGTAGTGCGTTCTTCCCGCGTACCGACGGGCGCTACCACTCAGGATGCCGAAGTGGATGATGCGAAATACGGCTTCGTCGCCTCTGGCACGCTGAACCCGCAAAAAGCGCGCGTTCTGCTGCAACTGGCTCTGACGCAAACCAAAGATCCGCAGCAGATCCAGCAGATCTTCAATCAGTACTAATCACCTCGCCCCGGTATCGCGCCGGGGCTTATTCACTTCAGACTCACGTCCATTGCCAATTTTCATTACCCTAATGATAATCACTGGAATAAATTATTCCGCGCGAGGGTTTTCGGGTGAAAAAGCAATGGATTGTTGGCACGGCGCTGCTTATGTTGATGACTGGTAATGTCTGGGCCGATGGCGAACCGCCAACTGAAAATATCTTAAAAGATCAATTCAAAAAGCAGTATCACGGCATTCTCAAGCTTGATGCCATCAGCTTAAAAAATCTTGATGCTAAGGGTAATCAGGCCACCTGGTCAGCGGAAGGCGATGTCTCTTCCAGTGACGATCTCTATACCTGGGTCGGTCAGTTGGCAGATTACGAACTGCTCGAACAGACCTGGACGAAAGATAAACCAGTAAAATTCTCGGCGATGTTAACCAGTAAAGGAACGCCCGCGTCTGGCTGGACGGTGAACTTTTACTCTTTTCAGGCGGCAGCCAGCGATAGTGGGCGGGCGGTCGACGATATTAAAACGAATAATAAGTACCTGATTGTGAATAGCGAAGATTTCAATTATCGCTTTAGTCAGCTTGAATCAGCGTTGAATACCCAGAAGAACTCGATTCCTGCGCTGGAAAAGGATGTAAAAGAGCTTGATAAGCAAATGGTGGCGGCGAAGAAAGCAGCAGATGCATATTGGGGAAAAGATGCAAATGGCAAGCAAATGACTCGCGAAGACGCCTTTAAAAAAATTCACCAACAGCGTGATGAGTTTAATAAACAGAATGATAGCGAGGCGTTCGCGGTTAAATATGACAAAGAGGTTTATCAACCGGCGATTGCGGCATGTCATAAACAGAGTGAAGAGTGTTATGAAGTGCCGATTCAGCAGAAACGGGATTTCGATATCAACGAACAACGGCGACAGACTTTTCTGCAATCACAAAAACTTAGCCGTAAATTGCAGGATGACTGGATAACGCTCGAGAAAGGGCAATATCCGTTAACGATGAAGGTTTCAGAAATAAACAGTAAAAAAGTCGCGATTTTGATGAAAATTGACGATATCAATAAGGCCTGCGATCGCTGGAAAAAAGATACCGAAGCATTACGGCGCAATGGGGTGATTAAGTAAGTTTTGATATAGCGCACGATTTGTAGCAGGATGCGGCGTTGACCCCGCATCCGGCAATCAACGTCTGATGCGACGCTAGCGCGTCTTATCAGACCTACAACCGCTGCCACATGTCGGCTGAGGCGCTCACGCCGCATCCGGCAATCAACGTCTGATGCGACGCTTGCGCGTCTTATCAGACCTACAACCGTTGCCACATGTAGGCTGGATAAGGCGTTCACGCCGCATCCGGCAATACAAGTTTACTCAGCTAGAAAAAGCTCCAGCAGCGAATTTAAAAACAACTTCCCATGTTCCGTTATCTGCCAGTAATCCGCACATTCTGTGAGGTAGCCCTGAGCGATAGCCCCGTCTAACTGAGAGCGAATAACTTCTTCAGAAAGGCCAGTATACTGGCTAAACTCCACGCGCGGCGCGGCCTCCAGCAGACGGAAGCGATTCATAAAGAACTCAAACGGCTTATCTGCGGCTTCGACATCACGCTGGCTTTCCAGATACCGCCCCTGCATAAAACCACGCGGATGCCGCGTTTTGGTGGTACGCAGAATGCGCCCATCCGGGAAGGTCACTTTGCCGTGCGCGCCGCAGCCAATACCGATGTAGTCGCCAAATCGCCAGTAGTTGAGATTGTGCTGGCACTGATAACCGGGCTTGGCGTAAGCGGAAGTTTCATATTGCTGATAACCTGCCGCGGTTAACAACTGATGCCCCTGTTCGAAAATATCCCATAACGCATCATCGTCCGGCAGTACGGGAGGGCGCGAGCCAAACAGCGTATTGGGTTCGATGGTCAGTTGATACCAGGAAAGATGCGGCGGATTCAGTTCAATGGCCTGGCGCAGATCGCCTAGCGCCTCTTCCAGTGATTGATCCGGCAGCCCGTGCATCAAATCGAGGTTAAAGCTACGCAGCCCCAGTCCACTTGCCAGTTTTGCTGCACGTTTCGCTTCTTGCGGGCCATGAATGCGCCCGAGCCGTTTCAGCTTTTCTTCGCTAAAACTCTGTACGCCAATAGAGATGCGGTTCACACCAGCACGCTGATAATCGACAAAGCGATCGGCTTCAACCGTACCAGGGTTCGCTTCCATAGTAATTTCTGCATCCGCTGCCAGCGGCAAACGCGCACGTACGCCGTCCAGCAGCGTTTGCATCGCCGGGCCGGAAAGCAGGCTCGGCGTACCGCCGCCAATAAAGATTGTCTGCACTTCACGGCCCTGAGCGTAAGCCACATCGTTGTCCAGATCGCAAAGCAGATGCTGAACATAATCGTCATGCGGCACTTCCCCTTTCAACGCATGAGAGTTGAAATCGCAGTACGGGCATTTCTGCACGCACCACGGGATGTGAATGTAGAGACTCAGCGGCGGTAATTTAACCATTACGTAAAGCGTCCAGCAGCAGTTTCAACGCCCGACCACGGTGAGAAATGGCGCTCTTTTCTTCGCGGGTCAGTTCGGCAGCGGTTTTCCCTTCGGAAGGCACGAAGAAGATTGGATCATAACCAAAGCCGCCAGTACCCGCCGGTTCACGAGTAATCACGCCCGGCCAGCTGCCGTGGCACACCAGCGGAGTGGGATCTTCCGCGTGACGCAGATATACCAGCACGCAGTGGAAACGCGCCTGACGTTGGTCGTCTGGTACGTCTTTCAGTGTTTCCAGCAGTTTTTGCAGATTCTTTTGATCGGTCGCATCTTCACCGGAATAACGCGCGGAGTAAATCCCTGGCGCGCCACCCAGCGCATCTACCGCCAGACCGGAGTCATCGGCAATTGCCGGTAAACCGGTCACTTTTGCCGCATGGCGCGCTTTCAGAATCGCGTTTTCGATAAAGGTCAGGCCGGTTTCTTCAGCGGAATCTACGCCGAGGTCTGTTTGGGCCACGATATCAAGACCGAAGTCGCTAAGCAGCGACGCCAGCTCACGCACTTTACCGGCATTGCCGGTTGCGAGGACAACTTTTTGCATAGGATACCTAATTAATTAACGCCGCGATTTCTGGCGGGATTTGTTGCGGATTAATGATTTTAATTTGTTTGTGGCGGCCAAGTTCGCCTTTCTCAATCACCACCTGGCTTTTGGCTACCCGGAATTGCTTACCGAGAAACTTCACCAGATGGCTGTTGGCCTGGCCGTCAACCGGCGGCGCGGTAATGGCGACTTTTACCTCGTCGCCATGTAAACCGACAATAGAATCACGGCTGGCTTTCGGCTGAATATAGAGCCGTAAAACCAGACCGTCATCGTTAACTGTTACGGCACTCATAACGCCATCCACAGCCCCGGCAGCAGCATGTTTCCGGTCGCCTGTAACACTTCTGCGACACCCATATTGATGACATACAGCAGCAGAACGAGGATCATCGGCGAGAAATCAATCCCACCCATTGCCGGTAGCAGGCGGCGAATCGGGCGCAGCAGCGGATCGGCCAGCTGAATCAGCACGTATTCAATTGGGCTACGACCCTGGCTTACCCAGCTCATAATCGCCATCACCAGCAGGACCCAGAAAATCAGCAGACCGATGGTTTTCAGCAGAATCAATAAACCGGCAATCCAGATGATCGGCAGGAAGGTCACCACTTTGAACAGCACGATGGCTTTGATAAAACTCAAAATGTACGCGACCAGCAGCGAGGCGCTATCAATGGGGCCCATTGCCGGAATAACGCGGCGCAGTGGCCCGATAATCGGTTGTGTCACCTTCACCACAAACTGTGAGAAAGGGTTATAAAAATCACAATGAGCCCACTGCATCCAGATGCGTAATAACAGCACCATGGTATACAGCTCAATGACCGTTGAAAGCAGGAAAGTCAACGTATTCATGGCGTTCTTAAGATTCCTTATTTTTTAGAGTAATCACGTGCACCAAAGATGGCAGTGCCGATACGAACCATCGTGCTACCTGCCGCAATGGCGGCTTCCATATCGTCCGACATTCCCAGAGAGAGCGTGTCGATATGCGGGTAGCGCGTTTTCAGTCCGGCAAATGCTACAGCCATTTGGCGTGCAACTTCAAACTGCCTTACATATTCTGACTCAGGCGCAGGGATTGCCATCAGCCCGCGCAGACGTAAACGCGGTAGTTCAGCGACCGCAGCAGCCAGCTCGTCCAGTTCCGCCAGTTGAATCCCTGACTTGCTGTTTTCATCGCTAATATTGATTTGAATCAGCACGTTAAGAGGGGGAAGTTCTGCCGGGCGCTGGTCGTTCAGGCGGGTAGCGATGCGCAAACGGTCGATGGTATGACACCAGTCGAAATGCTCTGCCACCAGGCGGCTTTTATTAGACTGCAACGGGCCAATAAAATGCCATTCTAATCCTGTTACGCCCAGCTCCTGAAAGTGGCGAATTTTATCTACCCCTTCCTGAACGTAGTTTTCACCAAATTGACGCTGCCCGGCATCAATGGCTTCTGCGATGGCGCTCGCAGGTTTTGTTTTACTGACTGCAAGCAGCGTAATTTCTTCTGGAGAACGGCCGCAACGCGTTGCAGCCGCTGAGATTTTGTCCCGGACCTGTGCCAGGTTATGCGCAATATCGTTCATTTTCCGAGGATCTTAGTATGAATATGGAAGAAATTGTGGCCCTTAGTGTAAAGCATAACGTCTCGGATCTACACCTGTGCAGCGCCTGGCCCGCACGATGGCGCATTCGCGGCAGAATGGAAGCTGCGCCGTTTGATGCGCCGGACGTCGAAGAGCTACTGGGGGAGTGGCTGGATGACGATCAGCGGGCAATATTGCTGGAGAATGGTCAGCTGGATTTTGCCGTGTCGCTGGCGGAAAACCAGCGATTGCGTGGCAGTGCGTTCGCACAACGGCAAGGTATTTCTCTGGCGTTACGGCTGTTACCTTCGCACTGCCCGCAACTCGAACAGCTTGGCGCACCACCGGTATTGCCGGAATTACTCAAGAGCGAGAATGGCCTGATTCTGGTGACGGGGGCGACGGGGAGTGGTAAATCCACCACGCTGGCGGCAATGGTTGGCTATCTTAATCAACATGCCGATGCGCATATTCTGACACTGGAAGATCCTGTGGAATATCTCTATGCCAGCCAGCGATGTTTGATCCAGCAACGGGAAATTGGTTTGCACTGTATGACGTTCGCATCGGGATTGAGGGCTGCATTGCGGGAGGATCCTGATGTGATTTTGCTTGGAGAGCTGCGTGACAGCGAAACGATACGTCTGGCGCTAACGGCGGCAGAAACCGGGCATCTGGTGCTGGCGACATTACACACGCGCGGCGCAGCGCAGGCAGTTGAGCGACTGGTGGATTCGTTTCCGGCGCAGGAAAAAGATCCCGTGCGTAATCAACTGGCAGGTAGTTTACGGGCGGTGTTGTCACAAAAGCTGGAAGTGGATAAACAGGAAGGACGCGTGGCGCTGTTTGAATTACTGATTAACACACCTGCGGTGGGGAATTTGATTCGCGAAGGGAAAACCCACCAGTTGCCGCATGTTATTCAAACCGGTCAGCAGGTGGGGATGTTAACGTTTCAGCAGAGTTATCAGCAGCGGGTGGGGGAAGGGCGTTTGTGACGTTGCTGTGCCTGATACGAATTGTAAACATGCCCGATGCGCAAGCTTATCGGGCCTACAAAGGCAATAAACGTCTGATGCGACGCTTGCGCGTCTTATCAGACCTACAACCGCTGCCACATGTAGGCCGGATAAGGCGTTCACGCCGCATCCGGCAATAAGGCGTAAGGCGCGATGATATTATTTACACTCCAGCTGGCTTTTAAATCGCCTTAATACCCCTGCTCGAAATAGCTTTCGAGAATAATAACCGCAGAGGCAGAGTCGACTTTGCCTTTGTTGAGCGCCCGATAGCCGCCCTGTTCAAACAGACCGGAACGTGCTTCCACGGTGCTAAGACGCTCGTCATGGAGCTTTACTTCAACACCAAAACGGCCATGAATACGGTTGGCAAATTTACGCGCTCTGGCAGTCAATGGTTGCTCGGTACCGTCCATATTCAGCGGCAAACCGACGATGATTTCGTCTGGTTGCCACTCTTTCAGTAAACGCTCGATGAGGTTCCAGTCCGGCGTACCGTCCTGTGCTTTAATTGCGGACAGCGGGCGAGCGGTGCCGGTAATGCGTTGGCCGACCGCTACGCCAATGCTTTTGGTGCCGAAGTCGAAGGCGAGTAATGTTCCGCTCATCAGGCATGCCCTGCCACACCAGGCATGGTGAGAATATCAACACCAATCAGCCTTGCCGCATCGCGCCAGCGGTCGGCTATCGGTGTTTTGAACAGAATATTCAGATCTGCCGGGGCGGTTAACCACGCGTTATCGAGAATTTCTTGTTCCAGTTGGCCTTTATCCCAGGAGGAGTAACCAAGGGCTACCATCACGTCAGCAGGTTGTTTATCGGTGCCGAGTGTTTCCAGCACATCGCGGGAAGTGGTCATCACCGTGTTATCTGAAATGCGAATGCTGGACGCAAAATTGGATGGCGGGGTATGCAAAATAAACCCGCGATCTTCAGCCAGCGGGCCGCCAAGCATAACCGGTTTGTCCAGACGGACAGATTCATCACGCGGCTCCGGCGTGATCTTCAGCTTTTCCAGAATCCCTTCAATTTTGAGATTTTCCAGTGGCTTGTTAATGATGATCCCCATTGCTCCATTGGTATTATGTTCGCAAATGTAGACCACGGAACGACGGAAAATCGGATCCTGGAGAGCAGGCATGGCAATAAGAAAGTGATGCTGTAAATTCATTGTCAGAGGTTCTGTTTCCTGGTTCAAAAAAGCAACAGCGCCCAGTATGCGTGGAAAGTATGGCGCTGTCACTCATAGTCTCAACGAGATCCCTCTCGCTAAATAGGGTTACTGCTGCTGTAATCGTGCTTCAATAGCATCCATTAACATTCCGGTGATAGACACCGGAAACTCTGCTTCAATCTCACGAATACAGGTTGGGCTGGTGACGTTAATTTCAGTCAGGCGGTCACCGATAATATCCAGACCAACAAAAATCAGCCCTTTTTCTTTCAGCGTCGGTCCTACCTGACGGGCGATTTTCCAGTCGCTTTCCGTTAGCGGACGAGGTTCGCCACGACCACCGGCAGCCAGATTGCCACGGGTTTCGCCGCCCTGTGGAATACGCGCCAGACAGTACGGTACTGGTTCGCCATCCACCACCAGCACGCGCTTGTCACCATCTTTAATCGCTGGCAGATAATTTTGTGCCATGCAGTAGCGAGTGCCGTGCTCAGTCAAGGTTTCGGCAATTACACCAAGGTTCGGATCGCCTTCTTTCACGCGGAAAATCGACGCGCCACCCATACCGTCCAGCGGCTTGAGGATGATATCGCTGTGTTTTTCCCAGAACGCTTTCAACTGCGCTTTATTGCGCGTGACCAGTGTTTCTGGCGTTAAGTCAGAGAACCAGGCGGTAAACAGCTTCTCGTTACAGTCGCGCAGGCTCTGCGGCTTGTTAACGATCAGCGTTCCTTTCTCTTCGGCGCGTTCCAGAATATAGGTCGCGTAGATAAACTCGGTATCAAACGGCGGATCTTTACGCATCAGAATCACGTCGAGATCGGCCAGTTGCAGATCCTGCTCACCCGTGAACTCGTACCATTTATCGTAGTTCTGTTCGACGCTCAAAGTACGGGTACGAGCGCGAGCCTCACCATTGATCAAATAGAGATCGGCCATCTCCATATAGTGAAGTTCGTAACCACGACGCTGTGCTTCCAGCAACATAGCGAAACTGGAATCTTTCTTGATGTTGATGCTTGCGATGGGGTCCATCACGATGCCGAGCTTGATCATTATTCTTCTCCGTTAGCCCAGATCGCCAAAACGCACTTGTAGCGCGGTAATGGCGGTGAGCGCAGTTGTCTCAGTACGCAGAACGCGAGGTCCCAACAGGATATCAGTAAATTGATAGCGGGCAGTCATGGCAATTTCATCTGCCGACAAACCGCCTTCCGGGCCAATCAGCAGGCGGACGCGTTCAACCGGTAACGGCAATGTATTGATGCTGTTACTGGCGCGCGGGTGAAGATTGAGTTTCAAGCCTTCATCTTGCTCTGCACACCAGGCTTCCAGATCCATCGCCGGACGGATTACTGGTACCCGATTACGACCACACTGCTCGCAGGCGGCAATTGCAATTTTCTGCCACTGCTGGAGCTTCTTGTTCAGACGTTCACTATCCAGTTTAACGCCGCAGCGTTCAGAAAAAAGTGGCGTAATGAGGCTTACGCCAAGTTCTATCGATTTCTGGATAGTGAATTCCATTTTTTCTCCGCGCGACATCACCTGACCAAGGTGAATATGCAAGGGAGATTCACGATCGTCTACCTGGCCTTCCAGCACTTTAACTTCCACGCTTTTTTTGCTGGCGCTGGTGATTTCTGCGTCAAAGACCTGGTTGCTGCCGTCAAATAACTGTAATGCCTGACCTGGCCCCATACGCAGGACGCGCCCGATATGGTTAGCGGCATCTTCACAAAGCGCGATCTGCGAATTGCTGGTGAGTGGTTCAGGATGATAAATGCGGGGGATACGCATGGTTAAATATCCGCGTCGTCTCCCCACGCGGTTGCGCGCGTGGGGTAGGGTTAACAAAAAGAATTTCGCTAGTGTAGGTTAGCTCTTTCTCGCCTGGCAAGCGCGTTGCACATACGGGTTGTGATTGCCTTGCACCTTCGCGATGCGCTCGTCACGCTCACACTCCCAGTCGGTGACCGGATACATTTTGTTCCAGGCGTTAAACAGCTGCGTTTGCTGGCGTGAGAGTGTGAGGTTGTACTGGTCACGCATGTAGAAGTAAATCCGCGCAATGGAACCACGGGCATGAGCTGGCGGTTCAGCAACTTTTTCTTTGAAATCAATCTTCATTGCGCACTGCCCATACTGCCCCTCGCCGCCATTCCACTGGCTGTACATAAAGTTGCCGCGATCGCCATTCACTTCACCTATCGCGGGCTGCAGGTTATGCATATCGCTTTCCATTTGGCGATAAACCGGATCTTTAGCGCAGTTTTTACGACCGCCTTCCTGCCAGCACTGACGCTGGTGGCCGAACTGCCAGGCGGGAACAACATGTTCCCATTCTACGCGGCTGGCGCGGTTTTCATTTTTGCGCACCTGATACCCGCACGACTCCAGATCCACGATGCCTTTTTTACCCTGCCAGTTGATTTTACATCCGCAGTAAAATGTTCCCGGCACATCAGCGTAGACTTTTACCGCTGCTGTTTTCGCCTGGGAAAAACTATTGATGCCTTCGGCTAACGCCGTGCCGGATAATGCTGCGCTCAGTACCACCGCAGCCACAGACAAATTACGGTACATCACTTACTCCGTGTTAAAACGAGCGAGCAACGTAGCGAAAGTTGTTTTGGTATGCAATCAGCCAGATCAGTAAAATTCCTGATAGTTCTGCTGGTTATTGGGCAACCAGTTGTTCGCCACAGTGAACGCAGCGATAGACGGCTTCGCCTCGTATCACGCGGTTATGACGACGTACGGTGAGCTGATGCTCCTGGCATTTGCAACGGTAGGAGAAAGTGTTACGGCGCACGGATTGCAGTTCAAACTGATGCGTACGGCGGGCGGGAACGCCCAGCACGCTTTCCATCATCCACTTCCACTCTTTGCCATGTGGCGCTACGCGACCAAAGTGTTTCCATACCAGCAAATGCGCCAGTTCGTGTGGCACCACTTCTTCTATAAAGGCTTCACTGTTTTCCAACAGCAACACCGGATTGAGGCGAATTTCATAGCTTTCCAGCCAGGCCGTTCCGGCGGATGTGCCACGCTGGGTATAAGAAAGTTTTGGCTCCGGATAGTTACGCCCCAGCTTCAGGTTGGCCTGGGCGAGTTTTTCCCGCAGGCGACGCATAACAGCCTGTTGGATGGCGATAGGGAGACGGGATGTTTTCATAGCGGCAGAGGATAGAGCGAAGAAAAGATGACTGCAAGAGGGGGCTTCCTCCGCGACGGGAGGAAGCCTGGGGAGATTAATCGTGAGCGCCGATTTCGCGCAGTTTACGACCTTTCATCAGATTACGTTCAATGTGTTCCAGCGAAACGTGTTTGGTTTCCGGCACCAGCCACAGTGTCAGCAGGATAAACAGCACGTTCAGACCTGCGTAAACCCAGAAGGTATTGGCGTTGCCCAGCGTGTTGAGCATAGTCAGGAAGGTTGCGCCGACAATCATGTTGGCAATCCAGTTGGTAGCGGTGGAGCAGGTGATACCGAAGTCGCGGCCTTTCAGCGGCTGGATTTCAGAACACAGTACCCAAATCAACGGACCCGCGCTCATGGCAAAACCGACAATAAACATCAGCAGCATGGCGATGGCGAAATACTGCGCCGACGGTGAGTGAATACCGATGTGCATCATTGTACCCAGTACGCCCATGCCCACAGCCATCACCATGAAGCCCAGCGTCAACGTTGGTTTACGTCCCCAACGGTCAACAAGACCGATTGCGATAAAGGTGGCAAGTACGTTGGTCAGGCCGACAATCACGGTCCCCCACATTTGCTCTGTGGTGTTGGTATAACCCGCCAGTTCGAAGATTTTTGGCGCGTAGTACATGATGACGTTCATCCCGGTGAATTGCTGCATCACCTGCAACAGTACACCCAGGAACACCGCGCGACGGAAGTTACTGTTCTCTTTAAACAACGCCCAACCGCTCTGTTTAACCTGCAAACTTTCACGGATTTCATCCAGTTCGCGTTTGGCTTCCGCGCTGGTGTCGCGCAGGCGCAGTAGCACGCGTTCGGCATCAACAAAGCGGCGTTTAGCGGCAAACCAACGTGGGCTGTCTGGCAGGAAGAAGACACCAATCAGTAGCAGAATTGCCGGGATGATAATCACACCCAGCATCCAGCGCCATGCACCGGTGTAGCTGAAGGCGGTATCAGAAAGATACGCGCCGAGGATCCCGATAGTGATCATCAACTGATACATCGAGATCATACTGCCGCGAATTTTCTCTGGCGCAATTTCAGAGAGGTACAGCGGCGCGGTATAAGAGGCTACACCTACCGCCAGACCCAGCAGAACGCGGGAAAGAATCAGTACTTCAACGTTTGGCGCAGCCGCAGAGAACAGCGAACCGGCAACAAACAGGATTGCGCCGATCATCAGGCTCTTTTTGCGCCCGAGTTTAAAGGAGAGCCAGCCGCTACCCACCGCACCGACTGCGGCACCAAACATCATGGAGCTTACGACCCATTCTTGTGTGTGCGAGGTAATCTGGAATTCATCTGCAATAAACGGCAGTGCGCCAGCAATTACACCGATATCCAGGCCAAAGAGTAATCCCGCCAGAGCAGCAAGGAAGCAGACGAAAAACGTCATTGCCTTGTTTGATCGCCCCTGTTTTTTAGCGTCAGGCATGATGCCCTCCAATATGGTTATTTTTTATTGTGAATTAAGATAGGTGAGTACGACGTAAAAAGATGTGAAGCAAATCACATCAGTGTAATCGCTTACACTAACATTCATTATGATTATAATTTAAGTGTATGAAATTAATTGAGTTATATCATCATAGGTTAAACACGGTTATCTGCAATTAAGACTTTACTGAAAAGAAATGTAACAACTGTGAAAACTGAATAATAATATGAAAATATTACAAATATTTGGCTGGTGTTGCTGGTGTAATCGGTTTCAGTCGTGATGATGATTTGCGGGTAAAACGTGTTCAGGAAGAATGATGTCATTTCGCGGGCGGCTTTTTGCCGGATGCGGCGTGAACGCCTTATCCAGCCTACGAGCGCGGTGATATCTGTAGGTCGGATAAGATGCGGCAGCATCGCATCCGACACAATGCCGGATGCGGCGTGAACGCCTTATCCACGCC
>NZ_VCDZ01000034.1:0-21957 GCF_005845405.1 Escherichia sp. E4930 | reverse complement strand
CCGCCGTGTTGAAATCAGTCTGGTACCGCAGGCCGATGCCTGTCGTCTGCCGGACGCTTCCCCTGCGCCGGAAGAGGGCGCATCAGAAAACATAACGGAGTAATTTTTATGGCAATTCCAGTTTATCTGTGGCTGAAAGATGATGGCGGTGCAGATATCAAAGGGTCTGTGGATGTTCAGGACCGTGAGGGCAGCATTGAGGTGGTGGCTCAGGAGCACTGCCTCTACATCCCGACGGATAACAACACCGGTAAGCTGACCGGCACCCGTATTCACACACCGTTCCTGTTTACCAAGGAAATTGATTCTTCCAGCCCGTACCTTTACAAGGCCGTGACCACCGGGCAGACCCTGAAGTCTGCTGAATTTAAGTGGTACAAAATCAATGACGCCGGTCAGGAGGTGGAGTACTTCAATACGAAGCTTGAGAACGTGAAGGTGGTGAAGGTTAACCCGGTCATGCACGACATCAAGAATCCCGTTTATGAGAAGCATAACCACCTTGAACAGGTGGAACTGCGCTACGAGAAAATCACCTGGACTTACAAGGACGGCAACATCATTCATTCCGACGCATGGAGTGAGCGTACCACCGCGTAATTCTGCCGGACGGACAGGGCATCCTGTCCGTCATTTTTATTTTTTCTTCAGCATCTGTTGGCGGGTGCTGAAGAAAAAATTCTCAATCCTGAACACAGACCTGATGCGCCTGGGTTACGGCGAAGGGCGGTAGCGTGCCTGACGGTCTCCTGACAGTGAGTGAATAACATGGAAAATTCGGCAGCCCTGTTACGTCGTCTTAATCATTACTGTGCCCGTGCACTGGAAGGCGCCGCCTCCCTTTGCCAGACCCGGGCCCATGCAGAAATCACCCCGGAGCACTGGTTACTGAAACTGCTGGAGCAGGGGGAAGGAGACCTTACCGTGCTGGGCAGGCGTTATGACTGGAATATGGACGCGATATGGCAGTCGCTGCTCGGCTGGCTGGATAACCAGCCCCGTAGCGTACGCAGTCGCCCGCAGCTTGCGCAGTCCCTGAATGCCCTGCTGAAACAGGCCTGGATGGTGGCATCGTTACAGGGAGAAGAACATATCCGCAGCGTGCATCTGCTGGGTGCCCTGACGGAAAATCCGCACCTGGTTCGCTGTGACGGGCTGTGGCCCCTGCTGACACTGAGTCAGAGCCAGTTGCAGCGTCTGTCCCCGCTGCTGGATGCGCAGTCTGATGAGCGTCCGGAGAGATTACAGGATGCAGAGCCTGTGCTGCCTCAGGGAGACAATGTGACCTTTATCGGGCGTCCCGTCGGTGCGGATACGGCGGGTATACCGTCAGGTGACCTGCCGCCGGTGTTACAGCGTGCGCTGGATAAATTCACCCGGGACATCACGGCCAGTGCGAGAGAGGGGAAAATTGACCCGGTATCGGGGCGCGATACGGAAATCCGTCAGATGGTGGATATTCTCTCCCGCCGCCGCAAGAATAACCCGATTCTGGTGGGGGACCCCGGTGTGGGGAAAACGGCTCTGGTGGAAGGGCTCGCCCTGCGTATTGCGGAAGGTAACGTACCGGAATCACTCAGACCCGTCACCCTGCGTACCCTCGACCTCGGTCTGCTGCAGGCCGGTGCCGGCGTGAAGGGTGAATTTGAACAGCGTCTGAAAAACGTGATTGATGCCGTGCAGCAGTCACCGGCTCCTGTACTGCTGTTTATAGATGAAGCCCATACCCTTATCGGGGCCGGTAATCAGGCCGGCGGCGCGGATGCGGCCAACCTGCTGAAGCCTGCGCTGGCGCGGGGCGAACTGCGCACCATTGCTGCCACCACCTGGTCTGAGTACAAACAATACTTTGAACGTGATGCAGCCCTGGAGCGGCGTTTTCAGATGGTCAAAGTGGACGAGCCGGATGATGAGACGGCCTGTCTGATGCTGCGCTCCCTGAAATCCCGTTATGCGGAACATCATAACGTGCACATCACCGATGAGGCGGTACGCGCCGCCGTCACGCTGTCGCGCCGTTATCTGACAGAACGTCAGCTACCGGACAAGGCCGTTGACCTGCTCGATACCGCTGCTGCCCGTGTGCGTATGAGCCTCGACACGGTGCCGGAACAGCTGACCCGTATCCGTTCGCAGCTCGCTTCCCTCGGTATGGAAAAACAGGCGCTGCTGGAAGATATTGCCGTTGGTCATCAGAATCACGGCGAACGTCTGTCTGCCATTGAGCAGGAAGAGAATGTGCTGATGACAGCACGTGATGACCTGGAACAGCAGTACGCCCGGGAGCGCGAACTCACCGGTGAGTTACTTGAAAGCCGCAGCGATATTTCCCGTCAGAGTGAGACACATCACCTGCAGCAGGCACTGCACGACATTCAGCAGAATCAGCCCCTGCTCAGTGTGGATGTTGACGTACGCACCGTGGCCGGTGTGGTCGCGGACTGGACCGGGGTGCCGTTATCTTCACTGATGAAGGACGAACAGACGGAACTGCTGCATCTGGAAAAGGATATCGGCAGACGGGTGGTCGGACAGGACGTGGCACTGGAGTCCATTGCGCAGCGTCTGCGTGCGGCGAAAACGGGTCTGACATCCGGTAACAGTCCCCAGGGCGTGTTCCTGCTGGTTGGTCCCAGTGGTGTGGGAAAAACCGAAACGGCACTGGCGCTGGCAGACGTGATGTACGGCGGCGAAAAATCACTGATTACCATCAATCTGTCGGAATACCAGGAGCCCCATACGGTTTCCCAGCTTAAGGGGTCACCGCCCGGGTACGTGGGATACGGTCAGGGGGGGATTCTGACGGAAGCTGTACGTAAACGCCCTTACAGCGTGGTGCTGCTGGATGAAGTGGAAAAGGCCCACCGGGATGTACTGAATCTGTTTTATCAGGTTTTTGACCGGGGCTTTATGCGCGACGGCGAGGGGCGTGAAATTGACTTCCGTAATACGGTCATACTGATGACCTCCAATCTCGGTAGCGACCACCTGATGCAGTTGCTGGACGAACAACCGGAAGCCACTGAGGCCAGCCTGCACGAACTGCTGCGCCCGATACTGCGCGACCACTTCCAGCCTGCACTGCTCGCCCGTTTCCAGACCGTGATTTACCGTCCGCTGACACCGTCTGCCATGCGCACCATTGTGGAGATGAAGCTTGCACAGGTCTGTGAACGCCTGCACTGCCACTATGGACTGAGCACATCGGTTGATGAACGTCTGTACGATGCCCTGACGTCAGCCTGCCTGCTGCCGGATACCGGCGCCCGGAATGTGGAGAGTCTGCTGAACCAGCAGCTGCTGCCGGTACTGAGCCGGCAGTTGCTCAGCTATCTTGCTGCCAGACAGCATCCGACGTACCTGTCTCTGACGTGGAATGATGAGGATGGTATTGTGATAGCGTTTGATGGAATCAATAGCGATTATCC
Organism: Escherichia sp. E4930; assembly: GCF_005845405.1. Lineage (NCBI taxonomy): Bacteria > Pseudomonadati > Pseudomonadota > Gammaproteobacteria > Enterobacterales > Enterobacteriaceae > Escherichia > Escherichia sp. E4930. Next base: position 18,529 of record NZ_VCDZ01000034.1, on the reverse strand, counting down.
GCAGGAAAGCATATATGGACAGTGCTAAAGAAATTGCCCGGGATATGCTGGAGGCCGTAAATATTGATGGGGATGGGTTTCTGGGTGCCGTCGGGAAGGGACTCATATCTTTGCCAGTCAGTCTCGGTTATATGGGATATGATTTTATAGATACCGGGCATAGGCGGGAAAACCAGAATGACAAATTCAGAATGGCCAGACTGGTAGAAAAAGGCATTTTCAGCCGTGATATTATTGGGAAAATTATCAGTATTTGTCTTGAAGACTTTGTATCCCGGATCAATATGGAAAAAATAGGCTCCATTGTGAAGAACGTTTCAGGAGATCTGGCAGGTAGAATGGCATTTGCTGAATTGACCGGGGTTAAACTGGGAGAGGTTCTGGTATCCAGAGGGCTGGCTGCTTTTTTTGCAGGGAGTTTTGCCGGATTGTTATTATCTGTTGGCGCAGAGACATCGCGTGCGATTTACACATCCCGTTTTCTGAAAGACAGAAATCCGGTGTTGCATGATAAGCTGAAAGCTCAGGGGAATTTGGACCTTTTGTACTTTCTTGTTGAAGATATTGTGCGCCCGTTTGAACGAGCCTGTATTGTCGCAGACCGAAATTCGGCTGAGTTTGACCGGATATGCGAATATTTTTTCGGTGGTTTATGAAGATAAAAAGAACATTACTTATAATGCTTTCCCGATTTATCCGTGGCGCAGGTATGGGGTTAGGTGCGTCGGGTATTGTATTTACAGTCTGGTTCTTTTTTCTCTCATCTTCTGAATTTAAATATCTGTGGGGAGGGCTCTCTGTTGCGTTATTTTTTGTCGGTTATCTGATGTATCGATTTGCATATGCATATATTTACGATGAATGGGATGATTATCAGTAATTCTCTCTGAAAATAAAGTTTAACGGTCATCATTATATAATTGCAGTTCAATACCGGTACAGACATGGAGTTAACAATATGAGTCTGACAGATACACTTTCAAAAACTATCTCTGCTTCCCTGAATCGTTACCATTTAATTATTCCCTCCTGCCCGTCACCACTGGATGTTGAGCATTTCAGCGGCAGGGAGGAGATGAGTCAGACCTATTATTACATCATCAATTTTACCAGTACTGACAACGACCTGGATGCCGGGCTGCTGCTGCGTAAATCAGCCACATTTACAATGGGTACGGGAGGGCTTAAGGAGCAGGTGAGCCAGAAAGTAGTACATGGTGTCATTACAGATTTTCGCCGTATATCGGGCTCCGCCGACCAGGCAAAATACCAGGTGATACTGGAACCATTTATTAAACTACTGGACAGGCAGCATCGTTCTCACCGATTTTTCGTTAACAAATCGGTGCCGGAGGTGGTGACAGAGGTTCTCCAGGAGCACGGCCTGAAAGGCTGGGAGTTTGAGTTCCGTCTCAAAAAAACGTATCCGAAGCGTGAACAGATTAACCAGTATCAGGAAAGTGACCTGCAATTTATTCAGCGTTTGCTGGCTGAAGTGGGGATTTTTTATTTTTTCACCCTGCAACCGGACACGCAGACGGAAGTGGTGCATTTTGGTGACAGCCAGGCAGCGCTGACGTTTGATAAGACGCTGGCGATAAACAGTCCGTCCGGAATGAATGATAACAGAGCGGATTCAGTGTGGGGGCTGAATGTGACGCACAATGTGGCAGAGGCCAGTGTCACCACAAAGGCTTATAACCATCGTGAAGCACAATATCTGTTGCAGTCCGCCCCGGCAGACATGACGCATGGTGATGGTGACGGAATTAACTATGGTGAGGTGTACCACTACCATTTCCGTCATCTGGAACGGGGGGATAAAATCGACCCGGTGCCGGAGACGGCCAATTTTTATGCCCGCCTTGGTCATGAACGTTATCTGGCGGAACAGGTACGGATAACCGGCAACAGTACAGACGCCACGCTGGCACCTGCTCAGGTTCTGACTATCACCGACAGTCTTCCGCCGACGTTACCTACGCTGCTGCGCAATCCGGTGTTGCTTACCTGTGTCGGTTTTTCTGCAAGTCGCAAGGATGCCCTGCAAGTTGTACTGAAGGGCGTTCCTTACAGTGAAGTTATTTGCTGGCGTCCTCCTTTACTGCCGCGTCCGAAAGTTACCGGTACCATGACGGCCCGTGTGGCCAGTGCAAAAGAAGGGGATATCTACGCCTGGCAGGATGCATCAGGTATGTACCGGGTGAAATTTGATGCTGACCGTGATGATAAAAATCCGGGACAGGAAAGCATGCCGGTACGTCTGGCCAAACCCTACAGTGGTGATGCTTATGGTTTTCATTTTCCGCTGATTCAGGGAACGGAAGTGGCCATTGCCTTTGAGGAAGGTGATCCGGATCGTCCCTATATTGCGCATGCCCTGCATGATTCACGTCATGTTGATCACGTTACCGATAAGAACGGTACGCGCAATGTTATCCGTACGCCGGCAAATAACAAGTTGCGGATGGAGGACAAACGCGGTGAGGAGCATATCAAGCTCAGTACTGAGTACGGGGGGAAGACGCAGCTTAATTTAGGTCACAATGTAGACGCTTCCAGGGAGCTTCGTGGTGAGGGGGCAGAACTGCGCACCGATCGGCATATTTCCATTCGCGGTGGTGCTGGGGTGTTTATTACCGCCGATAAACAGCCGTTTGCCAGCGATAAGATGTTGTCGATGAAGGAAGCGATAGCTCAACTGGAAAATGCATTAAGTATTGCCAGAAGTCTCTCTGATGCTGCCGAAACGGCAGAGGCATTGCCAGCAGATATTCAGAGCCAGGTTAAGCTGACGGACGCCCTGAAAGACCTGGCCCGGCCGGGAATGGTGCTGAATGCGCCGGAAGGGGTGAGCATCACCAGTCCACGAGCAGTTCGCATGGCGTCAGGGAGTGCCAGTGTGGGGATTACGTCCCAGGAAAACACTGATATTAGTGCGCTGAAGCGCTTTACGGTGGCGGCCGGTGAAGCTGTGAGCATGCTGGCCCGTAAAGCCGGGATGAAACTCTTTGCTGCTAAGGGCAAAGTAGAAATTCAGGCTCAGGATGATGCGCTTGATGCGATAGCCAAAAAGGATGTGACCGTAACCAGCACGGAAGGGCGGGTTGAAATCACGGCGGCGAAAGATGTCGTGCTAAAAAACCTGGATGGCTCATTTATCCAGATAACGGGTAAGAACATCATTCTGGGTTGTGAAGGTAATGTGCTGTGGAAATGTGCTAATGCGCAGAAAATGGGAACCGCAAACTATACCTCTTCCGTACCGGAATTTCCCGGTGGATACAGTGAATATTTTGTTGCGCACGACGAAAAAACAGGACAGCCTGCTCCGAATACGCGCTATCGCATTACGACCAGTAAAGGCGATGTTTTTTCCGGTATAACGGATTCAGACGGGAATACAGCTGAAATATTCACGGCATTATCTGAAAAGCTCAAAATTGAACTTGGATAAGAAATCCTGATTTAATCAGAACACAAATAGCAGGAGTTGCCTTCATGGGGAATACAGCAACCGTTCATGGTAGTGGCAAAACAGGGATGCAGGCAAAGGGCATTAAAGCCAGCTATGTATCAGGTACCCGCCTTTATTTTCACGCTGACAGCGAAACATTTCTGGCTGTTGACGGCGATGAACTGGAACAGGAAAGTAATGCCCTGAATAAACTGTTAGGCCACCAGGTTGATACGCAGATGCGTATTGATGATTTAACTTCACAGTGTACCAGACTAAACTGGGGGCAAATTAGTGAACGTGCCGCACTGCAAACTCAAATACAACAGGAAGTTCAGCGGCTCGATGAACTGAATAAACAATTGAAAGTTAAATTGATGACGCTTTCAGCAATAGAGGAGCTTCCGAAGACCACACTCCTTGATAATAGCAGCAAAAGTGTTGTTGGCCTGATGGAGTTAATCGAAGTCCGGGGTGGCATGAAAGGTGTTCGTTACATTTATGTCCGCTCAGATCAAATTGACAGCAAATGGCGACGCTATCCGCTTGAAAATAGTGATAAAAAATCCGGTGGTAAGAGCTTTGTTATATCAGAGACATATACTGATAATGAGGGAAATACAAGGACAAGAGAAAAGATCGATTACGATAAGCTGAAAACGCAGATAAGCAAAGTAAAACCAAAAATGCTGAAAGTTGAGCAGGATTTATTAGAACAGCATACAGGTATTCTTGGGCAATGGGCGAGGGATATGAATGACAGCCTCAAACATTCCCCTTATCAGGGAGATAGATTTGGTTTTGATGCTCAGTCTCAGCTTATGCGCTGGACTTATGGGGCAGGTCTGACGGAAGAATTAAATCCGTTTGAAGTGGATTTTCGTAATCAAGGTAAAAAAATAAAAAAAGAAGCTGTCACCAGCGGAAAAGCGAGTGCATATGCAAGTCTCGCCCTCGCTGAGTCTAAAAGTAAATTAACCCTGTCACTTCCGGACATACATGGTATTACGATGACTTATCCCCTGAAGCCTGAAATGGGCGGAGGAATGGGGTGCCTGGGGGTATTACGTTTTGATTTTGAACTGACTTTGGCGGGCAGTGTTGGTGCAAGCTTAGGTGTTGAGTTGGGGGTATCGGTGAAAAGCAACTGGGCAAAAGGCGTCCCGGGCCCTTCAGGTGATGGAGCAGTTCCCGCTCCCGGACAACGTAAAATTGATATCAGCCAGATGGTGAAAGAGCCGGAAGTAACAGGGGAATTAACCGTCTTTGCCGGAGCCCAGGCATCAGTAAACTTGGCTGGTTCGATTAAGTGGTTAAATCCCGACAATAAAAAATCAAAATATACACAGTTAGCGAAGGTTGCTGTAGGTACTGCAGCCCAATTTGGGGTGGGATGGAGTGGTACCTTTAGGTTCAGTTATGAAAATGGAAGAGTTAAAGTTCTTGCTCGTGGTGGCATGTGCTGGGGGGGCGGCGGAAAAGGAAGTGTCGCTTTTGATATAGATGGTATAGCGATTATGACTGATTTTATGCCCTGTTTAACTTATATGCTTCGTAATGCTGATTACATTAAACTATCAGAGAATGTAATCAGAGAAGGCGATTTTTATGCATTCTGTGCTCTACCGCTGCTTATCGGTATGTACGGCGTTAATCAGTTGGCTAATAATTTAGGAAAAGAGACAGACCTGTTATTAGAAAAGTTAAGAGATAGCTGGGATGAAAAGGAACGGCGTGTACAGTTAATGGAGCACATTTTAGATACACAAGGAGAATGTTTAAAGTATTCACCTCCCGAAAGTAAAGGTGCAGCAATAGCTTCGTTGATCGAGCGAAATTTTTGGGATGATGTTGCCAGCCCCGCAAGCCATGCCCAAACTCAGTGTGAAGGTCTGGTGACATATAGTGCAAGAAAACGGGCTGTGCTGTTGTCATTACGTTGGATTCAGTCAAAACGAGATTATGAAAATGTTATGCAGCACCTATCTAAAACATTCGAAATCTCTGGTTCATGGCAATCAAATCAACAGAAGGTAGCAGATTTTCTTGCATTGGGAGAAGAGGTTCAAACATATGGGGTAGGAAATATCATCCCAAATTCATCCACAGTTAAAGTCTTTCCCAGTCATTACGCTAAAAATTTAATTTCAATATATGAAAGCTTGCCAGAATCAATAGATATTCGTGGTAATGAGTTGAAATCATTAGTAGAGGTTTCTCCTTTTTTGATGGAGAGTTGCACTAGGGTTGTTGTTAATGGCATGGAGGTGAGTAAATGAATAAAGTTACTTTTATTATAGCCATTAGTATCTTCGTTATTACTGGTTGCAATGAAGAAAAAAGCCGAAAAGAACAAAGTAAATTAGCTTCGCAGATTGTTGATTCAATGGTGACAGTTGAAGGTGGGCGTTATCAAATGGGAGATTTTGGAACTCTCATTGGAGAAAAACTACCGTTTAGTCCTGATAATGATAACAAGCCGCTTCACTGGGTTGATTTAACGGATTTTAAAATGACAAAAAATAGAATAACTTGGGGGGAGTTTAATTTATGGCTATCTATGACTAACAAAGACACCAATAAATATTATAAGAAAATTTCAAATAGAAAAGTTGAAAGTAAATACGATGAACGTATGCTTAAGTACATTGGTGATGATTACCCTGCGGTTGCTAACTGGAAAGATGCTTTTGATTTTTGTCACTGGGTTGGCGACGTTACAGGAAAAAAAATCGCCTTACCTACTGAGGCACAATGGGAATATGCTGCACGAAGTCGTGGTAAATTTAGACAATTTGCTAACAGTGATAATGTCTATGACCTAAGTGTTCCCGATTCAAAACTTAATTTTACTCACGACTATTCTCCAGTTGGTTCTTTCCCACCCAATCCATTGGGGCTTTATGACATGATGGGTAATGGGCACGATTGGATCAATGACTGGTATGCTGAGGATTATTACCAACATTCTCCTGAAAAAGATCCCCAGGGGCCAGCTAATGGAACGGAAAAAGTGGTCAGAGGCTACTTAGGTTCAATGTTTGGTTTGTATAATATCACGCGAGGAAGTAATAAACCGGAAACAGAAGGGCCCGGTTATGGATTTCGTTGTGTAGAAAATTGATTAATATATTTAATGATGAACCTTTGATTGTCATGAGTAAATGCAAGCAAATTATCATTACCTTTATATCAGGTGTCGTTCTCATTGGATGTGATAATGCGAAAGGTAATGCAGGTAGTGAGAAGCGATTCGCTGATGAGATTGTTAACTCCATGATTTCTGTTAAAGGGGGGCGTTTCCAAATGGGAGATTTTGGCCCTCTGGTAGGAGAAAAATTGCCATTTAGCCCTGCTCAGGACAATAAACCATTACACTGGGTTGAGTTGTCTGATTTTAAAATAACAAAAAACAAAGTAACCTGGGGCGACTTTAATAAATGGATTAAATTAACTGGAAAAGATAAGAATCAATATTATCTATGGGCCGCAAAAAAAAGTACAAGTGAGCGTTTTAGAAAACCAACAGGAGATCATTACCCTGCCTCAGTAAATTGGAATGATGCTAAAGCTTTCTGTCAATGGATTGGGGAAGTCTCAGGAAAATCTATTACTTTACCTACCGAGGCGCAATGGGAATATGCAGCTCGTAGCCGAGGCCAGTTTTTCCAGTTTGCAAATAGTGACAATCAATATAATCCTGACGATCCAGATGACAAACTTAACTTCACTCATGACATGGCTCCAGTCGGTTCGTATCCTCCAAACCCTTTAGGTTTATATGACATGATGGGTAATGGAAATGAATGGATGAATGACTGGTATGCGGAAGATTATTATAAAAACTCACCTGAAAAAAATCCGCAAGGACCAGATAAAGGTGACAAAAAAGTGATTCGAGGTTATTTGGGTTCCATGTTTGGTTTGTATGATATTACACGAGGGAAAAGCGAACCTGATTATGAAGGTCCTGGTAATGGTTTTCGCTGTGTAGAAAATTAACATTGAAAATGATATTGATTGGAGGATATATGTCCAAAGGATTTGTATTACTCGGAGATAAAACAACACATGGTGGCGAAGTTATTTCTGCTTCTTCGACCATGATCGTGAATGGAAAAAAGGTAGCACTTGTTGGCGACGAGATTAATTGTCCTGTCGATGGACATGGTATCAATGCCATTATCGAAGGGGCTCCGGAATGGATATCTGATGGCAAACAAGTTGTCGTTGATGGGTGCGAATGTGAATGCGGCTGCCATGTTATCTCCAGTGCGCCGGACTGTTCAGTAGGATAAATAATGAGCTGGGAACGCCAGAAAGCCACTATCACCGCAGAGCCGGAAGAGCCATCAACCATGTTGTGGTTGATGGCCTGTCTCGTTGCAATAATCACCGGAGTGCTCCTTTTTGTTCTCCATACCAATCAGTTTCTGGGAATATTGCAAAAATTTAATCTCTGGATCGTAGCGGGAAGCCCACTCTTTCTCTGGTTAGTGATAATTTGCTTACGAAGCTGGCTGTATAACCATGCGATGGACAAACATCAGTTTGAGTCCGATGAAGCGGAATATGCGCAGCAACAATGGACTAACTGGGCAGGACGCTATCTGGCGGTTCTGTACAGCAGGGTGATCCTGCCCGCTGAACTCACGCCCGCGCGCTTTATACAGTCTCCTGCTGAGCTTGAACAGAGCAATGCGCTTGGCAGGCGTATCGCGCTCCCCTTGGGAGAAAATGTGTTTTCGGCCCTTCTTGGTGGCCTTGAGGAATCACTCATACAACACTGTGCTGATTTGCCATTTGGGGTAACACTGCTCACTGATGCTTCGGATCCCGAAGATCATTTGCAGAAGGCTTTTTCTGCCGCCTGGATCCAACATTTCGGCCTCACGCTCTCAGCACCTTTCCTGACGATCCTGAATACCCGCTCCTTTTCGTCGGTTGAAGAGCGGATCAAAACGCCGACGCTGGATGTCGAGTTGTTGTTGATTCATCAGATGCAGGGGGGCGACGTTTACAGTGATGCGCTGGCAGCCCTGCTACTGACCTCTGACGATGTGGCCACTAAATACCACTTCGGGCATCATGCCCGTCTGCTACGGCCCATGTCAATTGAGCCGGCAGAAGATCTTAGTCAAGCCTTTGATACCTTTTTATCCATTCAGTCACAGGCTATCAAAACAGACGTGCTTCTCGGGGACGATACTGCGTGGGGCAAGGTATTTTCCACGCTGCTGGGGAGCGCTAAAAACTACGAAGGCCACTGGAAACCGTACCAGTGTCACTGGCTGGAAGAGTACGCAGGACGCAGTGGCCCCTTCTCGCCGTGGATTATGGCCGCTGTCGCCAGTGATATTGTGACACTGACGGGGAACTGCCTGATGCTTTCTGATGATAAAAAACAGCGATTTATGAATACCGTCACAACAGGAGAGCAGGCGAATGGCAAAGGATAGTTCGGCGTGGCGTGGCAGTTGGGGAGGCCTCGGTTTTACAGCGATCATTACTGCTCTACTGGCATGGGCCATCTGGTCGCATGGGGACGCAATTGGCCTGAACAGCGATGGATTAAAAACGCTGTGTATTGTCGGGGCGATGATCCTGTTGTTGTTAATTCGTTATGGCAGGGCTATTGGGTTAGCGTTCAAACAACGCTGGTCACGTTTTCAGGCTGAACGTAAGAAAGAACTGCCGACCAGTGAAGGCCGCGTTGAACAGACCGCACCGCGGAGTTTTACCGTCGACACCATCCGTAAAGCCATGCGTAGTCTCTACGGCCGTCGCTGGGGACGTAAAATCCGCATTCTGCTCATAACCGGCACTGCCGAAGAGGTGGAACAACTGACCCCGGGCCTGACGGCCCAGCTTTGGCTGGAAGATCGCGGTACGCTGTTACTATGGGGCGGTGACCTCAATACCCCAGCTGACAGTGCCTGGCTGGCCGCGCTGCGTAAGCTGCGCCGTCGTCCGGTAGATGGCCTGGTGTGGGTGACGTCGGCCTTTGACCAGCTCTCCTCACCTGGGCTGAAGCCGCCGCTGCCGGTGCCGCCTGACAGCACCATGGATTCCCTGTCGCATGCCATCAGCGCCCGTATGGATACGCTCGGCTGGAAACTTCCCCTGTACGTCTGGTCCCTGCATCTGCGGGCCGGTAAGCCGGAAGGGCGAGTTGTACAGGCGGCGGGGTGTCTGCTGCCTGACAGATGTACTGCGGAAGGCCTGGCTGAGCAACTTACTGCCCTAACGCCAGCGCTGATCTCACAGGGTCTGCAACAGACCTGTGATGACGTGAAACACAACTTCCTGCTGACGCTTGCTGAGCAACTGATTCGTGAACCGGACAGCGTCGTGGCTCCCCTGTCGGTGATGCTCAACCCGTACCGCCCGCAGCCGCTTGCCGGGGTGGTGTTCAGCCAGCCATCAGCCGGTGCTGAACGTGGCGTGCCGCATCACTGGGGCATGGACAAACGCTGGGAGGCGTTGCCGGAGACAGTGCAGCAATTACCTGTCCGGCTACAGCCTTCCCGCACAGGTCATAACTGGCGCAGAAGTCTGATTGTTATGGCGGTCATACTGATGATGGCTCAGGGAACCGGAATGGTGGTTTCCTTTCTGGCAAACCGGAGTCTGGTTGCTGAAGTGCAGGAACAGATTCGTCCAGTTCAGAACCAGCAACAGTCTCTTGCAGAACGTCTGCAGGCGTTGCTGAATCTGCAGAAATCCCTGGTCCGCCTTCAGTATCGTGAGGAGCACGGGGCGCCATGGTACCTGCGGGCCGGTATGAATCAGAATGCAGACCTGCTCGCGGTCGTAATGCCCCTTTATGCACAAAATGCACATCTTTTACTGCGTGATGCCGCTGCTGCTCATCTTGAGCAGCAGCTCAGGACATTTATTCGTCTTCCTCCGGACAGTCCGCAGCGGGGGGAAATGGCAAAAGTCGCCTATGACCAGCTCAGACTGTATCTGATGCTGGCGCAACCGCAACATATGGAGCCCGCCTGGTTCAGTCGTACGCTCATGCGGGAATGGCCACAGCGTGACGGTGTGAGTGCTGGTTTCTGGCAGGCTAACGGCCCGACGCTGCTGGCGTATTATGCCTCCGGAATTATTACCCATCCTCAGTGGAAGCTGACGGCTGATGAAGAGCTGGTCAGCCAGAGCAGGACTCTGCTGCTTCGCCATCTGGGAACACAGAACAGCGATGCCATGCTGTATCAGAAAATGCTGGCACGGGTGGCACATCAGTTTGCGGATATGCGTCTGACGGATATGACCGGTGATACAGATGTCTCCCGCCTCTTTTTTACAGATGAAGTGGTCCCCGGTATGTTTACCCGCCAGGCCTGGGAAGAGGCCGTAATGCCTGGCTGAATTTTCTGAACAGCCTGCAGTTACGCCAGGCTCAGACGCTGTCTGATGTGACAGAGCAGCTGACGCTGATGGCTGATGTGCGCCAGTCCCCCCTGGTTGCACTCATGAATACGCTGGCGGTTCAGGGGCGTACTGGTCAGCCCCGGGAAGCGGTTACGGATTCCTTGGTTAAATCTGCCAGAAACCTGCTTTCACAGGAAAAACAACCAGTGACAGCACAGGAAAGCCGGCTTCACGGTCCTCTGGCGACGACTTTCGGGCCGGTGCTTGCACTGATGGATAATCAGAACAACAGCGCGGATATGCTGAATCTGCAGACGTATCTGACCCGGGTTACACAGGTTCGTCTGCGTCTGCAACAGATTGCCGGCTCTTCTGACCCGCAGGCCATGATGCAGATGCTGGCACAGACAGTATTGCAGGGGAAATCGGTTGATTTAACCGATACCCGGGATTACGGCAGCCTGGCCGCTGCCGGACTCGGACAGGAGTGGTATGGCTTCGGACAGACGGTCTTTGTTCGCCCGATGGAGCAGGCGTGGCAGCAGGTTCTTACACCCGCGGCAGAAAGTCTGAATACCCGGTGGCGTACTGCGGTGGTGGATGGCTGGAATAATGCATTTTCCGGGCGTTATCCGTTTAAAAATGTCAGCAGCGATGCTTCGCTTCCCCTGCTGGCAAAATACCTGAATACGGACACGGGACGTATTGCCCGTTTTCTGCAGAATAACCTGAGTGGTGTGTTGCGCAGGGAAGGCAATCGATGGGTACCGGATACCATTAATACCCGGGGGCTGACATTCAACCCTGCGTTTCTGAAAGCCATCAATACCCTGAGTGAAATAGCGGATGTGGCGTTCACCACAGGTAACGCGGGGCTGCATTTTGAGCTGCGCCCGGGAACTGCTGCCGGTGTGATGCAGACGACGCTGATAACCGATAATCAGAAACTGATTTATGTTAATCAGATGCCGGTATGGAAGCGATTTACCTGGCCGGCTGATACGGAAGCACCTGGCGCCAGTTTAAGCTGGGTAAGCACTCAGGCCGGTACCCGTCAGTATGCAGACCTGCCGGGAAGCTGGGGGCTGATACGTCTGCTTGAGATGGCCCGACGGAAAGCCGCACCGGGCGTTGCCAGTGGCTGGAGCCTGAGCTGGCAGGCGCAGGACGGTCGTATGCTGAATTACACACTGCGAACTGAAGCGGGGGAAGGGCCGCTTGTATTGCTGAAACTCCGTAATTTTGTTCTGCCGGAAACGGTTTTCGAACTCTTCGGTATATCGGCGTTCACAGGCAATGACGAAGATGCCGGGGATTCCGTGGAGGAGACTGACTGATGGCTTCCATTCATTCGCTCCTCAGTGTATGCCAGACGACACCCCGGGATGTGGCTGAACCGGCTCAGGCGCGTATTGCGCTGTGGGATAAATGGCTTGCTCCCGTGACGCCAGATAATCCCGCAGGTGATGATGCGGGGTACGATGATGATTTTCAGCAGATGCGTGAAGAGGTCAATAAACTCTCCGGAGCCGATGCCGGAATTGTCAGCCAGCTTGCGGAAAAATTACTGACTACCAGAACCAAAGATATCCGGGTGGCAACCTGGTATATCTGGGCCCGTCTGCGGCAGGATGGTGAAAAAGGTCTGGCCGACGGTCTGGAGCTGCTGACCGGTTTGTTGCAGCGTTTTGGTGAGCACCTGCATCCACAACGGTCACGGGCCAGGAAGGCGGCGCTGGAGTGGTTATGCAGTGCCCGCATACTGGACAGTCTGTCTCTGTATCCGGAGGTGGTGAAGGCGGATACCCTGCGTATTGCCGGGGCGCTGTGGCTGGCAGAACAGACCTTTACGGATGAGGCTTCCGCCCCGGTGCTGAACGGGTTATATCAGGCACTTGAAAATCGCCTGATGAAGGCCGGTGGTGTTGATGCAGTGGTGCCTCAGGAGGCTGCCGCGCCGGCACCGGCGGTAACATCCGGCAGCGTCACGGCATTATCTGCCATCACCTCCGGACAGGAACTGCTGTCACAGGCTCGTGTTCTGGCAAAATATCTGCGTGACCAGCCTGAGGGCTGGCTGGCGGCTCATCGGCTGATGAAAAGCGTCCGGCATGACACGCTGCATCAGTTACCGCCGTTATCAGCAGATGGACGGACCCGTATTGCACCACCGGGGCCGGACCGGCGTGCGTCACTGAAACGGTTGTATCTGCAGCAGAACTGGTTGTCACTGCTTGAGCAGTGTGACGATATGTTTGCCCGGGGAGCCAGTCATCTGTGGCTGGACCTGCAGTGGTATATTCATCAGGCGCTGTTGCAGACCGGAAAAGAAAATTATGCTGCCATTATTCAGTATGACCTGAAAGGATTGCTTCTGCGCCTGCCGGGGCTTGAGACACTGGCTTTTAACGACGGCATGCCGTTTGCCGATGACGTGACGCTGAGCTGGATACAGCAGCAGGTGATGGAGTGTGGTGAACGCTGGGCGGAAGAACCTTCTGTAACGATAACGGCAGCCTCCGGAGATAACGACATTTTATCTCTTGAGCCGGAAGCCCTGCAGATTGCGGATAATGAAGGAACAGAAGCCGCTTTAAGCTGGTTACAGGCACGTCCCGGTATTCAGTCTGACCGCAGCAACTGGTTACTGCGCCTGTTGATGGCCCGTGTTGCCGAACAGACAGGAAAAAATGACCTTGCCCTGCACCTGCTTGCGGAGCTGGATGAACGTGCAACCCGGCTGACCCTGTCACAATGGGAACGTGAACTGGTATTTGAGGTAAAAGCCCGCCGCCTGAAACTGTTACGTATGAAGTCCGCAAAAACTGAAAGTGACAGGGTGCGTCTGCAGCCTGATATGGAACATCTTCTTGCTGGGCTCATCGCCATTGATGCTGCCAGAGCTGCCGTGTTGTGCAATCCGGGGAGCTCATGAGATGTCTGTCATGCATTATCTTCAGGACAAAACATTTCAGGATATAGTTAAAAATCTGGTGTTACCGCTTCTGTCGATCATTATTATTCCTCTTGTCAAATGGTTTGTGCAGCATTATGGCTATGCGCCGAATATCAGGAAATACAGATTTGAGAAAATCCCTGTATCTGAAAAGGAGTCCCTTCTTGCCCGTATTGACAAACTGACAAAAGAGCCAGCAACGAAAAATACACTGGTAAGAATAAAACTCTGTTATGAACAGATGGGGATTTATTTGCCAGTATGGCATTGTAATCAGCTCATTCGTTACATGTCAGACCAAAATATCTGTTCAATGGATGTAAGATTGCATTATTTTCTTAAATATCCTGTGTTAGGAATGTTTTCAGATAACGATTTTAGTATTAATTTTAAACGTGTATATAGGTCGCAGTTGGCAATTTTTATATTTGGTGTTTTGTCTTCCGGGATTCTGATTATTTCTGGATGGAGCACGATAGCCCCTTTTTCTCAGGGGTATCAGACAGTATTATATCATTTATTTTTTCTGATTTATTTGGTGATAATATTTCTGATAATTATATTAGCCTGTAACACGCTTATGGAAATCAGACTTGCCGTTCAGTTCGGACGATTGTTTGAGGCATGGCTGAAGTCAGAGCGCGAGTCTCCGGAACAGTTAGCTTTATTCTGAGAAGATAATGGACGATTTAACCCTGCGTTATTTTGACGCTGAAATGCGTTATTTGCGTGAAGCCGGAAAGGCGTTTGCACAGGCTCATCCCGATCGGGCGGCGATGCTGGATCTTGATAAAGCTGGTACGCCTGATCCCTGCGTGGAACGCCTGTTTGAAGGTTTTGCCTTTTCCATGGGACGACTGCGCCAGAAAATTGACGATGATTTGCCGGAACTCACCGAAAGTCTGGTCAGTATGCTCTGGCCTCATTACCTGCGTACTATCCCGTCCCTGTCGGTGGTGGCACTGACTCCCCGGTTATCCGTCATGAAAATGGCTGAAACCGTACCAGCCGGACTGGAAGTGACTTCCCGCCCTGTTGGCTCCGGAAATACAGTCTGTCGTTACCGTACCACCCGGGCCATACCACTGAATCCACTGGCAGTGGAGAAGGTCGTCATGACTACGGAGCCGGACGGGCGCTCAGTGCTGAAAATAGGTTTTGCCTGCAGTGAACTGGCTGACTGGTCTCAGGTCGATTTGCATCGTCTGAGCCTGTATCTGGCAGCAGAAGCCCCGGTCAGCAGCACCCTTCATCTGATGATGACAAAGCGTCTGGCTGCGCTGTATCTGAGGCTGCCGGGAAATGATGAGCGGATCCGCATTGACGGATGGTTTTCACCCGGCGGTTTTGCAGAAGAAGATCGGCTGTGGCCGAAAGGTGACAGTGCTTTCAGTGGGTATCAGTTATTGCTGGAATATTTCACCTTTCGGGAAAAGTTTATGTTTGTTCATCTGAACGGACTGGAGAATGTTTCTCTGCCGGCAGGTATTTCCGGATTTGATCTTGAGGTGGTGCTGAGTCAGCCCTGGCCGGCAGATTTACCTGTGACAGACGATGCCCTGTGTCTGCATTGTGTGCCGGTGATTAACCTTTTTACGCTTGAAGCCGATCCACTCATCATCAATGGGCTGGAGAGCGAATACCTGCTGCGCCCGAAGCGTCTGCAGGATGGGTATACGGAGATATATTCAGTGGATGCGGTGACGGGCTCCGGGCGAACCGGCAGTGCAGAGTACGTGCCTTTTACCAGTTTCCGTCATCGTGGGGGAATGCTGCGCCATGATGCACCCGAACGTTATTATCATACCCGGGTGAAGCGGGGTGTCACGGGGATGTATGACACATGGCTTATCCTTGGTGGCCAGCGGTGGGAGGCGGATCGGATGCCGGAGCGGGAAACGCTCTCATTACGTATTACAGGTACCAATGGTCAGCTTCCCCGCCGTGCGTTGCAGAGTACGCTGCTTGATCGGTGTGAACAGGTACTGCAGACCCCGGTCAGTGTACGTAATCTTTGTAAACCCACGCTACCGGTTTATCCGCCGACAGAAGATCGTTTTCACTGGCGGGTGATGAGTCATCTGGGGACAGGATTTCTTAACATGCTGAGCAGTGCGGAAGTGCTGCGTGGCACGCTGGCGCTTTATAACTGGCGGGACGATGAACTTAATCACCGTCGGCTTGATGCCATTCTGGCTGTACAGCATCATCGTATTCAGCGTTTTGAAAAGGGGTTTCTGCTCCGGGGGCTTGATATGGAGGTAACTCTTGATGGCAACGGGTTTGCCGGAGAGGGAGATGTTCACCTGTTTGGCGAAATGCTCAACCGTTTCCTGGCCCTGTATGCCGATATGAATCAGTTCAATCAGCTCACACTGATTGTTCAGCCTGAAGGAAAATGCATCCGGTGGAAAGAAAATCACAGTCCGCGCCTGCCCGGTTAATTACCCGTTACCGGAAACAGCTTCCGTATATTAATTTTTACCGCTTCTGTCAGTTGCTGGAACAAAGCCAGCCAGACCAGCCTCCCATTGGCAGTGGCTGGCAGGCCCGTCAGGAAGCGGTTCGCTTTTGCCCATACCCGGGAATGGGGTTTCCTGCGAGTGAAATAAAAGACGCTGTAATTCCTGAAGAATCCCATCTGCCACCCACTGTACATGTGACGTTTATGGGACTTTACGGGGTCACGTCTCCGTTGCCGGCACACTATATCAGTGATATTGCACAGCAGCGGGAAGGCCATGAGGCGGCAGCGGATTTTCTCGATATATTCAGTCATCGTCTGATCACCCAGTATTACCGTATCTGGCGCAAATATTCGTACCCGGCCACCTTTGAGGCGGGAGGGCAGGATAAAACGTCTCAGTATCTGCTCGGTCTGGCCAGACTGGGGATCCCCGGATGTGCACAGAATATTGCCACGCCGGTATCGCGTTTTCTGGCGTTATTGCCCCTGATGTTGTTACCCGGAAGAACAGCTGAAGGGCTGACATCACTGGTAACGCTGCTGGCTCCCGGAACACAGGCCCGTGTCTGGCATCATGACCGACGACGGATCCCGCTGAAAACACCGCTGGCCATGCGTGTTCATCATCCGGTCAGTCTGAAGAGTCGCCCGGTGATGGGCGATCATGCCACGGATGTGAACGGACAGGTGTTATTACAGCTTTCAACACAGACGGGCAGTGAGGTACAGGGCTGGTTACCGGGTGGGCAGCTGTATTCTGATTTGCTGGCGTTGTTGCACGTTTATCTGGGAAGCCGTCTGGATGTACGTCTGCAACTTTGTGTTGAGCGTTCACTGTTACCGGATGCCCGGCTCAGTTGCCGGCCGGCAGCCGGTAGTCCGCAACTGGGGCGCACGGCAGTAATGAGAACACAGGCAAAGATAACGACTTCAGCGGCACGCGTCATGACCATCAGTCTGGGGCGTTATCAGCGGGTTCAGGAACATTATCAACGTAAGGAGACTCAGGAAAATGGCGATTATCTCTGGTAAGGCTGGTTACGGTCTGATTATTGCGTTGTTTTCCCTGTCGTTATCAGGGTGTGGCCTGACGCAAAGAGTGGCAGACGGTACGGTATCTGCCACGAAATCCCTGTTTTACCGACAGATAAAAACACTTCACCTGGATATTCGAGCAAGGGAGGCCATTAACACCAGTGCTGCCGGTATTCCCCTGTCGGTTGTGGTGCGGATTTATCAGCTTAAAGACAACCGGAATTTTGACAGCGCGGATTATCAGGCGCTTTTTACGGGGGACAGTGAAATTCTGGCAGGTGATATCATTGCACAGAAAGATGTATGGATGCAGCCAGGTGGCTCAGTAACCGTGGATATGCCTCTGGATGATGCTGCGAAATTTACCGGTGTGGCAGCAATGTTTCTGGAGCCTGACCAGAAGAAAAATACCTGGCGGGTGGTGCTGAGCCGGGATGAGCTTGAACCGGACACGCCCCGTCTTATTGAAGTATCCGGTAACACCCTGACGCTGTTACCGGTGAAGGATAAATAGTGATGCCGCGTCCTTCCCTTTATGAAATTCTCTATGGCAATTTTGCTGGCGGGCTGGCGTTAAACCAGGTCGGTGAGGAAGAGCAGGTTATTCTTTCGGTGCTCGATAACATGCAGCGTATTCTGAATACCCGGGCCGGAAGCCTTAAGCATCTTCCGGATTATGGTCTGCCGGATATGACAACCATTCTGCAGGGAATGCCGGGTACAGCACATCAACTGATGCGCGTGCTTTCAGATGTTCTGCTGAAGTATGAGCCACGTATTAAGCGTGTTGACGTGACCATGCAGGAGCAGACTCAGCCTGGTGAGTTGCATTATGTCATTGATGCAGAACTTAAAGATGCCGGGCTGGTTCGTTACGGAACAACATTTATGCCGGAGGGCAGGGTGTTGCTGCGCCATCTGAAACAGCAGCGCTACGTTCAGACGTGAGCCGGAGCAGGGAGGGCAGAACAGAAATAAACAGCGATGGATATATGTCAGGTGTGAATGTGACATTATTCTGGCTTATGACAACGCTGGCTGAATGTTTCATAATCCTGATAACTCGGGCATATCAGCAATAACAATGTATGAGTTTTAAAATGAAGAAAATTATCTGTTTTCTGTTCGTGGGGCTTTTATTTTCGGTTCAGGCAGATGCTGCGCGGGGAAGAAAACCCTGCTCGGGTGCTAAAGGTGGTATTTCACACTGTACGTCAGACGGGCGCTTTGTCTG